>JAISUW010000044.1 GCA_031271865.1 Oscillospiraceae bacterium
TCCATCTTCAACTGGATGTTCGGCTGGATCTGGGCCTAAGCTCCACCGTGCGGTCAACCGCACATACCCCTAAGAGTCCCAAAGCGCCCTCCCTCGGGAGGGCGCTTGGCGTTGGGGCGTGAGCAAAGTAAAACCAAAATTACAAATCCTCTTGCCTTTTTACCAATAATAGGTTATAATAGTATAAAGGATAATTATGCAGCTCCCATAAGAAAAGAGTGCTACAAACGTGCCGCTGAAACGAATCACCAACAAATCCACACGCAGACCTATCTTTGCTGCCGTTCTCGGCGGTGTAGGTTTGCTGTGTCTGTTGTGGATTGTCATCGCTATTCTGCATGGAGAGAAACCCTCCACCGCTCCGGGCAGTGAGCGTATGACCGTCTTCACGCGCGGCGAAACGGCACTTGCAGCGACCAACCGCTACGGCGAAATCAGCTTGAAAGGCATCCCAGCCCAAGCATACTTCACGGATGACGGTGCGTATCTCTTTTATGATGCAGAGGTCAACGGCACCATGAACCTCTACCGCCTGAGCATCTCCTCCAAAAAGTCGCGCAAGGCCGGCGGCGAACTCATACTCCGTAACGTCACCAAAGGCTGGATTGCCTCCGCAGATGGTGCGTATGTCTATTTCGTTCGCCAAGGTTCTGTGCGGCTTTGGCGCGCTGCGGATTCTACGGATACCCAGATACAGTCCGGCGGTCAGATGTACGGTGAAAGCGGATCCAAGGCCATATTCCTCACCGCAAAATCCGGCGGCGGTGTCCAAAGGATACAGCGCATTCACCCCGGTCAAGAGCCGCAGGAAATAGCCGCCCAAGCCGCAATAGTGTCGTTCCACAGCCAACCTGTCCAAGAACTGCTCCTCAAAGTCCCGAATGCAGACACAACCCAGTCCCTGCAAATCGTAACCGCTGACGGTGCGCCAACGACGATTGCCGCTGCGGTAACAGAAATTGCCGACAATTATACACCCGGAGGCAACCTATATTACCTTTCCTCCATAGTTCCCGCTACGGACACAACCGAAACCCCTGCTGCCGAAACCGAGGACGAATCCACCGACACCCCCGGCAGCAAGTATTACACCGACAGTTATAAAGAAGCAGACGCAAGAATAAAAAAGCCCAACCGTACTGATTATCCAAACGGTTGGCTTACCAGTTGGGGCGGCGACTTGCTTTATGAGAATGACATGAAGAGTTATCGAGCCAAGGAACGCCGTGACAGTGCCCGCCAAGCTGTCGAAGTTATCCTATCCGACCCCACATCTGTAACCACAGCGGCGAGTGAACTCTGCGTATGGACCGGCAAAATGTCCTATAAGCTGACAGAGAACATTCTATCTCTGCAATTCCTCAACGCATATACGCTAAACGGATCCCCGGCGATTGTTTATCATAAGTATCTCTTAGAAAGAACCGAGCAGGATAAGCCCTCCGTCGAAGAATTGGCCGCCCTTCTGGAGTCCGGCGGTCAGGAGGCCGTCCGTGAAAGAATTCTCGGTGTCAAATCGGATCCGGCTGATTTGGGTATGTGGTTACTGCGCATTGTCAATGGCTCTCCGGTCGAGGTAGCTCTCCAAGAAAAGTCCGAAACCGGTGAATGGTCGTTTGCCTTTATCAATGGCGGAAATACGCTCCTTGCTCTGCAAACCAATGCGGACAAGACGACTTCTTCCCTTTACGCAAGTGCCGTCACGGAAACGGCAATGGAACCATCTGTACTCCTGAACGCGGCTGTCCGCACCGACAACTGGAGCGGTTTAACAACTGACGGTTTGTATTACAAATCATCAGAGGACGACGGCACGCAAGCGCTGTATTGGTATAACGGTCTTGAGAATAAAGAGCTGTTCCGCGCCGCAAATATGAACATTTATGTGGCACCCGGTACAGACAAAGCGCTGCTATTCGCAGATATGCAAGCAGAGGCAGCGCACCTTTGGCTCTGCGAGAACGGTGAAGCGGAAGAGTTGGCTTCGCAAGCAGCAAGCCCTATTTTAACCGATACGTATTGTTGGTTTATCCGTATCAATGCAGACGGCACTAAAGAAATCCTCCGCAGAGGCCCGAAGCAAAGTGCCCGCATAGCTGATAACGCAGATGCATTGATAAGTGTATGGGAGGAGCCATGACCGGAGATTTCTTTCGTACAGCCGTGAACGGCTTCCGCAAAGAGGACGTATTGGCCTATATCAAAGAATCCGAAGCTCGCGCTGAAGCCTTGCGGAAAGAGAATGACCGCCTGCGGCAAGAGCTTCTTGCGTCGGACAGTAAACGAATCCGCAAAGAGCTGGAAGCAATACTCCACTCATTATACGAAGCCCGCGACCTTGCTGAGGAGCTGGAGCGCGAGAATCTGTTGCTCCGTGAGAAACTGCAGAAGTGTGAGCAGGAAGCAACTGCCGCAGATGACAACCTTCCCACTGCCGGTCAAATCCGTATGGAGAATTGACAATGGTCGCAGTAACAAGCGATTTGTTTATGCCGTAAAATTCTGAAACAGCACCTGGGGGAATACGATTTATGGAACCGATAAGCATACGCACAGAGGAGATACGCACGCGAATGCCGCAACTGCGTTCCGGTCAACAGGTTCTCCTGTCAGGTACGGTCTATACTGCGCGTGACGCAGCACACAAGCGCATCGTTTCCATTCTTCGCGGCGAAAGCAGTGAGGCTCTCCCATTCCAACTGGACGGTGCGGTCATATACTATGCAGGCCCTACACCGACCAAGCCCGGCATGGTAATCGGCTCCTGCGGTCCCACCACAAGCAGTCGCATGGACCCCTATACGCCGCTGCTACTGGAGCAGGGCTTGGCGGGCATCATAGGGAAGGGAGAGCGTTCGCAAGCCGTGGTTACAGCACTCCAAGAGCATCAGGCCGTCTATTTTTGCGCGGTTGGCGGCGCCGGTGCCTTGGCAGCCCGGCATATTATTGCTTGCGAAGAAATTGCATTCCAAGACCTCGGCTGTGAAAGCGTCAAGCAATTGAAATTCAAGGATTTCCCTCTGTTTGTGGGCATAGATGCCTTTGGCGGCAGTCTTTTCGAAAAGACGAACGAATAGAACAATCGATGCCGCGGCCCTATACGATTAACTGTAAATGATTCATAGTAAGGAGGCAAAATGCCGTTCACAGCGTTCATCCAATTGGTTACAGGCAACCCGGTCATGGCTTTTACGGCAGTAATGACGTTGGGCGTTATCTTTGTCAATGGCTGGACAGATGCCCCAAACGCAATCGCCACCTGCGTTTCCACGCGTTCTCTGGAAGCGCGTAAAGCCATCGGGATGGCGGCGGTGCTGAACTTCCTTGGTTTACTGGTCATGACAGCTGTCAACGCTTCTGTCTCCCAGACCATATATAACATGGTAGATTTTGGGGACGATGCCCACAAAGCGACGGTTGCCCTTTGCGCTGCCATGGTCGCTATTGTTCTCTGGGCCGTTATCGCATGGAAGTTCGGCATCCCGACAAGCGAGAGCCATGCGCTCATAGCAGGTCTGACAGGAGCCGCTATTGCAATCAACCACGGTTTCAGCGGCGTAAACGGTCATGAGTGGGTGAAAGTCCTCTACGGGCTTGCCCTCTCGGCGATACTGGGCTTCGGCTTGGGCTGGCTTTCGGGGAAAGGCGTATTCACTTTGGCAGGCCACTTGAACCGTCTGCGCCATGCCGCCTTTTTTCGCGGCGGGCAGATTGCCGCCGCCGCCGGGAGCGCATTCATGCACGGTGCGCAGGATGGTCAAAAGTTCCTCGGTGTTTTCCTGCTCGGCATAACACTTGCCGGCGGGGACGCAGGAACAGAAAATTTCACGATTCCGCTGTGGCTCATGGCATTGTGTTCAATCACCATGGCGGTGGGCACTTCTGTCGGCGGTTATAAGATTATCAAATCCGTCGGCATGGATATGGTGAAGCTGGAGGCGCACGAGGGCTTTGCTGCCGATTTGGCAGCTACGCTTTGCCTCTTACTTGCCACATTCGGCGGCGTCCCGGTCAGCACAACACATACCAAGACCACGGCCATTATGGGGGTGGGTGCCGTCAAGTCCATGCGCAGTGTCAACTGGCGCGTGGTCGGCGAAATGGCGCTTGCTTGGGTGATGACTTTTCCCGGCTGCGGGCTGATTGGCTGGGGCATGGCACTGCTGTTTTTGAAACTGTTCTGATTTATATTCTGTTATATAGGAGATGCACGATGCCCAAAGATAAGTATGATTACTTCCATAACCTCGAGGCGCAGGCAGCTTGCCTTTCCCGCGCAGCCAATGCATTGGCGGATGCCCTGCGGAACTATGACTTCCTGCGGCACCCCGAAGTGCTGAACCTCCTGCGGGAGGAATTGCGCCAAAGCCGCTTCATTCGCCGCGCCATGACAGAAGCCCTTATAGCGGACTTTCTTCCGCCCATGGAGCGTGCCGACCTCATGGATCTGACAGTTGGATTAGACCGCCTGACAGCTTCTGCGGAACACGCCCTACGGCAAGTCTACTCACTTCAGGTGCCGGAAGTTCCGGATGCTGTCTCGGATCTTGCCGGGCACTTTGCCCGCCAGGCCGATTGTGTGGCGAAGCTCCTCGGGCTTCTTCCGCACCGCAAAAAAGTCACGGAGGATATGCTCCTCCTCACGCGCGAAATGGGCGACATCGAGGAAGCCTGTGATGAGATAGTCACAGGTTCGCAGCAGACGTTGTTCTCTCATGAACCGAACACTCGCAGTCTCTTAGTCTGGACGGTCATCTTGGAGCAGCTCGTCACATGTACAGACTTAGGCAATCGTTTTGCCTTTACGGTAGAGGCTGCCGTAATGAAAAATATTTAGATTTTTTTTGTTACCGTTTGTAATTTCCATCTTGCCTCCGGATGAATGCCGAAGGCGTTGGTGATAGCATGAAAACGCTCTGTTTTTCATATATATACGCGAATAGGTGTGTATTTTTGACAGATGGGGGCGTACTCATGAATAATCCATTTGATATAAGCCATGCGGATATACGGCAGGTGCAGGTTTTGGCAGGACCGACGGGACCGCAGGGCATTCAGGGTTTGCCCGGGCGGGATGGGGCAACCGGTCCCCAGGGCATACAAGGTCCCAGAGGTTTGCCCGGGCAAAACGGCGTTGACGGTCAGCGCGGACCGCAGGGCATTCAAGGTTTACCCGGAGCTGTCGGTGCTACAGGAGCGACGGGGGCAACCGGAGCGCGTGGGGAACGCGGTCCTGTTGGGGTTACCGGTCCTGCAGGTCCGCAGGGCATCTCCGTGCGTGGGGAAGTCGGGGAACCCGGTCCGACAGGTCCGACCGGTGCCACAGGCGCCACCGGACCGGCAGGCAAAGACGGTGCGGATGGTTACCACGGCCGTGACGGCGCTACCGGCGTGACGGGTCCAACCGGACCGCGGGGACGCGATGGCGCAACCGGTCCCGTGGGGCCGGCTCCGAATATGAACGGTTACCTCACTTCGTATCTGCGCAGCCCCGATGCTTATGCCATTATGCGCCGCGCCGCTCTGGAAGTTGTGCAGAAGCATATGTCCTCCCCGGAAGTCAATCAGTATATCCGGAGCATTGTCCGAAAGCACTTTATGGAGCTGCTGATGAAATAAACAAAACACGAAAAAAAACGCCTACCCCCTTGACATGAGCCGCCGACCATGGTAAAATATAAGCATTAGTTCATGATAAAGGGGAAACATTATGTATACACTCGGCGTAGACTTGGGCGGAACGAACATCAGCGTAGGCGTGGTGGATGAGAAATTGGATATAGTGGGCAGAGGTGTGGTCAAAACCCGTGCCGGCCGCCCGGCAGCAGAAATCTTTGCCTCCATCAAAGAGGCTTGTGGCCTTGCTGTCCAAGATGCCGGCATAGCCATGGAGGATGTCCAATCTATAGGGGTAGGCACCCCCGGCAGCGTCAATAAGGAGAACGGCTTTATTGAGTTCGCTAACAACCTGGGATTCCGGCAGGTGCCCGCTAAGGAAATGCTGGAGGCTCTCCTCCAAAAGCCTGTTTATCTGGACAACGATGCCAACTGCGCGGCGCTCGGCGAAGCTCTCGCGGGTGCCGGCAAAGGGACGCAGTCCTTTGTGGCCGTTACGCTCGGAACCGGCGTCGGCAGCGGTATTGTCATCAACAATAAAATCGTAACCGGTGTTAATGATGCCGCCGGCGAGATGGGGCATATGGTCGTCTGCATCGACGGTCTGCCCTGTAACTGCGGTCGGCGCGGCTGCTGGGAGAAGTATGCTTCCGCCCCCGCTCTCATTGACCAAACCAAAGAAGCCATGGAAATCCATAAGGATTCCAAGCTCTGGGAGATAGCCGGCGGTTCCTTGGACAATGTGGACGGCCGCACATCTTTCGATGCTTGGCGCGCCGGGGATAAAGCCGGTGTGTATGTCGTGGAACGCTATATGCATTACCTTGCGGTGGGATTGGGGAACATTATCAACGCCCTCCAACCGGAAGTTATCTGCATCGGCGGCGGCATCGGTAATGAGGGGGAGAATCTTCTGAAGCCCCTCCGTGAGTTGGTCAAGAATGAACGCTACTCTATCTATGCCCGTGTTCAAACACGGCTTGTCCCGGCTGTGCTCGGTAATGACGCCGGTATCATCGGCGCGGCGGCACTTACCGAGTGACGTGGGTATGGAGCAATGCTCCATCTTCGCCCCTTGCACCGAATGTATAAAGCACCGCCCGTGCCGCATACAATAAACAAGGGGCATCAGCCCTTTGGGTTGGTGCTGTCAAGCCGTCAAAAGGGAGACGCACATGGAGAATCGTTTTCAGAAGCTTTATCAGGCATTGGAGAACCAAGGCATACCCTATGCGAAAGACGTACCGATGTCCCAAAAGACAACATTCCGCATCGGTGGTCCGGCGGCTTTGATGGTTTATCCGGGAGACGCGGCGCAAGTGCAGTCCGTACTGCGTCTTAGCGCAGAGGCAGGCGAAAGTGTATTCACATTAGGCCGCGGGAGTGACTTGCTGGTAAAAGACTCCGGTTTGGAGTGCGTGGTTCTCTCTACAGAACGGCTCACCGGCTTTTCTGTGAAAGGCAATACGGTGACTGCCGGGGCAGGGGAGAAGCTGTCGGACTTATGTCTTTACGCGCAGCAGCAAGGACTGGCAGGCTTGGAGTTTGCGTTCGGCATTCCCGGTTCCGTTGGCGGCGGGGTATATATGAATGCCGGCGCCTATGGCGGCGAACTGAAAGATGTGTGCGTATCTGTCAAAGCCGTAACGGCGGATGGGGAGAGCACCCTCTTGGCAGAGGATTGCGCTTTCGGTTATCGGCACAGCTTCTTCACAGACCACCCAAGCTATGTTGTTACGGAGGCAAGCTTTGCCCTTTCTCCGGATGAACCGGCGGCTATAAGGGAGCGCATGGATGCCGTCATGCAGAAACGAAAAGACAAGCAGCCACTGGAATACCCCTCAGCCGGGAGCGTCTTCAAGCGGCCGCCGGGCTTCTTTGCCGGCGGACTGATAGAGCAGAACAATCTGAAAGGCAAGTCTATCGGCGGCGCACAGGTCTCGGAGAAGCACGCCGGCTTCATTGTCAACAAAGGCGGTGCTACCGCCAAGGATGTGCGCACACTCATAGCCCTCATTCAGGAAGTGGTTCAGAAGAATAACGGTGTCTTGCTGGAACCGGAGATAAAGTTTATCTGATGGATTCAGGCGGCTGAAAAATCTGCAAATACCTTTGACAAATGCGATTCAATGTGCTATAATATACGCATTGAATCGTATCGGTCTGCCTAACCGTTACTATTCCAATCACCGCACCGAAAGGAATGAAGTCCATGGGTATGTTTTATCAACCGGAGATTGAATGCGCCTCCCGCGACTATCTCCATCACATCCAATCCGCACGTCTGATTCAGATGACCAAAAACTGCTATGAAAATGTCCCGTTCTATAAGAAGAAATTTGACGAAATCGGACTCTCGCCGGAGGATATTCATTCCATTGACGATTTGCATAAGCTTCCCTTTACGGTGAAGCAAGACTTGCGCGACAACTATCCCTACGGACTCTTTGCCGTCCCGAAGGAGCGATTGATTCGTATCCATGCCTCCAGCGGCACTACCGGCAAACAGACCGTTGTCGGCTATACAGCAGAAGATGTCCTCCATTGGGCAGAAGGGGCTGCCCGCGCTCTGGTAGCGGCCGGATGCACAAAAGATGACTACGTCCATGTATCCTATGGTTACGGACTTTTCACCGGAGGCTTGGGGCTGCATGACGGCGCCGAACTATTAGGCGCTACGGTCATTCCGGTAAGCAGCGGCAATACTGCCCGGCAGGTACAGATCCTGCAGGACTTCGGTTCGAACATTCTTTGCTGCACCCCTTCCTATGCCATGTTTATCGGCGAAACCATCGCACAGATGGGCATTGACCCGAAATCCCTCGCCGTGCGCGCCGGCATTTTCGGCGCCGAACCGTGGACGCCGGAAATGCGTGCCGGCATAGAAACGCTTCTGGACATCAAAGCGCATGATATTTACGGACTTTCGGAGATTGCCGGCCCCGGCGTGTCCTATGACTGCGAAGCCTTTAACGGACTGCACGTCTGCGAGGATTACTTCTATCCCGAAATCATCGACCCCGAAACGCTTGAGCCGCTGCCGGACGGCGAATACGGCGAATTGGTCTTTACCTGCATCGGCAAAGAGGCGCTCCCGCTGGTGCGCTACCGCACCCGCGACATCTGTGCCATCCACCGCGAAAAATGCTCGTGCGGACGCACACTTGTGCGGATGTCCAAACCGGTCGGCCGTTCCGATGACATGCTCATCATTCGCGGCGTGAACGTCTTCCCGTCGCAGGTGGAACACGTCATCCTCCGCGAGGGCTACGAGCCGAACTACCTGATTGAGGTCAGCCGCCAGAACAATCTGGATGTTATGACCGTCAAAGTGGAAATGACCGCCGACAAGTTTACCGACTCTGTGCGCGAGATGGAGGCTCTGGAGAAGAAACTCTCCGCAGCCATGCTATCCACTTTGGGCGTGTCCGCTGCCATCAAGCTTGTGGAACCGCGCTCCCTCCCGCGCTCCGAGGGCAAGGCGAAACGTGTCATCGATAACCGCCACATCATTGATTATAATGTGGGCGAGAAGAAATAATGCAAATACGAAGGGAAGCCCCTGCTGACTTTCGGGGGCGGGCTTCCCCTTTTTTTGTATCAATCCCTTATAAACTGACAGGAGGCATTCCCTATGTCTAAGCAACTCTCCGTATTCCTTGAAAACGCACCCGGCCGCTTGGATGCTGTTCTCTCTACCTTGGCGGAAGCGGGTATCGACATTCATGCTTTCAGCATTGCAGAGCGTACCGAAACCGGCATTCTGCGGATGCTTGTCAATGATCCGGATAAGGGCGTCGCGGTTCTCTCTGCCGCCGGGATGACCAGCAAGGCAGCCGAGGTCATTCTTGTCAAAATTGGCGATGCGCCCGGTAGTGCCATCCGTCCGGTGCGTGTGCTGGCGGAAGCCGGTGTCAATGTGGAGTACGCTTTTGCCTACGAAAACCGCACCAAAGATGCCGCCATCCTTATCCTGCGCGTCAATGACAACGCTCTTGCAGAAGAAGCCTTGTCCGGAGCGGGCATTGCTGTCGTTGCCCTAAGTGACATTTTTTGACAAGCATACCTTATTTTAGTGTCACATATTGTCGAATATTTCCTGAACCTGTAAATTATTTGGTATTTGCTGATAACTATGATAATATTTACGGACTTTTTACAAAAAATCCGCAAATACTATCTTTACAAATGCTTATGAATGTGGTATAATACTACCACAATTTAATGTATTAAATCAACCGAGCGGTATGAAACAGGTGGAGAGGGATTAATATCCATTTTTTGTCTGTGTTTAGGAGGAACCCCTGATGAAAGAAGCCATTCACGAGGAGAGCATACAGCTTTTCTGTAAAGCCGTCCTGTCCCTGAAAACAGAAAAGGAGATGCGGAGCTTTCTCGAAGACTTGTGTACCATGCCGGAACTCAAGGCATTTGCGCAACGCCTCATGGTAGCAAAGATGCTCAATGAAAAGCGCGTTTATGCAGAGATAGTGGACCGTACCGGCGCTTCCACCGCCACCATCAGCCGTGTCAACCGATCCTTGGTATACGGTAATGATACTTTCCACATGCTCTTCGAGCGCCTCTTCGGGGAGGAAGCCATCGCCGAGGCGAGGAGAAAAGTCGGCTGATGCAGCCGGCTGTAGCCAACTTACAGACCATTTTTGCTATGGATGTATGAAAGAGTAGGTTGCCATGAGTTACAAAGCTTTAGCGCATTGCTATGACAGCTTCACCGGCAATATGAACTATGCCAAGCGCGCGGATTATGTGACGGCGCTTCTGTTGTCGAATGGCGTTCGCTCCGGCGATACGCTTCTTGACCTTGCCTGCGGAACCGGGGGGTTTACCTATCCCTTACAGCATCACGGCTTCGACATGATTGGTGTGGATGCCTCAGAGGAGATGCTTGCCTACGCACAGGCAAAAGCACATGCTGCAGAGGATGCCAAAGCGCCGATGTTCCTGCACCAGAGATTGGAGGCGCTTGACCTTTACGGTACAGCCCGCGGAGCCGTCTGTTTGACTGACTCCGTCAACCACCTTGCAGAAAAGGATTTGGCCACATTCCTGAAGCGATTGTATAACTTCTTGGAGCCGAACGCTCCCTTTGTGTTTGATGTCAATACCGAATACAAACACGAGAGCATCCTTGCAAACCACACGTTCGTTTATGAGGACGAAAGTACCTACTGTGTCTGGCAAAACGCTTGGGACAGAAAGAACGCTGTGACACACATACATATGGATGTCTTCTCCGTCAACCCCGCCGGTTTCTGGCTCCGCGAAAGCGAGGACTTTGCGGAGTATGTGCATAGTGAGCGCACACTCAAACACCTACTGAAGAAAGCAAACTTTGAACTCAAGTATGTGTACGGGGAACTAACCACAGATAAGCCGCCGAAACACGCCGAGCGCGTCTACTGCGTTGCCGTACGGCAACCGTGATTGCATGAGCAGGCCGCACAGGCCTGTTTTGACTTTATTGAACTGAGGAAAACGTATATGCTGAAATTACGAACCCGGCTGTATTCGTCATTGGTGCGGGTGCGCTCGGACAGTTTGCCCGACGCGCCGGAAACCACGGAGCTGACAGCGCTCTGCGGGGAGGAAATTTCCTTTCAGTTTGCCTTTTGGAGTGCGCAAGCCCTCTGTGCACCGATTCGCATAGCGCAGGAAGATGTTCCCGTCGGGGAAGTCCAATGCTTCCGCGTGGAGGAAGTACCGCTGAGCAAAGCGACACGCGGCAGCATCGACGATTGGTATGAGACCACGGACGACGGCGGACAGTGCCCGGATGTTCTGCGCCCCTATGGCGGCGAGGCGTTGCTTATTCGTCCGGAGACATGGTACTCCATCTGGATTGCCGTTGGTTGCGACACAGCCGGGACGGCGCAGATTGCCGTTGAACTGGATGCGGGTACTACGCGCCTCACCCGTGTTTTTACGCTGCGCGTCATCGCTGCCGAACTGCCGGAGCAGAAGCTCATCTATACCGACTGGTTCCACTCCGATTGCTTGGCTACCTATTATAATGTGCCGGTATTCAGCGAGGCGCACTGGGATATTATCCGCCGCTACGTGCAGACAGCCGCAGACCATGGGCAGAATATGATCCTCACGCCGCTCTTCACCCCGGCTTTGGACACGGAGATTGGCACCGAACGCCCGACGGTGCAGCTGACGGATGTGACCGTTCTCCCGGCGTCGGAAGGGGAGGGCGTGCAGTATGCCTTTGGCTTTGTGCGTCTGCGCCGCTTCGTAAATCTTTGCCACGCCGCCGGCATCCGTTACTTTGAGCTGTGCCATCTCTTCACGCAATGGGGTGCTCTCCATGCCCCCAAGATTGTGGATACCCAAGGGCAGCAGCTCTTCGGCTGGGATACCGATGCGGATAGTGCGGAATACGCCGCTTTCCTGCGCAGCTTTGCTGCATCTTTGCTCCCGGAACTGCGCCGTCTGGACATCACGGAGAACTGCTTTGTCCATGTCAGCGATGAGCCGAGCTTGCAGGATATCGAATCCTACGGCCGCCACGCCGCACTGATAAAGGAGATTTTCCCGGGCTTGCGCTGTATTGATGCGCTGAGCGAATACGAGTTCTACCAAACCGGGCTGATTGAAACGCCTATCCCCTCGAATTTGGCCGTAGAGCCGTTTATTGGGAATGTACCGCATCTTTGGACGTATTACTGCTGCGGGCAAGGGGATAAGTATGTCTCCAACCGCTTTATGTCTATGCCCTTGGTGCGGACAAGGGTTCTGGGTCTGCAACTCTGGAAGTTCCGCTGTGAGGGCTTCTTGCACTGGGGATATAACTTTTGGTACTCGCAGCTCTCGAAAGATAAGCATATCAACCCTTACGAAGAAACAGCGGCGGGGGGAGCCTTCCCTTCGGGGGATGCTTTCGTTGTCTATCCCGGCGAGGAGGGAAGACCGCTGGTGAGCTTGCGCCTGAAAGTATTTCACGAGGCCTTGCAGGACTACCGCGCCCTGTCGTTTTTGGAGGGCTTCATTGGGTATCATAATACACTTGCACTTTTGGAGGAGGGTCTGTCCGCACCCATTACTTTCCGTGATGTCCCGCACGACCCAGCGTGGCTTTTAGATACCCGCGAACGCCTGAATACGGTCGCTGCCTCCCTGTATCCGTTACCTGCCTTCGATGACCCGTTACCATTTTGAGAAACGTATGAGCACATCAACGGGTTCTCGTACGTATTCATTAACGCGGAAAAATGTTCGAATTAATTAATTATTTCCAAAAGGAAAATGGGAGAGTTGCACGACAAAAAAGTAACACCTCGTTAATACTTTATTGTCGGAGGAGAAATTATGCAAGAGCATTGGAAGAAAATCTTAAAAACATTAATTATCGGTTTGCTGGTAGCCATCCTGACCGTACAAGCTGTTGCATTTTCCGCCGATGCCGTCAGTGCCGCCGGAACGCTGGAAGAATGGCAGAGCAGTCTGCCGGATTGGCTGCAATGGGCGGCGGGGTTACATCCTGCGGTACAGTGGATACTGATCGTCGTTTGCTTCGGATGGATTTGGCTGTTTTGACCTCTGCTTTTGGCGTTCACAGAAAATTTACTGCTTTCGCTTGCTTTTTCCCAACGGCTGTGCTATAATAGTTGTAGCGAAAAGGGGAGTAGCGAATTCCTGCCCGTCAACAGCCGTTATACATACTGATGTATTTCTGGCGGACAGGCTCTGTGCATTCAGGGACGGCAAGACCTTTTGGCGGGCGTAGTACGTCTTGCCGAAGGTCTTTTTTTTAAACAAGGCGCTTCTTTTCGCCTCTGCATTCCACGGTTCCCAATATGAAAGAAGGAGTCGACCACCCGATGCAACACTATCTCGAAACGGCACAGGATGTTTTTGACCACGTAAAAAGTACAGCGCAAGGCCTTACAAAGCAAGATGCCGCAGACCGACTTGCAGAAAACGGACCGAACAAGCTCAAGGAGGGCAAGAAAGAATCCTTGCTTGTCCGCTTTCTGAAGCAGATGACCGACCCCATGATTATCATATTGCTGGCGGCTGCCGGCATCTCCGCCGTTTTGGCCGTTCATGAGAAAGAGTTTCCGGCGGATGTGATTATCATCCTCGTTGTGGTACTCATCAATGCCATCCTCGGCGTGTATCAGGAGTCCAAGGCAGAGGCTGCGATTGAGGCGCTCCAAGAGATGTCCGCAGCCACAACCCGCGCCATACGCGGCGGCGAAGTTGCAATCGTCCCCAGTGCGGAACTGGTAGTGGGCGATGTGATTCTGCTGGAAGCAGGGGATGCCGTCCCGGCGGATGCGCGTGTATTTGAAGCCGCCTCCCTGAAAATAGAAGAAGCCGCCCTCACCGGGGAGAGCGTGCCGACATCGAAGCTGATTGGGAAGCTCTTGGCGGGTGCCAACGGCGATGTAGCCTTGGGTGACCGCAAGAATATGGTATACATGGGTTCCTCCGTGGCTTATGGCCGCGGCCGTGCCGTAGTTGTGGCAACCGGCATGGACACGGAGATGGGGAAAATCGCCGATGCCATTGAGCAGGCGGAGGAAGGGCAGACCCCGCTCCAAATCAAACTCTCGCAACTCTCGAAGATTCTGACGTGGCTGGTACTGGGTATCTGCCTGTTCATCTTCGGTTTTGATATTGTCAATAGCCTCCTCCACGGCAAGGAGATTACCTTTACAGGGCTTCTGGATGTGTTCATGGTCGCGGTGTCATTGGCTGTTGCAGCAATTCCGGAGGGCTTGGCTGCGGTGGTTACGATTGTGCTTTCCATCGGGGTCACCAATATGTCCAAGAAGAAAGCCATCATTCGACGGCTGACCGCGGTGGAAACCCTCGGCTGTGCGCAGATTATTTGCTCTGACAAGACCGGCACACTTACGCAGAACAAAATGACTGTCGTGGAAACGTATGTCCCCTCCGGTGACGCAGATTTGCTGGCGACTGCCATGGCACTTTGCACGGACGCTGAGTTGGTCGGGGAAGGGGAAGATGTGCAGACCGTGGGGGAACCGACGGAGGTAGCGCTGGTTAACTTTGCTTACAAGAGCGGTCTGTCCAAGAACGAACTCAAGAAAGAGCTTCCCCGTGTCTGCGAGGCACCGTTTGACAGTATGCGCAAGATGATGTCAACCGTCCATGAAAAAACAGCGGACAGTAATATAGTGCAGTATACCAAAGGTGCGCCGGATGAGATTCTGCGCTTCTGTACGCAGATTCTGGCGGCGGACGGTATTCGTCCCATTACGGATCCAGACAAGGACGAAATCCGTGCGGCAAATAAGAAAATGGCAGACCAAGCCCTGCGCGTTTTGGCGGCGGCGCAGAAGACATATACAGAGGCACCTGAGCAAGGCTGCGAAGCCGCTTTTTTAGAGCAAGAGATGTGCTTCATCGGTCTGACCGGCATGATAGATCCCGAGCGCCCGGAGGTTGCGGACGCTGTCGCGGAGTGCCGCAAGGCCGGTATCCGTCCGATTATGATTACCGGCGATCACAAAGACACCGCCGTTGCCATCGCCCGCAAGCTCGGTATTCTGGAGGACGGTTTGGAGGCCATCACCGGCGCAGAACTCGACGGTATCAGTGAAGAAGACTTCGAGGAGCGCATCAAGCAGATTGCCGTCTATGCGCGCGTACAACCGGAGCATAAAACGCGAATCGTCAACGTCTGGCGCAAGCTCGGCAACATCACCGCCATGACCGGGGACGGTGTAAATGACGCACCCTCTATTAAGTCTGCCGACATCGGTGTCGGGATGGGAATCACCGGAACGGATGTCACCAAGAACGTGGCGGATATGGTCTTGGCGGATGACAATTTTGCGACGATTGTTTCCGCTGTCGGCGAGGGTCGGCGTATCTATACCAACATCCGCAAGGCGATTCAGTTCCTCTTGGGTTCCAATCTGTCGGAAGTGATTTCCATCTTTACGGCCTCGCTTCTGAGCATCACGATTCTCAAGCCCGTTCACCTGCTCTGGATTAACCTTGTTACAGACTGCTTCCCTGCCTTGGCTCTCGGTATGGAGAAGCCGGAGCATAATATCATGCAACAAAAGCCGCGCAATGCCCGCGACGGTGTTTTTGCCGGCGGGGTTGGGATTGATGTATGCTATCAGGGCATCATGGTGTCTGCATTAACCATCGGGGCGTGGTTTGCCGGTGTCTTCCTGCACTATGGTTCTTGGGACTTCCTCCGCGACTTAAGCGCTATCCCGGAAGGCATCAACGCCCACGGCATGATACTCGCTTTCCTCGTAATGAATATGGCGGAGATTTTCCACTCATTTAATATGCGCTCCCAGCGCGGTTCGCTCTTTGTCATGACTGCCAAGAGCGGTATGAACTGGTGGATGGTCGGTTCTCTCGTGATTGCGTTTGCGCTGACCTGCGCCGTGCTGTTTATACCGCCGCTGCGCGTAGTGTTCTTCGGACCGGAAACCATTGTGGATGCGCAGGAGTTCGGGGTAGGAATGGCGCTGGCTTTTGCCGTTATCCCGATTGTGGAGGTCGTGAAGTTCTTCCAACGGCTTGCTGCGAAGGCTAAGAAGAGCTGAGCGACGGGCAGGTCTTGCGAAACCAAGCGTCCCGCCGACCGCACTACAGGGTACTGCGGCCGGCGGGGTGCTGTTTGTTCTTAATTATGGGGATAGTGTTGACTTTCCTTAAAAAATGGAGTATAATAATACCGATAAGCGGATTGTTATTCCATATCGGAAGGGACAAGCCATGAGCAACCCACGCGCCTTCAAGCAAAACCAAACACGAAAAGAACGTGCCGCTGCAAAAGCCGCAGCACCCGCTGCGAAGGCACTTCCTGCTGAGCGGTTGCTTCGGTATGACAATTTGCGTGCGGTGGTTATGTTCTTTGTGGTCCTGAACAATTTCTTTTTGCTCGACCTGACGAACCGTATGGGTGAGCAGGCGGAATTCTTTGCAGAGCACCAGGCAGTTTCCGCCTTCCTCGGCATGGCGGAGAGTTTGACACTCCCTCTCTTTGTTTTCTTTGCCGGATACTTCGGAAAGCGCTATCTCCAAAGTTCGGAGCGGCTCTATCGGCGGTTGGTGAATGTGTTTACCGTCTTTGTATTTACCCGTATAATCACGGTCATTTCCGCTTCCATTGTCGCCAAAGGCTTTGCTTATCAATATATGGGAGCAGATTTTTTCATGCTCGCTATGGGCTTGTGGCTCTTGATAGCATGGCCATTCCGAAAGTATCGGGGGACACCGGTGCTGACGGTTGTACTGTTGGTGAGCTGTTTTTTGACTCTTGTGCCTTATGAGAAAGTAGAAGACCAATTGCTCGTCTTGAAGTTTGTTTATATGCTTCCGTTCTTTTTTGCAGGGGTATACTGGAAAGAAGATTTTCTCCGTAAGCTCTCGCTAAAAATGCAGAAATGGCTGGGCTGCGGCGGCTTGGTTCTGTTGCTGGTGCTGTTTTATTTCCTGCCGAAAGAATTTTATGCACAATACATTGGGAGTGAAGAGTCGCGGGCTTTCTTGGATCCGTACTTTGACTATTGGCAGCCGTTGATTCGACTGGGGCTGTATGGTTTGCAGTTTTTGTGCTGCCTTTGTGCGGTTTTAGCTATTCCAACACGCAAAGTGCCGATTCTGACAACCATCGGTCAGCGTTCCATGCAGATTTATGTATTGCACATTCCGCCGATGCTCTTCTTCGTGAATCTGGGAGTCGGGGAAGCAATGGGACTGGAAACGATGCCGGTGACTTCTTTCGCTTGGATATGCCTCGGGATTTCGCTGGGTGTGGTATTGCTGTTACACCTGAAAGCCTTCGGTTTACTGCTTCTGCCGGTGTTAAAATGTGCCCGGTGGTTGGAAGTGAAGCTGAAAGAACTCGATAGCAAACTTCGCTCTGCGGAGTATCAGATTTAGCAAAAGTGTTCGAAAAGGAGACTAAATGGATCCGGATGAAACCACCATTGGTGCCGCACTGAAAGAAACTGCGCAGAACCAACCGAAAGCGCCTCTCCTGCGCTATCTGGACAGCGGGTATACGCAGAATTGGGGCGATTTTGATGCCGCCTCCGATGCCATAGCCAAAGGGTTGTTGGTGTTGGGATACAGAGGAGGCGCGCATATCGGCATCTGGGCTTCCAAGCGGCCGGTTTGGATGCACACGTTCTTTGGCATACTCAAGAGCGGCAACATCGCCGTCACTTATAATGACGGCTTTCACAAAGAAGCCTTTGCGTCACAGCTCATGCGCTCCGATACGGAGGTTCTCTTCTTCACAGAGGGTACGCCGGAGATTGACTTTGTCAGCGTACTGAATGCAGCCGTTTCGGCGCCGGCGGAAAGCAAGCCGGGGGAGATTCATGATGCGGCATTCCCTAAGTTGCGCTTGGCAGTATTCATGGGCAACGGAGCTTGCCCAAAAGACTTCCTGCCAATGGAGGAACTGATTGCCGCTGGGGAGGGCATTTCGGAGGAGGACTATCTCTCCTACATCAACGCCTTGGATCCGGAAAGCCCTGCGGTACTGCAGTACTCCACCGGCACCACCGGTACGCCGAAAGGCATTGTGCATAGCCATAAAGCGCTTCTGGGTGCAACGGCCATCTATGCCCTTGCCTGCTTTCGTGAGACACCGGAGGCCGTTTTCCATCATGTGCTGCCCATGCACCACAACACAGGGATTATCACGCTTCTCGCCGCAATTCCGACCGGCGGTTCCGGTGTGCTGCGTGAATATGCCTCAACGGCACAGATGTGGGAGGATGCCAAAGCGGGAGGCATCACCTGCGCTTATTACGTGCCGACGATCCTGACGCGCTTTTTGCAATTGGCGGAAGCGGAGGGCATCAACACGGACGGTCAGCATCCGGAGGAGAGCAAGAAAACCAATCCGCTGAAACTGCGTATCTGCGGCGTGGGAGCCGACAAATGTTCGCCGGAGATACTGTTTCGTTTTGTGAATACATTCTGTACGAAAATCATTCACACCTATGCCCTCACGGAGAATTTGCTGACCACCGTTTTGGAACTGAATTATCCGCTGTCCGCACCGCCGGCGGAGGGCAGCATCGGCCGCACCATTCCGGGGGTACAGTGCCGCATTACCGACCCCGCTTCCGGTGCCGTCCTCCCGGACGGTGAAGTTGGCGAAATCGAAATGCGCGGCTTTACCCTCATGCAAGAATACTATAACAATCCCATTGAAACAGACAAAGCCATCGGCGCGGGCGGGTGGATGAAAACCGGTGACCTTGGTGTACGCAACCCTGACCGTTCATTCACTTTCAAAGGACGCATGAAAGACCTCATCATCCGCGGCGGGGAGAATATCGCGCCGTTGGAGATAGAGGCTGTCCTTACAGGCCACCCCGCTGTTACTGAAGCCGCCGTTGCCGGCAAAGCCGATGCCGTGCTTGGCGAGGTGCCGGTAGCATTCCTTACTGTTTCAGCCCCTGTATCGCAAGAGGAATTGCGGACTTACTGTATCCGGCATCTTCCCAAATCCCTTGTTCCGACAGTATTCCGAATCCTTGAATTCCTCCCGCGCAATACAATGGGCAAAGTGGATAAGAAAGTACTTCGGGAGATGGCGGCTGCCGAGGCAGAAAAGGATTCTGCTGCGGTATGAAGGCGGTTGCTTTTTTGTTGCCGATTGTAACTATTTTATATTCATAAACAGTTTGGGGCGAGACGATTGGCAGAGAATCATAAACCAAGCATACTGGAGCGGATGTTTGATGTACGAACCGAAGAACTGGCAGCCAGAGGTACAATCCGCGATGCGCCCTTTGTACCCGAATGGATGAATTTGGAGCCGCACATTCCCGAACCTGTATTTGATTGGATTGAACGACGGTACGCGGATGTACCTTATGGCGCCGACCCGAAGCAGAAACTGGATATATACCTTCCGAACCGTTCTCCTTACCCGGCGGAAAAACTGCCTCTGCTTGTGTTGGTGCACGGCGGCGGGTTTTCCCATATGGACAAGGCGGATTGGCATGTCTATCCCGGCTTCTTTGCTCTCCGGGAGGGCTTTGGGCTTGCCTCTGTCAACTACCGCTTGGCACCGAAACACAAGTACCCCGCCGCTGTAGAGGACACCAAAGCCGCCTTGCGTTTCCTTGCTTTCCATGCAGCAGAATATGGCTTTGACACACAGAATGTGTTCTTGGTTGGCACCTCGGCAGGGGGGAATCTGGTATCCCTTGCGGCTCTGCAGCCGGAGGCCGCAAGCTATGGGTTGACTATCCAAGGGGTCGCCGCACTTTGTCCGGGGGCAAGTCTGACGGATATGTACGAACGCATGAAATCCGTCCGCAATCCGCTGGTGAAGCTGCTTATTCATCACACGGTGAAGCAGTACTTAGGCGTCACACCGAAGAAAGACCCGCGACCCATGCACGAAGGATCTGCGGAGTTCTGGATTGCGGATGCTGCCGAAAGCGGCCGCCGTGTGCCGCCGTTTTTTATCCAGCAGGGGACGGCTGACCCGCTGGTCTTGGAGGAACACAGCCGCAAGTTCTATGAGCGCCTGCAAGCAGTCTTGCCTGCGAACGACTTGGTCTATGATGTCTTGCAGGGCGCGGGGCACGCCGGCGGCGGACCGGATTACTTTGAGGAGCGCAACATCATGGCTTTCGTAAACTTCTTTAAGGAGCATATGAAATGAAAGACATCCGTTTCATAACCCGTGCCGATGACGGCGGTTCCTCCCGCAGTGCGAACATTGCCATGCAGCGCATCGCGGAGAACGGCATAATCAAGAACTTCTCTATCATGGCACCGGGTGCGTTCTGCGAAGATTTATATGGACGCATGGGGGCGCGGACGGATGTCTGCTTTGGCTTGCACCACACGCTCAACGCCGAGTGGGACAGGGTGAAGTGGGGACCTGTATCGGGCATTCCGGCTGATTCCCCCTTGACGGATGCACATGGTTTCTTCCGCGCCGACCCGAGGGACTTCGCCGGCACAAAACCCGACCCCGCCTTGATAGTCAAGGAAGCCTCTGCACAACTGGACAAACTCACACGCATTGGCTTTGACATCAAGTACATGGACAGCCATATGTTTCCGGAGTGCTTCATTCCCGGCATGGACGAGGCCTTGCAGGAATTCATGCAAGCCAAGGGCCTTATCGACCATATGTACTTCTACAATCTGCCGCCGGGCTTTCTTGAAGTTGCTCGCGGCGAGGGCTCCGTTATACAAACGCTCCTGCACTTGCCGGAGGGGCAGTTCTTCACCGTCGCGCACCCGGCGCAGGCGTCTGCGGAGATGCTTTTAACCGGGAATGCCGCAGTTTCAGGGGAAAAGGTTTGCCGCGGGCGCAATCTCGAGGCAAAGCTTTACGCATCCCGCATTACCAAAGCACTTCTGCAACGCTTGGGTATCACTGCCTTGCGCTATGACGAAGCCGTGCCCGGCGAGAGAGCGAGAGTCTCCGACTTGTTGGTATTCTTTAAGGAGTGATACTATGCCAATGCTAAACTACAAAACGAAGTCTATCGCACCCGGCACTTGGGCGATTGAAGAGAAAAGCCCGGTGAGCCAAGGTTTGTGCTACCTTCTTTGCGGGACGGCGCAGGCGCTTCTGATAGACACGGGTTTCGGGTTCCCGGGGTTGAAATCCGCAGTGGAAAGCCTGACTGACCTACCGGTTACGGTCGTGAATACGCACGGCCATGTGGATCATATCGGCGGCAACCACTTTTTCAGTAACATTTGGCTCCATGCGGATGACCGTGAAACCTTTGCCATGCACAGCAATATGGCTTACACCTCAAGTCTGATGCCCGGGCTTGCTTTTGTGCTCAAAACGCCGCTGCGACGGTTCCTAACCCAAGTTTTGACTGTGCCGCCCGGCGGCGAATATCATTACTTTACTGATGGCCAAACATTTGATTTGGGCGGGCGCACTGTTGTGTGTATCCACACTCCAGGACATACCCCGGGTTCCTGCGTCTTTTTGGACAAGAAGCAGCGGCTGCTCTTCAGCGGCGATACGGTGTGCGCTTGGGGGGTACTCTTGGAGTTTCGGGAGTGCTGCCCGCCGGAAGTGTTCCTGGAAAGTATGGAGCGTCTGCTTGCCATACAGGAGAGCTTCGGCACCATTTGGCCCGGACACCATGCTTTCCCCATAGACAAGGGCTACCTCGCGGAGTACCGGGAGGGCGCACAAGAAATCGTAAACGGCACGGCGCAATTCATTCGCAAGGGGAAGCGCATCTTCGCCAAGCACGGCCGCATCTTGATTGCCCTGCCGCCGGACTATCCCAAAGGAGCATAACAGAATGAACAGCACACAAACACAAAAACTGGGCGGGCGCATCTGGGCAAACATACTGCTCTTCGGTCTTATCGGGCAGGTGGCTTGGATGGTAGAGAATATGTATTTCAATGTGTTCCTCTATAAGACCGTCACCTATGACCCAAATGCCGCCGCCGTTATGGTCGCGGCCAGTGCCGTAGCGGCTACGGTTACCACGCTCCTTATGGGCGGCTTGTCGGATAAACTGGGGAAGCGCAAGCTGTTTCTCTCCGGGGGGTATATCTTCTGGGGGTTCAGTATCCTTGCCTTTGCCTTTCTCACAAAAGAGAACGCGGCGCGGTGGTTCCCTGCCGCCAACGCCGCCATGCTCACGACTGTGTTCGTGGTTATCATGGACTGCGTGATGACATTCTTCGGCTCCACAGCCAACGATGCCGCTTTCAACGCCTGGGAGACCGATGTTACAACGGAAGAGAACCGAGGACGTGCGGAGGGTGTGCTGTCAGCGATGCCGCTGATAGCCATGCTGGTTGTGTTCGGTGCCCTGGACGGCTTGACACAGGCGGGGAATTGGAAGGCATTCTTCCTGCTGGTGGGCGGCATTGTTTCATTGTGTGGGGTGCTGGGACTGTTCCTCGTCAAAGATGCACCGGGCTTGCAACCCAATCCTGCGCCGTATGTGCCGAATTTGGTCTACGGCTTCCGCCCGGCAGTTGTCAAAGACAACGGCAAGCTCTATTGTGTTTTCCTTGCCCTTGCCGTGAGCGGCATTGCCTCACAGGTATTCATGCCTTACTTGATGGTATATCTGGAGTTCGGTTTAGGGATAAAGGACTATGTCATCCCGCTGGCATTGGTTCTCGTATTGGCGGCTGCGTTCAGCGTACTGGGCGGCCGCTTGGCGGACAAGTACGGTAAACGAAAGTTTCTCCTCCCTGCGGGAATTGTATTTGCTATAGGGATGTTCCTGATGTACCTGCAAGGGCGGTTCCATACACAAACGCCGCAGCGCTTACAGCTTTTGCTTCTGGTGGTTTGCGGCTGCATTCTTATGGGCGGGAGTCTGCTGCTGGCGACAGTCTTGGGCGCCTCGGCGCGGGATGCGCTGCCGTCGGACAAGCGGGGGCATTTCTTAGGCGTGAAGATGGTGTTTACCGTCATGTTGCCCATGCTCATCGGACCGTTTATTGGTTCGCTCTCCATCCGCGGCGCCGCTACCCAACTCGATGCTTACGGAGAAGTGCAGTACATCCCCCATGCCGGGATGTTCCTTTGGGGCGGCTTTGTGGCTCTGCTGCTTCTGCCGCTGCTGGTTGTTATCCAACGCGCTGAAAAAAGACAAGAACAGGAATAGGGAGGACTTATTATGGAAACCCAACTCATGCGAACCGATTCCAAAGAACGGTGGGGATTTGCTCTGTTCATGTCGGGGCAGGGGATTGTAAACACGTTCGTCGGCAGTTACTATCAGATGTACCTGACGGACATCGGTGTGACAGCTGCACAGGTCGGTATGCTGTTCTTGATTGCCCGCGTGTGGGATGCCGTCAACGACCCCATTTTCGGTGCCATCCTCGACAAGGGCAAGCTGAAAAAGGGGAAGTTTCTTCCCTATCTACGCGCATCAAACATCATCCTGCCGCTGGCGGTGCTGGTGCTTTTTACCGTTCCCGGCGCATTGCCCGGCTGGGTGAAACTGCTGTGGTCTTTCGCGGCATATCTACTGTATGATGTAGCCTATACCATGTGCGATGTGCCGATATTTGCCATGACCTCCGCTGTCACCGACCAAGTGCATGAGCGTATCGGCATCATGAGCCGGAATACGGTTCTTGCGGCTGTTTCCACCGTGCTGGTGATGGTTGCTGCGCCGCAGGCTTATGAACACATCGGTGCAACGCTGACAGCGGTTATCTGCGCAGCCCTCTGCGGCTCCATGATGCTCATGATGAGCCGCCACGCCAAGGAACGTTTTGTAAACAAGGACGAGGAGCAAGTCACGGTCAAGGCCATGCTCCGCTATGTTAAGGACAATAAGTATCTGCGCATTGGTTTTCTCGGGATTATGACGCTGTCTATTACCAGCATGACAAACACTGTCACGACCTACTTCGCCGTGAATTGTTTGGGAGATTTGGGTTTGGTGAGCATCCTCTCTGCCGTCCTTGCTGCACCTGCACTGGTCATCGGCATACTCATGCCGACTCTAACCAAACGCTTCGACAAATTCCACCTGCTGATGGTCGGCATCGTCGGGCAGATTGTGTTGGGTTTGGTTTGCTATGCGGTCGGGTATGAGAACTTGCCTCTATTCACAGCCATCATGGCATTCCGCAGCATCTTCTATGGCTTACAGATTATCCTGCAACTGCAGTTTACGGGCGACTTCGTGGAATACGGTGAGTTTATGACCGGAAAGCGTTTGCAGGGTACTGCTTACTCTATTCAGACATTTGTATTCAAGTTCATGAATGCTGTTCCCGCCGCTGCAGCGATGTTTATCCTCTCGCTGTTCGGTTTCATCGAGGGGGAGGGTGCCGTACAGCCGCCGCAAGCTGTGAGTGCCATTTGGGTACTGTTTATCCTCTCTCCCATGGTAGGGGGTCTTGCCTCCCTGCCTATCTTCGCCAAATACAAGCTCCGCGATAAGACTGTGCAGGTCATGGCTGCCGCAAATGCGGGAACCATCAGCCGCGAGGAGGCAGAGTCTGTATTAGGGGAATCTAATAAAATTTAGAGCCGTTTTTGACCGGGTTATACTGTTGTACTTGCAAATGAACGAGGATAGGTGTATAATAGTATTGGAAATGAGGTTTTTCTATGATTTTTGAGTGGGATGAAAGAAAAAATCGCAGGAATATCGTAAAGCATGGAATTACGTTCGAGGAAGCTACAACAGTTTTCAAAGACGAGAATGCCTTTATTGTATACGATGAGGATAACGCAGACTATGAAGAACGCTTTAACATTATAGGCTTGTCACAGCTCACTCGAATGCTTATTGTTTGCCACTGTTACCGTGAAGAGGATACAATCATCCGAATTATTTCCGCGCGCAAAGCGGAACCACATGAGGTTGCTGAATATGGGAGGTAACACAATGCGCAACAAAGAAATCATTGAAATCGAAGACTTCACTCTCAACGAGGAGAGTTTTCGTAAGCTTACAACTGCACTGAAAGAGGGCAAAATTGTCCGCAACCCTTTTGCCAGGTTACTTGCTGATGAGAATGCCCAAGTAGAACTGCAAGTTGACCAACCACAGGAGCAAAGTGCGTGAATAGTATCTAAATAAGAGGATTCGATTTATGCTGTTATCTACCCAAACGGAAGGTCTCCAGCGATTGTTTGGTATGGAGGAAGCCGTCCGGATTATTTGCGAAACCGGTTTCGATGCCATCGACCTCTCTATGTTTATGGGGTCAGATGACAAGCGCTTCTTGGAGGACGGCTACAAAGACTTGGCTCTGCAACTCAAAGAGATAGCTGCAGGGTATGGCGTCGTCTTCAACCAAGCCCATGCGCCCTTTGCCTCCCAGAAAGAGGGGGATGAGGCATTCAACGCCATGCAGTTTGACCGCATTGTGCGCAGTATGGAGTGTGCTGCGTTGGTCGGTGCGGAAAGCATCATTGTTCATCCCATACACACCCAAAGCGGCGAGACGGATTGGGAGTGGAACCTCGAATTTTATAACCGCCTGCTTCCCTACGCGAAGCAGTTCGGCATCAAAATAGCGCTGGAGAATATCTGGGACCGCAACCCCATTACGGACAGAATCAAACCGCTGGAGGTGTGCGGTACGGCGGAGGGAATGGCAGCGTTCTATGATGAACTGGATCCGGAATGGTTTGTCTGCTGCTTGGATGTCGGGCACTGCGCAATTGTCGGGAGTGACCCGCCGCATTACGTACGCACCTTAGGGCATGACCGCCTGAAAGCCCTCCATGTGCATGACAATGACCTCTACGGCGACCAGCACCAGCTGCCGTTTCTCGGCAAAAACGACTGGGAGAGCTTTACGAAAATATTGGCTGAGATCAACTACGACGGCGTGTTTACCTTTGAGGCGGATGATACCTACCGCAAGTTTCCGAAAGAGCTTGCCCCATCGCTCTGCAGGTTTATGCATGCGGTGGGGCGGTATCTGATTGGTCAAATAGAAAACGCTTAAAACAACCGCATCCAGAGCCGCGAAATCCATTCTGCAAGCCACTCCACCGCTTTTTGGAAGTCGGTCTGGGCTGCTTTGGGTGTGAAGCGCCCATATTTTTCAAGCAAGTCACTAAGCACTTGGGTTGCGGCAGCGGCTCTTTCTGCATCGCCGACGGTAAGGGCACGGACAGCTTTGCCTTCGGCAATTGCCGCGAGGAGTTCTTCACGGTCGGCTGCCGTCAGTTCCGGGGGGTAGTCTGCCAAGAGTGTCTCGGCGGCGGCAATGCGGCTGCGGCGCAAGTCATTGGTGAGCATAAAGTAATTGAATTGCGGATAGTTCTCCGGGTCGGAGTGTATGTTCTCTATCTTATTTGTGAGAAGGGCTGCGGCGAGATTCAGGACGGCATCATTGCGCCCGACCTCATGCGGTTGGTCGAGGAATACCCATGTGTTATCGGGGAGAAGTGCCGTGGAGGCATCTATCTTGCCATCGGGGCTGAGGTAGCCTTCCGCTTGGGGTTCATAGTCAGCAGGGAGGGTCTCCCCGGGGGCGGCACCGGTTGCGCCCATCGTAGCACCAATAAGGTCTATAATGCCATCGGAGTTGAGGCGAGATTGGGCAATCCGGAAGAATGTATACTCCCCCTCCCCATAATAGAGATTGGAGCCGGAGATATTGTTGACTTTTACGCCGGCGGCGACAGCTGCCTGTATGTTTGAATATAAGTTCATTTGCGCTTCATGGAAGCGGTCGGTCATATCGCGGACAGCGGCGTGCTCTTCACCGGAAAGGTATTTGTCCGCAATTTCATCATAGCGATCCCGCGGTATGAGTGCCAAGAACTGCGAGCAATTGAGGATTACCGTATCGAGTATGGCTTGCCAAGCTGCAGAAACAGATTTGTACAAAAGCCGCTTCGGAAGAATACGCAGTACCACGTTGAGCGCATAGCCAATGGTTCTGTCCCACCCGGTTGCGATTTTGATGTCGTGCTCCACAATCTCGGGCAGCCAGACATGACGGGTGAATTCCTCATCTTGGATGGCTTTGTGGTCAATCAGATCCGCGAACATATTGGAGCCATCTACACAGGAAACAACATTGACTACTTGGTCGAGCTTTGCATGACCGTACTTTTCGATATACCCGGTGAACACGGTTCCCCCGAGGCTCACGTTGATGAGATTCACTTTGTCGTGTCCGGTTTCGGCACGAACTTTGTCGATAAATGCCTCCAACCCGTCTACATTGTTCCATATGTCATCCACCAGATTGAAGCTGTAGAAGTAGAGGTGATCTTCCCCAATCTCTTCCATGAGTACATGCGCAGGTACGTTGACATTCAGGTTCAGGTGGCGTTGCGAATCATTCATTTCAGAGACGCGGGGGATGGGGTCGGTGCGAAGGTCGTTGACGAAGTGCCCGGTGCTGTCCACGCGCTGCGGCTCCAGCATGGCGCAAAGCAACTTGTATATGTTCGATGAAAGGCAAATATCAAACCGCGTCAGGATGGAAGCAAGCAGGGAGCCGATTACCGGCAGATAATTCTGATCACCGTCCGGAAAGATAATCCCGGAGCCTAAGTTGGTACGCTCACCGTTTTCATATAAGTAGGTTACGGACTGATTGATTCCGGGCACGATGATGGTCGGGCTGTATCTGCACGGATTGTCTTGTGTGCAGCCATTTGGATTCACATAAGCAGCGGAGGCGCGGGTAGGCAGCACAGAAACAGACAGTGCGGCGGCAAGTACCAAAGCGGCAGTTTTTTTGGCACGGCGGTGTATGCGGGTCATATTCTTTCAACTCCTCAGCAAAATGGCGGGTCTAGGTTGTATGCCTTTCCTTTTTTACATTATATCACATTCTGTAATGGCTTGCAAGGGGTAATTTGCATTTTGCATTACCCTTTGCAAGGTTCCATTTTATGGCAAGTGTTGACAAAACCGGGAGGGCGTGCTATAATCAAAGTATAAAAACGGATAAAGGAGGGATTTGTCATGAAACGGACGCACAGAATACCTATGGTGGTTCTTGTCTTACTTCTCTTGGCGGCCTTCTCCGTATCCGCTGCGGGGATAACCGGCTATGTCTATCGGGCGGGAGATGATTCTGTTACGGGGGAACCTTCCTATTGGTTTTCTACAAGCCTTTGGATGACGGATGTCTTTGACTTGCGGTGGAATCTGCACTCCAATCCGGTAACATCTTCCAATCCTGCGGTTCTGACACTGGATGGTTATACTACGGGAGATGGTTCCTACTGTTACAAAATCGCTTTCACAGGTAAGGCGGGCAAAGCCGAGATTTTGGATACCGTCACAGGCGAGACGGTGGAGGCGTTTACCGTCCACGCGACTGCCGTCGGTTTGTTTATTGATGACCTATTTACGATCATTACATACCCTTTCCTGCTCCTACACGCTGTGATAGAAGCCTGTATTATTCAGCCGCTGATACTCCTTTTTGCGTCTTAAATCACAGTTCCCCCAAGAATTCCCGCAGCAGGGAGTCCTTGGGTACCAATGCAGAATCCAGCGGTAAGAAGCGCCGCAGACCTTTGGCAAGCTTGGCTGCCTCTTGGTAAGCCGGGTGGTCACGGCTTACAGCATCCACGAGCGGCAAGACTTTATCTCGGAAGACGCACGGTTCGTAGATATGCACGGAGTTGATAAGCAAGTCCGCATTGGGTTTGCAGGGCGTTAGGTAGTGGTCCTCCCCTTTGGTGACGCTCTCCCACATGGAGAGCGTTTCTTCTGCCGGTGCGTTTCTGAACTGCGCATCGCGCAGGATGCGACGCGCCAAGCGCATAGCGCGCTTCGTGCAAATGATTTCCTGCCGCGGTCCGTAGATTCTGGAGGACACGGAAATATATATCTTCGTCACACGTTCACCCGTCCAACCCAAGCCTTCGGAAAGAAGCGGGTTGATAGCGTGCAATCCCTCCAGTACAATCATATCTTCCTCATCCAAGCAGATGCGCCGCCCCGGTTCGCGCTTCCCGGTCTTGAAGTTGAAGATAGGTAAGTCCGCGCAGCCGGTTTCCATGAGTTCCCGTAAGTTGTCACGCAGAAGTGGTATATCCAATGCATGAATCGATTCGTAATCCCTTGAGCCATCGGCTTGCAAGGGGAGTTTCTCCGCAGGCAGGTAATAGTCATCCATAGATATGCGGAATGTATCCACGCCGCCTTTGCCCAAGGCCTCGGCGATTTTTCCGGCGGTCGTGGTTTTCCCGGAGGCGGACGGTCCCGCCAACAGAATGAGTTTGTGCCCCCGCGCCTTGAGGCTGCGCTCGGCGATGGAAGAGATGATGTTCTTGAACCGCATCTCTGAGGCTGCGACAAAATCCAGCGGGTTTTCGGCAGCGGTGCGGTTGATGTACTCCAGTTCATTGCGTATGGCTGACACGTTGTTTCCTCCGTACCCACGCTCGGGTTTGTGTGTTTCGGCAGACTTATACTTCTGCGGCTGATTATACCACAATTCTTTGGTTTTGGCAAGGTTGGCGCATGAAATTATTATAAACAGATTATGAGGAATATGAACCGTCTCTCCGACAAAAAAACAGATGTTTGCTCCGGGGATTGTATGCTTTATTCGTTGAATATATGCAGCTTTTTCCTGCTTAACCGACCAAAACCCGGTAAAGTGCGCGGCGCATGCAAAATCCGTAAAAATCTGCTTGCTTTTCGATGGGAAATATGATATAATTTTTCCGAGGTGTGTTGCAAAAAAGACAGAACAAAAGCGTTTGCCGCAACTCGAAAAACCAACCCCTTTCTGACTTCTCCCGACCGCAAACCCAATTCAATCAACGTAAGGAAGTGGCTTCATGAAAAAGTTCAGCGTTCGTCTAACAGCCCTGCTCTTGGCAATCCTCCTGTGTGCCTCTGTAGGTGTCAGCGCCTCGGCGGCCGGCACAACCGAGAAGTGGTCCGGTAAAAAAATGGCCGAGGTTTTCGGCGTTTTGTTGGAGGATGCGCTTGCACAGTTTGGAAGCGGCGATGGAATGTCGCCTGCGGAAATCCGAGCCATTATTGAGAAAACTCCCTTTCTTCAGGGGGATGATGCGAAACTCAAGTTGCAGCCCTCTTGGAATCCGCTTTGCTACCTGACCATACTCACCGACTGGTACTTTGCTTTCCTGCCCACAGAAAAGAAAGACATCTATAAGGTCGTAGCTGTCTGCACGCCGCTCTTGGGGGATCGCTACCTGTGGGACAGCGACTTGGATTATTATCGCTCTATAGGTACATTCAAGCGCCGCGACGGCAACGGTATCTTCAACGGGAAGAACTATAAGGCGGAGAACCACCAAACGCAGCAAGCACCCGGAACCATCAACCGTTTGTTTGGCTTTGCGGAATGGATGGATTCCGTGACACCGCTGATTGACCAAGATTTGGAGACGCGCCGCATCTACTTTGATTACAATGGTGCCGATTGGCTCCTCCAGATATGGAAAGGCTCTTACTACTCTATCTCCAACGGTGCGGAGGTCGGGCTGTATGACAAGCCGAAGAATCGCTGGCTTGACCACTATGACTGCTCGGATATATATCTTAACATCGGCATTGACCTGTATAAGGATAATGACCACATCATGAACTATGCTCCGGAGAAGACTTGGTGGGCCAGTGCGTTCCGCTTCACCAGCAAGGATAAGGTATATCTTGCGAAGGATTTGAAGATGATCAGTACCATTGCGTTCGAGGACAAGGTCATGCTCGATGCCGTCGTTAAGAGCCTCAAAGAGAAACCGCAGGACGGCGTGACCTATAAGACCAAGGGTATGGTACTCACCCTCACTTGGAAATAACCGAACAGGCGGATGCTTCGAAAAGAGAATGCCTCCCACAAGTCGAAAACTGCCAAACTATCAATTCAAACGGAGTGTAATGCCATGAAGAAACCTTTTAAACCCCTCATTGCGATTGTCCTTGCGCTGTGCCTAAGTGTAGGCGCACTTGTTCCCGCCTCCGCAGCCGCGTCTGCCTCCGCCCTCCTGCATCCCAACTGGAACGGTTGGAAGATGGCATGGAATGTCGCCCAGCTTGTTTGGGACTTCGGCGCACAGTTCTTCTTCAGTGCCGGAGATGCTGAGAAAGTCCGGCAGATTGTAAACTCCACGCCTATCCTAAAGAAAAGCGACAAGCAGCCCGCCGTACTGGATCTTGGCTTAGAGGATCTTGCCTATGAGAGCTTCGAGGAATTCTGGAAAGCCATGGAGGATGGTCTGAAAGCCGTTGGCATGGTGGACTGGTATATCGCTTTCAAAGAAACTTCCAAAAAACCGATTTATAATGTAGTAGTCATCGTCACCACCATTGACCAAAGGCAATACCAAGTGGATACAGGCGCGGATTACAATTGGGATAACGGTCTCTTCTACGGCCGCGATTATAACGGTATCCTCGGCCGCGGCAATGACTACAACGCCCAGAACCACTCCCCGCAGAAGTCTGTCGGCAATATCAAGAAATACGCCGGCTTCAATGAAGGTTACGACTTTGCCGGACAGTTGCTGTACAACCTCCAGACCTTGCGCTTCCGCTTTGACTACCAAGGCAAGGATTGGATGATTCAATTATGGAAAGGCTCCTACTATTTGATTTCCAACGGCATGGAAGTCGGTATTTACTCCAAGCCCAAAGACCGCGAATTCCACTACGACTGCGAGTATGACAACCCCTTGGTTATGGACGGCAAACTCTGGAGGGGCGACAAGCTGATTTGTGAATTTGCTCCGCTCAACACTTGGTGGCTGGCAACATTCCGTCCCGAGAATGCACTGTTCAACGTCTATACCCCCGACAAGATGCGTTTTGAAGGCTCCATCACCTTTAAGGACAAAGCCATGCTTACTGCTTTCAAGAAGAGCGTAGATGCGCAGAAGCTTCAGAACTTCTCCTACACCATCAGCGGCATGAAGTTCAGCTACAACTGGACCGAAGGCAAATAAGCCTATCCTCTGACAAAAAAACACATGACCGCCCGAAAGAGCGGCCATGTTTTGCTTGCAACTTTTTATTAAATATGCTATACTTTACAGGAAGTAAGAGGCATGAGGCAAGAAGTTCAGACTTACAGAAAGAAGGCCGCTCCCCATGGCGAAAAAGCCCTTAGGTTCCACTTACACTAAGTCCGAAGCCGCTGTGTTTTGGGCTTCCATGACCGGGCAGAATATCCTCATTGGCGTTATCTCTGCGAGCCTCTCCTATTATTTGCAGTTCACACTGCTGATACCGGCGGCGACAGTTGGTATTATTATGAGCATTGCCCGCGTATGGGATGCTTTCAATGACCCGCTGATGGGTGTCATCGTGGACAAAGTGAACCTCAAGGGCGGGAAGTGCTTGCCGTGGCTGAAGTGGTCGCCGATACCTATCGCGGCATTCACTGCGATGTGCTTCTGGAACTTCGACTTTTACGGTACGGACGGTAAACGGAATGCGTTGGTGCTTCTCTGGGCTGTGTTCGCCTACTTCATGTATGATTTTTTCTATACCGTTGGGGACATCCCGCTTTGGAGCCTGCCGGCGCGTATGACCACCGACAAAACCGCCCGCGACAAGCTCATGAGCATTGCTCGGATTTTTTGCACCGTCGGCGGCGGCGTGGTTATGTTCACTTTTCAGCCCATAGCCTTTGCTATCGGACAGCGCATAACTTTCGCCACCGGATGCACCGCAGCACAAGGCGAAAAGCGCGGCTTTTTTTGGGCAGCGGTTCTGATTTGTGCTCTCGGCGGATTGCTTTTCCTCTTGGCGGGCTATGTATGCAAAGAGCGTGTGGATGCCGAACCGGAGGAGAACCACGTCACGTTCAAAGAAAACTTCATTATTATGTGGCGCAATAAGCCCTATCGGCAGATGCTTCTCTCCGGCATTCTGGGCAGTGCGCGGAACATGGTCATGTACGTCGCAATGCCGCTGATCAACTATTACTACGCCGAGAAATACCCTCTCCGTGGGATGCTTTACCTCGCTCTCATCGGCGGCGGACTGTTCTTGGGACAGTTCCTTGCCAACGGATTTACGCCCGGTATTATGCAGAGAATTGAGAAGAAACGTTTATATAATCTCGCCAATGTTGTCTTTGCCGTGCCGTGCCTTTTGGTTCTGGGATTGTATATGCGTTTCCCTAAAGAAATGACGCATCCGGCACTCATCGCCCTGTCCGCACTCCTGTTCTCGATTATCGGGATGTGCAATGGGGTTTTGGCTTGCACGCAGACCTCTATGATGGCGGATGCCATTGACCTGGAGGAGTATGAAACCGGTCACCGGCCGGACGGTGTGTTTATTTCCGGGCTGACGCTCATCGGGAAGCTCCAGAACGGTCTTTCTACTATCATCGGCGGCTTTGCTTACTCCATTGTCGGCTTCTCTGATGCCATGGTGGCGGAAGTCAACGAGTTCATCGCTGCCGGCGGGATTCCGCGCTTGGAAGACAAATACCAACCTTATATGTTTATCCTGTTCTTCCTCGCCGCCGTGCCGCCTGCCATCGGCTCTTTGCTCGCTATTATACCCACTTGGAAGTATGACATGACCAATGCTCGACATACTGAAGTCCTCGAAGCCCTGAATGAACGCCGCGCAAAACAAGATACGCAAGCGTAGTGTGCCGGGGGCGCCGCATTGCGGCGCCGATGCCGGCACCGCATTGCGGTGCCCCCGCCGGCGCCGTAATACGGCGTCCGCCCCAAGCGGCACAACGCTGCACATAACCAACAGATCAAAGGAGAACCACCATGTCCGCAAACACCATCCCGCGCCCTGAACATCCGAACCCCCAATGGCTTCGCGAGAACTGGCAGAACTTGAACGGCACCTGGCAGTTCCACGCGCTGACAGGACCGCATGACCACCTCAACTGTGACATCACGCTTCCGTTCTGTCCGGAGAGTGTGTTGTCCGGCGTACATCACACAGGTTTCCTGACTCATGTGGATTACAAACGCACCATCGAACTGACGGAGGAGCAGCTCGCCGGTCGTGTGGTTGTCCATGTTGGAGCGGCGGATTACCGCACCTACATCATAGCCAACGGCAAGCATATCTACACGCATGAAGGCGGCTATACGTCTTTCGAGGCGGATATCGCTCCCTACTGCACACCCGGCACCAACGAACTGCGGATTGAGTGCAAAGACATGACCATGGACAATCTCCAGATGAAGGGAAAGCAGTCGGAGAAAACCGGCTCCTACGGCTGCAACTACACGCGCACCACAGGCATCTGGCAGACAGTATGGTTGGAGTTCACGCCCAAAACGCATATCCAAACAGCTGTGTTCCAGCCCGACCCTGAGAACGCCTGCCTGCACCTGCGCGCCCAAGTGGAGGGGAAAGGCACACTGACAGCCAAAGCTTATTGGGAAGGCAAACTTGTCGGCGAGGCCGCTGTCAAGAACTGTGGAAACACCTGCCGCCTCATGCTGCCGCTCTCGGAAGTTCATTTCTGGGAAGTCGGGAAGGGCGGTTTGTATGACTTGGAACTCTCTTTCGGAGAGGACAGTGTCAAGAGCTACTTCGGTCTGCGCACCATTGCATTGGAGGGACACAAGTTCCTAATAAACGGGAAGAGTGTCTTCCAACGCTTGGTGCTGGATCAAGGTTTCTATCCGGACGGTATCTATACTGCCCCCACCGCCGAGGTGCTCGAGAATGACATCAAACTCTCCATGGCGGCAGGCTTTAACGGAGCAAGGCTCCACCAGAAAGTTTTTGAGCCGCTGTTCCACTACTATGCGGACAAGCACGGCTACCTGACATGGGGCGAATTTGCCGATTGGGGCGTAGACAAACGCGACCCGAAAGTACTGCACAAATTCCTGCCGCAATGGCTGGAGGCTGTCGCTCGCGACCGCAACCATCCCTCCATCATTGGTTGGTGTCCCTACAACGAAACCCCGGAGGATCAGTACCGGGAGAACATCAGCCGCATTTACTATCTTACGAAATCCGTTGACCCCGATCGCCCCTGTATTGACACCAGCGGATACACGCACGTCGGCCCGACGGATGTGTACTGCATCCACGACTACGACCAGAACTTCGAGAAGCTCAAATCCCGCTATGATCGTTTGGGGGAAGGTATCATCCAACAGCCGCACCATTTGGGGAACTGCCGCTATGACGGGCAGCCGCTCTTCCTGTCAGAATACGGCGGTATCGGCTGGGACTTGGAAGGCGGCTGGGGCTACGGCGAAACGCCCAAGAGCCGTGAAGAGTTTGCGCAGCGCTACCACGACCTCACAACGGCTCTGTTGGAAAACCCGTCTATGTTCGCGTTCTGTTACACACAACTGACGGATGTAGAGCAGGAGCACAACGGCGTCTACACTTACGACCGCCGCCCGAAGTTTGAAGACCAGTCTTTCTATTATAATACAAACACGCAAGCCGCGGCGATTGAAAACTGAGAAAGCGTACTTTCATGCCTTTTACACACCTGCACGTCCACACCGAATATAGCTTGCTCGACGGTGTCTGCCGTTTGGATGGGCTGATGGAGCGTTTGCAGGAATTGGGGCAGACAGCCTGTGCCATCACGGACCATGGGAATATGTTCGGAGTTATAGACTTCTACCGAAAGGCGAAAGCAGCGGGGATAAAGCCCATTTTGGGCTGTGAGTGCTATGTTGCTCCCCGCTCGCGCCTTTCCAAAGAGGCAGGGGAGGACAATACCCGCTATCACCTCACGCTCTTAGCGGGGAATAACACCGGCTATGCCAATCTCGTCAAACTTGTGTCGAAAGCATGGGTGGAGGGTTTTTATACCAAGCCGCGCATAGATCGCACGCTGTTGGAGAAGTATCACGAGGGTATAATCGCCCTCTCCGGCTGTATGCAAGGGGAACCGGCGCAGGCGCTATTGGCGCAGGACTACAAGAAAGCGCGGGAGGTTGCTCTTTGGTATAACGCGGTGTTCGGGGAAGGCAATTACTATCTGGAGATACAGAACCATGGGATTGCTGAGCAGAAGACACTGAATGCGCGTTTGCTCCGGCTCTCGCAGGAAACGGGTATCCCGACGGTTGCCACGAATGACGTTCACTATGTCCAATCGGAGGATGCCTCCCTCCAGCAAGTGTTGATTTGCGTCGGCACAAACCGCACGCTGGGGGAAGGCGGCGGCTTAGAATTCCGCACGGATCAACTATACCTGAAGAGTGAGGCCGAGATGGCAGCAGGCTTCCCCGAATGCCCGGAGGCTATCGCCAATACGCAGGTCATTGCCGACCGCTGCAATGTGGAAATCACTTTCGGGGAAACCAAGCTGCCGCATATAGAGATAACCAGTTGGGAGGGGCGGCACCCCGCCTATTTGCACCGCCTTTGCGGGGAAGGTTTGGCGAAGCTCTATCCGAACCCCGGCGGTACATTGCAGCGAGACGGGGATGTGCCGCTCGGCGTTGTTCCCATCGAACGGTTGAATTATGAACTCGATGTTATTGAACGCATGGGCTTCGTGGATTACTTCCTGATTGTACGCGACTTTGTGGTATGGGCGAAAAACAATGGCATCCCCGTGGGACCCGGGCGCGGCTCGGGTGCGGGAAGCTTGGCGGCCTATTGTCTTGGCATTACTGGCGTTGACCCGCTGAAGTACAACCTCCTCTTTGAGCGCTTCCTGAACCCGGAGCGCGTGAGCATGCCGGACTTTGACATCGACTTTTGTCACCGCAGGCGGCACGAGGTCATCGATTATGTGATAGAGAAGTACGGCGCGGATCATGTGGCACAGATTGCTACTTTCGGGACGCTGAAAGCAAGGCAGGCTATCCGTGACATCGGGCGGGCAATGGGTTTGGCGTATAACGCAGTGGATCAAGTTGCCAAACGAATCCCAAATGACTTCAATATCACCATTGAGGACGCGCTGGCGCAGTCCCCTGAGTTGAAAGCACAGTACAACGGCGACCGGGAGGTTAAGAAGCTCTTAGATACTGCCATGCGCTGCGAGGGGATGCCCCGCCATGTTTCAACGCACGCCGCCGGGGTTGTCATTACCCGCGACCCGGTGGATAGTTATGTGCCATTGGCTGCACAGGACGGTGCGGCAATGACCCAGTTCACCATGACCACGCTGGAGGAGTTGGGTTTGCTCAAGATGGACTTTCTCGGTCTGCGTCCCCCTACCATCATCTCCAAGGCCTGCCAAATGGCAGGCATCGCCGAAATCGAGATTACGGACGGTGACCAAGCAGCTTTTTCTGTTTTTGCCCGGGGGGATACGGAGGGCATCTTTCAGTCAGAGTCGGCGGGGATGCGCAACCTCCTTATGCAAATGCAGCCGAATCGGCTGGAGGACATCATTGCCGCCATCTCCCTCTACCGTCCGGGTCCCATGGACTCCATCCCCAAGTATCTGGAGAACCGCCGCCACCCCGAGAAGATGCGCTATGCCGCACCGCAGCTGGAACCGATTCTCTCCGTAACCTATGGCTGCCTGATATACCAAGAGCAGGTCATGCAGGTCTGCCGGGAATTGGCCGGTTACTCTTTTGGCAGAGCAGACATTGTGCGCCGCGCCATGAGCAAGAAGAAGCACAGCGTCATGGAGAAAGAGCAAGCGGCTTTCTTAGAGGGCTGTGCGAAGAACGGCATATCAGCCGCCGCCGCTGAGCAAATCTTCGCGGATATGGCGTCCTTTGCCTCTTACGCCTTTAATAAATCCCATGCCGCCGCCTATGCACTTGTGGCATACCGTACAGCGTGGCTGAAAGCGCATTATCCGAAACAGTTCATGGCCGCCACGCTGGACTCGTGGATGGAGTCCTCCGGGAAGATTGCGGAGTATGTCGCCGAGTGTGGGCGGCTCGGGATCCGTTTGTTGCCGCCCTCAGTATTGGTCGGGGAGGCGGACTTCACCGTGGAAGCGGACGGTATCCGTTTTGGTCTGCTTGCCGTGAAAAGTTTGGGGCAAGCCTTTATTCGCGCTTTGCTCTCTGAGCGGCGGCAGGGCGCATTCCGCTCCTACTATGACTTTCTGCGGCGGGCACATAAGCTCTCCGGTTTCAATCGCCGCGCCGCAGAGGCACTTGTGAAATGCGGTGCTTTGGATGGTTTGCCGGACAGACCCAATCGCCGCGAGATGCTCCTTGGTATGGAGGATATGCTAGACGCGCTGGGGAGCGAATCCCGTATGAATGTGCCGGGGCAAATCGGCTTTTTTGAATTGACGCAGAGAGCCTCGGATGAGCCGACACTCCCTCGCCGAGAGGAGTTTGCTCCGGAAGATCTGCTGCTGTATGAGAAAGAGACCATGGGCTTCTTTTTCTCCGGGCACCCGCTGGACCGCTTCGAACCGATACGTTTGCGAACGAATGGGGCGTTCATTGCAAATCTCTTGGACACATCCAACGAAACCGGGCAGGGAATGTATAAGGATAACCAATCCGTTAAGGTGCTGTGCGCCGTTACATCGGTGCGAAAGAAAGTGCTGAAGGACGGAAAAACCATGGCATTCTTGGACATTGAGGACCGCACGGGCGTGATGGAGTGCTTGGTCTTTGCTTCCGACTTGGAGAGGCATATCAACCTCTTGGCGGAGGGGCGCATTGCCCTTCTGACCGGGCGGCTCTCCCTGCAAGAGGGGAAAGAAGCGAAGCTGCTCCTGCAAGACATCGCCGATGCCGAGACTCTCCCGCTCACATTGCCGCAGTCCCTACCGCCCAAACCGCAAGCACAGCAGCGGCTTTTTCTGCGTGTTCCATCGGAAAAGGATGCCACAGTAGAACGTGTGCGCCGCTGGCTGGATGTATTTGATGGGCAGATGCCTGTAATCTTTTACTTCTGCGATACGAAGCGTTACGGCGGTTTGCCGGTCGGTGTGGCTTGGAACCCGATGCTTGCGCGGCAATTGGTGGAAATGTTAGGACAGGAAAATGTTGTTATCAAATGATTTGCGTTACACTTGTGACATATAGACACAAAACAGAAAAAATTAGCGCCGAAAAATTTTCGGCGTTTTGCTGTATTTTTTTTCATGAACTTGTGCATTTTGCATAAGTATCACCCGAATCGGAGGCGATAAATATATACAATCACGGCACCGAAAAAATTTCGTTCGTCAAATTGCACAAAAATGACAGTCCGTTTTTGTGCATATTGCCTTGACAATCCCCATAAATCAGAGTATAATATGCGTGTAGGGGACACCCAAGCATCCGATTGAATCCGGAAGCGCGGGGCAAACTACAAAAACAATACCGGGCAGACACATCTGACCCACTTTCAAGAAGGAGAGATTTACCATGAACCGCTACTATGACGACCGCGACATCTTCCGCGCAGAGGAAAAGAAACTTATGAAAGCCATTTCCAAGCAGAAAGGTTTCAGCCTGCGCAAACTCGGCAACATCATCAAGCTCAATGCCGTCCTCGACCAGCTTAGCCGCAACGCTTGAGGATGTCTCGGCAGCCGGGAGGTTTGTCACCTCCCGCAGGAAACGCGCCGACAATCCACCCACACCAACGAAAGGAGCCGCAATCCCCAATGGTATTTGAAAACGTGTACGATGTGATTTCCGCAGAATCCCGCCGCGCCTACTGTGACAGCTTACCGGAACAGCGCCGTTTGATGCGCGAAATCGGTGCGCAAAAAGGTCTTACCCTGCGCAAACTCGGCAAAGCCATCCGCCTGGCGTGCCTCGTGAACGCGAAATGAGAGCGAGCTGCACAAAAGAAGAATGACCGCTTTCGTCTTCGGACGGGGGCGGTTGTTTTTCAATTTGTAATCCTTCCTTGAATATGTTGTTCATAAACAATTTACTTGTAAACTGTTAGATTATGTGCTATAATTTACGAGAGAAATGCTGTGAAGGCTATAATTACAAAGGAGGGTTCAGGCAATGGCAGAAAACCAATATGACGCAATCGTAATCGGAGCGGGTCCAGGGGGAACCACAGTGGCTTCCCTGCTTGCCAATGACGGCAAGCGCGTACTGCTGGTGGATAAGAACAGCAGTGCGGGCGGGAAGATGATAACCATCCACCGCGATGGCCACTATTATGAGATGTTCCCCCTTAACCTCATTCCGTATGGTCCGTCGCTCTTTGAGAAACTGGCGGAAACCATCGGCAAGGCAGACAAGGTGCGCAACGTTGCGGCTGCGTTCCCGGATGACAAGGTGATCATTCTTTACCATGACCGCGAGGGGAAAATTCATACGCTGGATTCCGGCGATATGGCTACGTTCAAATCGTTGGGCATGAGCTTGCCGGACATTGTAAAGTCCATTGCAGCTGTCGTAAAGATGCTCGCCATCAGTGCCAGTCCCAAGAAGCTGGCATCCCTCAATCATATCTCCGCGCTGGATTACATGAACAGCCTCAACATCCCGGAGATCACCCGCGTGTTCATCACCGCCGCTTTCGGGGAGGGTGCATTCGAGATGTCGAGTGATAAGGTGCCGGCTTCCCACATGATTCGAGCATTCAAGCTGGGGATTGACAGAAAGAACCACCCCACACCGCGCTATTATGAGGGCGGCGTTGGCGGGTTCTTCACGACCATGGCGGAGACCGTTCCGGAACATGGCGGAAAAATCCTGTGGAATACCCGCGTCCAATCTGTCAATATCGAAGACGGCAGAGCGGTAGGTATCACCACAGAGAGCGGCGAGACTTACACCGCGCCGTTGGTTATTTCCAATGCCGGCATCCGGCAAACCGTGGTGAAGCTGGTTGGCGAGGAGCATTTTCCGAAAGCGTATGCTGGGCGCATCAAGGGCTTGCAATCCAACCTGGCGGATGTAGGCTGGCGGTACTTCACAACGGAAAAAGTGCTGCCGTCCTCCACGTTTGTGTATTTCCCTTACAACTGCCTCGAGCCGTGGAGTGCATTTGAAGAGATGAAAGACGGCAAGAAGAAACCGACCTCAAACTACATTTACATCGGCTCCAAGTCCGTCTACCCGACCGTTTCACCGGAGGGTAAACAGGTCATTTATGCTGTTATGAGTTCCCATCCCGATCCGGAGCAGGATTTAACGCAGTATTTAGACTACATAGAAAGTAAGATGCACTTGCTCTTCCCCAAGCTTTTTGAGGACGGTGTTTTGGAACGCAAAGAAGTCATGGGTTTGCACGAGGTGTACGCTTTGGGTGTGGACAAGATATTCGATGGGCAGGGCGGAGAGAGCTACGGTATCGCAAACTCCATTGGGCAAAGCGATGAGGATCGCCCGACCTGTGATCTGCCCATACGCGGCTTATACTGCGTCGGCAATGACACAGAGGGCTTCGGTGTCGGGACGCACCGTGCTACGGAGAGCGGTTTCCTGACCTATCAGAAGATTACCGGGAAGCAAATTCCGGTCTGAGTGCGCAAGCAGCCACATATACAGGGGCGGCGAATGCCGTCCCTGTATGATTTAGATTCGCAGTATCATGAATCCCAACGGGATGTACCCCAGAAAGAGTATTGCTAGCAGGATATACATTACAGCGGCAAACACCAAACCGCATAGAATCAGCGAGACCGTTCGCTCTTTTCTCTTCCAAAACATTTGGACTGCCTTAAAAAACAGGATGCCAATCAGACCGCCGCATACATTAAGAATCAAGTCTGTTACATCCGAGCGTCCGACCGCAAGCATGTATTGAATGAGTTCCAAGAGAAAGGAGAGGCAGAATACGGTAAGAACATTCCTGCCAAATCTGCAAGTGGGGTTAGCAGCACCTAAGCAATACCCGGACGGTATGAACAGAATCAGATTAATCTGAAGCTCCCATTCCGCATTTGCGCGAAACGGGATGAGATTCACACTCCGCAGCGAACCGTCACCGATGAATGGAGTGCCGCACTTCCATAGGATAGCCCATAGAAGAAACAGTAAGTACATCAGGCTCCATATACAAATGAGCGTGTCCGGCAGGCGCTTCTTGGAAGATTTCATGACTTGTTTTCCTAAATATTGATCAGCTCTTCTTGCGCGGCGTGATTGAATAGTTCAACAGTCCAACGCCCGGCATCGTAATGCAGGATGGTGATGGATGTGTTTACCAGCCGGAATTTCTTCCCCATCCATGTGGGGTCAGTAACCGCCAGTAAACGGCGGATGAGTCCGCCATGGCAAACGACAATCGCGTTTTCAGCCTCGGGAAGGTTCCCCAGCATATGTATGCACTGTTCTGCGCGGTGCCTGACGGATTCATACGGCTCCCAGTCATCGCGGAAGTTTCCGGTGGGGTAGCGTTTTTCGCGCTCGTCGGAGGTCAGACCTGCGCATTTGCCGTAATCTATCTCCACAAGCGGAGCATAGGTCCGTACAGATAAACCGAGCTCATCAGCAATAATCGCTGCGGTTTCCCGAGCGCGGGAGAGGGGACTGCTGATAACCGTGTCCCAACTGCCGTTTGCCGTGAGCCACCGTGCAACTGCACGCGCCTGCTCCCTGCCCGTTTCATTGAGGGGGATGTCTTCCCTGCCCTGCCAGCGACCCTCTCGGTTCCAATCTGTCTCACCGTGGCGCACAATGCACACCCGCATCGCCTATTCCTCCCGATTATTTGAAGCTCATGAGCTTATTCACAGCGTTCAGATACGCCAAAATAGAAGATTCAATAATATCCGTCGACAAACCCCTCCCGGTGACGAGAACCCCATCGTCTTCCCCGGTATTGGAAGACAAATCGAGGCGGTCGGACTCTTCATCCTCTGCCTTTGCTTTGGCGGCTGACCGACATCTGAGCTTGACGACGACCTCTCCCAGCGCATCTTTGCCGTCCGTGGCGGAGTGGATGGTGTAGGACTCGAGTTCCGGTTTCTCGCCGTCTTGGCAGGCGATGCCTGTAATCTTGTCGATGGCATTAAACGCTGCGTCAACCGGTCCGTCTCCGAGAGAGACATCCTCCAAAAGCTCTTCGCCTTTCTTCAGCCGCAGGGCACAGGAAGAACGGATGCCGTTTCCGGTATTGACCGCAAAGGTGTCGAGGGTAAAGAGGTTTTCTACATATTCGCGGGACTGCACGATGGCTTCCAAGTCGCCGTCCGTGAGTTCCTTTTTCTTGTCGGCGAGGTCTTTGAACTTGGCGAAGAACTTATCCAGTTCCGCCGGTTCGATTTTGTAACCCAACTCTGACAGGCGTTGCTCAAAGGCATGGCGGCCGGAGTGCTTGCCTAAGACGAGCGAGTTCTTCGGTACACCGATGGACTCCGGCGTCATAATCTCATAGGTGGTTTTTTCTGCAAGCACGCCATGCTGGTGGATGCCGCTTTCATGCGCAAAAGCGTTCTTGCCGACCACAGCCTTGTTGCGCGGGATGCTCTGCCCGATGATGTTGGAGAGCAAGCGTGATGTACGGTATATCTTCGTGGTGTCTATACCCGTCACGGCATCATAGAAGTCGGCGCGCGTGCGCAGTGCCATGACGACTTCCTCAAGCGCGGCGTTCCCGGCACGCTCCCCAATGCCGTTGACGGTGCATTCAATCTGCCGCGCCCCGGCTTTGACACCGGCTACGGAGTTCGCGACAGCCATCCCCAAGTCGTCGTGGCAATGCAGGGAGAGAATCGCCCGGTCGCAGTCCGGCACGGTTTCGCGCAGGTAGGCGATGAGTTCCCGCATTTCCATGGGCGTCGTGTAGCCCACGGTGTCCGGAATGTTGACGGTTGTGGCACCGGCGTTGATGGCAATCTCCACGACCTTCGCCAGGAACGCCCGGTCGGAACGCGTGGCATCCTCCGCCGAGAACTCCACATCTTCACAGAAGCGGCGGGCATAACGTACCATCTTGTCTGTGCGCTCCAGCACCTGCTCCGGGGTCATGCGCAGTTTGTATTTCATATGCACGTCACTTGTCGCCAGAAAGACATGGAGGCGCGGATTGGCGGCATTCACCAAAGCCTGCACCGAGGCATCGATGTCTTTTTCCAGGCACCGGCACAGCGAGGCTACGGTGCAGTTGCGTACGCTCTCGGCGATCGTCTTTACAGATTCGAAGTCCCCGGGGGAACTGACGGCAAAGCCGGCTTCAATGATGTCTACGCCCAGCGTCTCCAAGGCGCGGGCGACTTCAATTTTTTCCGCGAGATTCATGGAGCAGCCGGGGCTTTGTTCTCCGTCGCGCAGGGTGGTGTCAAAGATTTTTACTTGGTTAGGCATAATGTTACACTCCGTTCGTTCCTATAGTAAAGTCTGTGTTGTAAAGGGGGAAGAAATTCACGCGGCTTGCAGATAATCCCCATAGTCGGAACGGTGTGTGGGCGTGGTTGGTCTTCATAGATTCCTCCGTGATGTGATAAACAAGAACTCCCCTTCAGCGTTTGCCGGGGAGTTTCGTGTATATAAAGTAGTATGCACCTTATACCCGCACTCTGCCGCAAACGCCGACCCTACCGCCGCTCAATAGCGGCAGCCAGAATAGGGGGAGATAGCGGTACATCGTGTCCATGCAGGTGTCCTCATATTGAACTTTGCTGATACATAGTATGCTGAAGTATCTATATTGTAGCACGTCCGGCGCGATTTGTCAAGGGGGGAAGGTGAAAAATTTGCAGACTTCCCGGTGATAGAGGAATCGATGATTTGAAATCGACCTATAGACAAATCTAAAAGAAAGTGCTATAATAAAGGTAACACCCTCAAACTTTCTTTTCGGACAAACTGTCTGTATGGAAGAGTATATCAAAGGAGATAGATGCCCCATGTCCGTAGCCGTTATCCGCAAAACAAGCCGAACCGATACTTCTGCTGATACCCATACCATTGCAAAAATCCAGCGTACCTGTGTCCATGACGGTACCGGACTGCGTACGACCGTGTTCTTCAAAGGCTGCGGCTTACGCTGCCTGTGGTGCCAGAACCCGGAGAATTTGACCGCCGAACCGCGGGCGGAGGATTTGCATCTCACCACCGCCGAACTGGTGCAGATTCTGAAGAAAGACGCAAAGTACTACAAAGCTACCGGCGGAGGCGTGACGCTTTCCGGCGGGGAGCCGCTTTTGCAGAAGAAAGACTTCCTGCTGGAATTGCTGACAGCCCTGAAAGCCGAGGGTATACATACCGCTGTGGAAACAACGCTCCATGCGCCGTGGGAAACCATTGAAGCCGCGGCTCCCCTCGTGGATTTGTTTCTTGTGGACTTCAAAGTATGCGGCGATATCGCACTCCACGAAAAACTGACCGGACAAGCCGACACGCGCATCCGTGAGAATGCCAAGAAGCTCACCGACCTGCGGGGTACAGAAGGTATCCGCATACGAATGGTTGTAGTACCGGGCTGCAATGACAGCGAAGCACAACTGCATGATGCGGCGGAGTATGTGCGTTTTCTCGGCTTTGATACCATAGAACTGCTCCAATACTGGACATTCTATGAGGAGAAAGCAGAGAAATTCGGTATCAAAATTCCGCAGCTCGGTATCCCGCAAAAGAAAGCATTGTCTGCTCTCCAAACCGCCGCTGCCTACTTGCGCGGCACAGGGCTCAACGTTTGGAGCGACTCACTGCAGCCGCCGCCCTACCATGCGCAGTTCACGGATCGCGTGAAGCGGATTCGGCAGGAGCTGTGGGAGGCTCCGCGGGAGATTTGCTTTGAGACTTCTTTCCTCAAGACGGACTACTATAAAAAAGGAAAGGGCTTCTCCAAGCCCGTACCCATTCATCGCTCCGAACGGCTGAAGTATGTGCTGGGGAAGCGTACCATTCATGTCTACGATGGGGAACTGCTGGTCGGGAACTTTACGGCGAAGCGTGTAGCAGGGCAAATCTGGGAGGAGCAGTACGGCGCACTGTATGTCACGTTCCTATACAAGGCCGCTCGGCAGACTCCTGTGAGCTTCTTTTCCACGAAAGAGGAGCGCAGCCGTTTCTATCGGGACGTGCTGCCCTACTGGCTCCCCAAATGTATAGTCGGCAAGTTCTTGGGTGCCAACGGCATCAAAGGGGCGTTGCAGACGTTTTCGAGTGTGGCGGAGCAGAAAGTGGGATTCCTGAACAACTTCGCGGCCATTGCCCACTTTGTGCCGAACTACGAGCGTATCTTGGAGAACGGCACTACGGGTTTGAAGCGGGAATGCCTTCGCCTCATGAAAGAGCATCCGGAGAATAACACAGACTTCTATAAGGGTGTCTATATCGGGCTGGACGCTTTGGAGCTGTTTGGTGCCCGCTACGCAGAGGAACTGAAGCGTCTGGCAAGAGACTGCACGGATTCCGTCCGCAAGGCGGAGTTGGAGCAGATGGCAGAAACCTGCGCCCGCGTCCCGAAGTACCCGGCTCGTACGTTCCGCGAAGCACTGCAAGCCATCACGTTCCTGCAGATTGCCCTTTGCACGGAAGCCTACGAGAACGCTGTGAGCTTTGGCCGCTTCGATCAATTGCTGAATCCCTACTATGAGCGGGATGTCGCCGCCGGCATCATTGACTACGAGGGAGCGAAGGAGCTTCTAGCCCTCTTTGTCCTGAAAATGGATGAGTGTATATTGGTCAATGACGGCGACAGCCTGCTGAATATCGGCAAGCTCTTTGAAACACTTTCCACCGACCAATCCATGACTTTCGGCGGTGATAAGCCTGATGGTACGGACGGTACAAACGACATCACCTATATGCTCTGCGATATATGCGAGTTGACACCCTTGGCGGTCAATATGTGCGGACGCGTCAGCCCGAACAGTCCGCAGAAGTACCTCGACCGCTTGGCACAGCTCTATGTGGGCGGTTGCCCAATGCCGGAGCTGTTCAGTGACAAGGAATACTTCGATGCCCTGAAGCGGCATTACCACGAATCGGATGCCAACTGCCGCGACTGGCCTGTCATCGGCTGCGTGGAGCCGTTTGCCAGTCACGAGCATTTCGGCAACACAGACAGTGCCAACATGAATGTTACCCTCCCGCTTCTGCAAGCAATGAAAGGGCAAGAGAAGGATTTGTGGAACTTCGGGCTTGTTGAGCAACTCGAAAAGTTCGTGACCCGTGTTTTGGAGTTTTCTTTCTACAACAACAAGGAGAATGGCATCCGTACATGGCGGGAAAACCATGACGCTTGGCATGACAAGCTGCGCGGCTTGACGAACGTTAACCCCGCCGCTTCCATGGAGCAACTGGAGCGCCGCTACCAAGCACGATTGACGCACTTGGCGCAGTCCATCCTCGCCGATCAACAGAAGCTGGAGGCTATGCTGCAAAAGGATTTCCAGACACCGCTGGCCTCCTGCCTATACGAATCTTGCATGGAGCGCGGGAAAGATACATACGAGGGCGGTGCTGACTATAACTCCGCCGGCATCCAAGCCGTCGGCATAACCGATGCCGCCGAGAGTTTCTATGTCATAGAAAAACTTGTGTTTGAGCAGCAGAAGTACACCATGGCAGAACTTATTGAAGCCGTGGATTCCAACTTTGCCGGGGGAAAAAATGAGCAAATCCGTTCGGACATACTTGCCCTGCCGCGCTTCGGCGACGACATGGACGACCGTGTGAACTACTGGGTGACGCGCGTCATGCAGATGTATAACATAGCCTTGGCACAGTGTCCCTTTACCGTGCGCCGCCGAGCACTTCCCGATGCGCGTGACCGCCGCGTCCTGCCATGCTATGCGGAGGATTTCACAGGCGATATTTACGATACACCTGCGGGCAAATCCGTCAACCCGCCCAATGCCTGCTTCACCGCAGGGTATTATGCGCTTAATACCTCCGACCGCTACGGCAAGTACAGCGGCGCGCTCCCGAGCGGCCGGCGCAAGGGTCTATCCCTCGCCAACAGCGTCATGCCGGACCATGGTGCGAGCTATGACGACCTCCTCTCCGCGCTGAATGATGTGGCAAAAATTAATTTTGCAGACTTCGCCGTCAATGGCACTACGCTTACACTGACCATTGATGCCGCGCTCTTCCCCGGCGAGGCAGGGGTACGCAACCTTTCGGAGATTTTCAAGACCTACCTCACTACCGGGGGGATGCAAATTCAGCCGAACGTGGTCAGCCGAGAATTGCTTTTGGAGGCCTATGAGCATCCCGAGAAGCACCCTTACCTTATGGTCCGCGTTGCAGGGTACTGCGCTTACTTCCAAGAGCTTTCAGATGAGCTGAAGAAGATAATAATAGCGCGTACGTGTTACAATTAATTAATTAATTGATTCCCAACCCTTGACAAATCAGCCGAATGTGGTATAATAATCAGAGTGCAAAGAAACCAATAAGCGGAAAGGATAAGACTATGACACCCGAACGCGAGAAAGAATTAGAGGTGCTGGCTTGCAAGGCAAGGCTGGGCATTCTCGAGGGCGTTTTCAACGCCAAATGCGGCCATCCGGGAGGCAGCCTCTCGGCGGCGGAAATTCTGACGTACCTGTACTTTGAGCAAATGAACGTGGATCCTTCAAACCCCAAAGCAGAGAACCGGGATCGCTTCGTCCTCTCCAAGGGTCATGTGGCACCGGGACTGTACGCTGTTTTGGCACTACGCGGCTTCTTCCCGGTGGAAGATTTGAAGAGCTTGCGCAAGAACGGCTCCTACTTGCAGGGGCATCCTTCCATGAAGTTATGTCCCGGTGTAGATATGTCCACCGGTTCCCTCGGACAGGGCATTTCTGCGGCTGTCGGAATGGCACTTGGTGCCAAGGTTGCTGGGAACGGTGTGCGCGTCTATACGCTCTGCGGCGACGGCGAGATTGAGGAAGGTCAGGTTTGGGAGGCCGCAATGTTCGCCGGGAATAAGAAACTGGATAATCTCGTGGCAGTCATTGATTACAATGGCTTGCAGATTGACGGCTCTCTGGAGGAAGTGAACTCTCCCGCACCCATTCCGGAGAAATTCGCGGCATTTGGTTGGAACGTATTAGAGATTGATGCCCATAGCTTCCCGGCAATTGAGGCGGCTTTCGCACTGACCCCCTCCGCCGACGGCAAACCGACGTGCATTGTCGCTAAGTCGGTAAAAGGCAAGGGTGTGTCGTACATGGAGAACCAAGCTTCTTGGCATGGTGCGGCTCCCAACGCAGAGCAGTATGCCCAAGGGAAAGAAGAACTCGAAGCCGCCTTAGCGGCCCTGACAGCATAAGGAGGATTTGAGGAATGGCTGAGATTAAAAAGACCGCTACCCGCGATGCCTACGGTAAAGCCCTTGTAGACTTGGGCGCACAGAACGAGAAACTCCTGGTGTTGGATGCCGACCTTGCCGCTGCCACCAAGACCGGCGCGTTTAAGAAAGCCAACCCCGACCGCTTCTTTGACTGCGGTATTGCAGAGCAGAACCTGATGGGCGTTGCCGCAGGACTGACGACCATGGGTTTTACCGTGTTCGCCTCTACGTTTGCGATGTTCGCCGCCGGCCGCGCCTTTGAACAGGTGCGCAACACCATAGGATACCCGCACATCCCCGTCAAAATCGGCGCGACCCATGCCGGCATCTCCGTTGGGGAGGACGGCGCTTCCCACCAATGCTGTGAGGATATAGCCCTCATGCGCACCATTCCCGGAATGACCATTATTAACCCTGCGGATGCCCGCGAAGCCTATACCGCTGTTTTTGAAGCGGCAAAGCTGGATGGTCCTGTGTACCTGCGCTTCGGCCGCTTGGCTGTCCCTGAGGTGTTCGGCGAGGACTATACGATAGAAATCGGAAAGGGCGTGGAGTTGAAGCCCGGTACGGATGTGACCATCGCCGCCACCGGACTGATGGTCAATGAGGCAAACATTGCCGCCGAGCAGCTCGCTGCTGCGGGCATTTCGGCGCGTGTGCTGAATATCCACACCATAAAGCCTTTGGATACGGAGATTCTCATCAAAGCCGCCAAGGAAACCGGCGCTATTGTTACAGCCGAAGAGCATTCTGTCATCGGCGGCTTAGGGGGTGCCGTGGCAGAAGCGCTTTCGGACATTTATCCGGTGCCGGTGCTGCGCGTCGGTGTTCAGGATGTGTTCGGTTCTTCCGGTCCGGCTGTAGAGATGCTCCATGTGTACGGTTTGGATGCCGCGCATATTGTTGAAAAAGCGAAGGCAGCGATTGCCCTTAAGCAAAGGGCATGAGTCTTGCAATCGGCAAGAAACAATACTGTCCGGGAGGCGCATCCTTTGCGTCTCCTGTAAGCATTTTGGATAAAAAAACACTTGTACCCTTGACAAACCCTGCCAAATATGATACAATTACAGAAAGTCATGCGGACGTGGCGGAATTGGCAGACGCGCCGGTCTTAGGAGCCGGTGGGCAACCATGCGGGTTCAAGCCCCGCCGTCCGCACCATAATCTTGAAAGAAGCCTTGTTAAATATGGCTTCTTTTGTGGTTTTGCTTGGCAGCTTGTCCGAATTGTGCAATAACCGGAAAAATTCGGTAACAAAACTATCAATTTTCACAGTTTATCTATTGACTTTTCAAGTAAGAAGTTCTATAATTAAGGTAGCATCTTTCAAATTATATGGAGGGATTTCTATGAAAACACACACACTCAGGCGCGCCCTTGCGGTTCTGCTTACCCTACTGATGATTGGCGGCGGCGGTATAGGACTGATGCCCGGTGCATCTGCAGACGGTTTGGATGACTGGACCTTTGAAGTCAGTTCAAACAAAGCAACCATCACAGGTTATACCGGTTTCGCAACCGAAGTCACGACACCCACCAAAGACGCAAACAATGTCGCCGTCACGGGCATAGAAACCGGGGCGTTTACAAGCACATCCATCACGAAGCTCACCATCTCCGAAGGCATCACGAAGATTGCCAGCGGCTCTTTCGCCGGCAATACAGTTCTGGAAGAGGTCGTGTTTCCCAAATCGCTTTCCATAATCGGAACAAGCGGGACGGGTGCCTTTGAGGGCTGCACCGCGCTCACCACCATCCGTTTTACCCGCGGTACGAGTGCGCCGACGGCCAGCATAGGTGCATCTGCATTCAAGGACTGTACCGCGCTGGTTTCCATCCGCATCCCCTCGAATTTCAAGACCATCGGTTTGAATTCGTTCAATGGTTGCTCCGCGTTGACTTCCGTGGTTCTGGAAGAGGGCGGTTCCGGCAGTTACTACATTTATGCCGGAGCATTTGCCAATTGCCGGGCATTGACTTCTATCCACATCCCCACGCTTTTCTCTTCTATTGCCTCCCCGGATGCCTCCGCCACTCCGCCGGTAGTCGGAGCGTTTGACGGTAGTCCGGATGTTGAAATCTGCACCACATCCATGGAGTCTACACCCTATCGTTACGCTGAACAACTGGATTTGGATCGCGATGTCTGTGTGGCAGGTTCCTCAAACCACGCGCAACCGCTCAAGAGTTACTCCATGACAGTCAAAAACTGGGACGGCTCCATTCTGGTAGCGGCAACGACACGTGAAGTCGGCGATACTGTTGAACTCCCCACAACCGAACCAACGCGTGAAGGCTATACGTTCGAGGGTTGGGTCGTTTCTTCCGGCACCGGCTCCGTTAGCGAGAGCGGCGGCGTATATACTTTCACTTACGCTGTGAATGCAACCACCGGAAATGTATCAAATGCCATTGTGCAGCCGCAATTCGTCGGCTTGGATTACAGCTTCAGCATCTCCGGCGGTACGGCGTTTGTCAGAGGCACCCAGACTGCCGCCGGCACAACAGCGAAAGCAGGCGATACATTTGACATCCGTGCCGGGGATGCCCCCGCCGGTAAGGTGTTTGACAAATGGGTAGTGTCTTCCGGTACCGTAACAACAGCGACAAACAAGAACACCATCTTCACCATGGGTGCCGGCAATGCTACCGTCACCGCGACCTATAAGACCGATGTCCCGACAGCAAAGAGTGCCACGACCATTGTTATCCCTTATAAAGGCAGCGCAATGCTGGAAGTTGCAACTGCCAATTCCGCCACCAATTACACCTATAACTGGACGGCAAATGTAGAGGGCGCTTCTTTACAGCTGAACGCGCAGGACACAACAGCAAAAATGCAGGTTGCGTCCATCCGCGGTAGCGGTTACAGCGGAACCGCAACAGTAACTGCAAGCACCTCCGCCGGCACGGTAACATTCAATGTGACCGTCCAAACACAATGGTGGCAGTGGCTCATCATCGTCCTCTTGCTCGGCTTCCTTTGGTATTGATCTGTAATTCTGATTTAGAGATAATGCACAGCCCGCGTCGTTGACGCAGGCTGTGTGTGGTTTTGCCGGATTGGATTACTTAGAAGCTGCAAATGCTTTCTGCAAGCCTTGGATGACTTTCTTCTCAATGCGGGATACATAAGAGCGGGAGATGTTCAGCTTTTTGGCGACTTGCCGCTGCGTGTGGTATTCATTTCCGTAAAGACCATAGCGCATGATAAGTATTTCTTTTTCCCTGGCTATCGGCATTTTTTCCACATAATCATAGAGCTTCTCAACCTTTATCTTTAGGTCAATTTCGTCAGCTATGGTGTCGTCCATGAAGATAACATCCATGAGCGTCAAGGGATTGCCTTCGTTATCAATGTCAATCGGCTCGGACATGGACACATCCTGCGCTGTTTTCTTCTGGTTGCGGAAGCACATGAGGATTTCGTTGTCTATGCAGCGGGCAGCGTATGTCGCGAGGCGGGCACCTTTTTCGATATTGAAAGTATTTATCGCCTTTATGAGACCGATGGTACCGACACTAATGAGGTCGTCTTGGTCTGTGCAGGTCGCATAGTATTTCTTTATCACATGAACCACGAGCCGCAGGTTGTGCTCTATCAGTTTGTCTCGGGCGGCGCGGTCATTGGCGGCAGCGCGGTGCAGCAGTTCGGTTTCTTCTTCTGCGGATAGCGGCGGCGGGAAAGAGGATGTATTGGTTAAGTGGAGTGCCCAGAACAAGAATCGGGAAGCTATTGCGTCAAGAATGGCGTGGAACATACCGTATCGTCCCTTTCACATAACGGTGGATTTACTCTAACCTACTCTATGAAAGGGACAAAGTTTCACATACCGCATTTTTGTATGCCTTTTACGCTACTGAAAAAACTTCTTGACAAATGCATAGAATTGTTTTAATATATAAGTAAAAGAGCTTCAGTTTGAACAGAGGAAGTGACCGCAATGGCTGAACCGGAAACCAACTCGTCGGAGAGCGTACCATCCCCGGAACCTACGCAGGTAAAGACCAAATCCAAGCGCTATGTCGGATCCCGTGAGACTCTCGCATACATACTCTTTGATGTGGCAGCCTCTGTCGGAATCGGCAAGCAAGGCGGTGAATTCACAGACCGCATCTTGAACATCAGCAAAGGCTGGCAGGCTGCCGTCACGCCGATAACGACAGCATGGGACATTATCAATGATCTCTTTGTTGCGGCATTTGTGGAGAAGACACGCACGCGCTTCGGGAAGTTCCGCCCATGGCTCATTGCATACCCCATCTACGGTATACCGATGACCATGATGTCCTACCTCTTGCCATACATCTTTTGGGGGACGGATGCCGGCTTTCTCCCGAAGATTATTACATGGGCTGTCCTCAATATGTTCAACGAGATGACAGGCACGCTTAATGGTATCTGCCGCACGGGCATGGTGGTCAATATCACCCCGGATCCCGGAGAACGGTTGCTGCTGATAAACAAAGCAAACTTCTGGAGCATGTTCGGGGAAGAGTTACCGCAGCAGATTTTCAGCATCCTCATGGATGTCATCGCCCGGCAGACCGCGAAGTTTACCAAAGAGATGATTAACCTCAAGATGCGCCGTTGGTTCCTCATCTTCGGCGAGGGCACGATTATCATCTCCGGCTTATTCAGCCTCTGGTTTGCGTGGGTGTCGCGGGAGCGTGTGGTCGGAACGGAACAAAGCCGCGAGAAGCCGCCGACCATTCGGGAGTCTTTCATAGCCTTGCGCAAAAACCGACCGCTGTTTATGCTTATGATTTCAGAGATTTTGGGCGGTTTTTCCATCAAGGGACAGATGAGTACCTATACCAACTCCATTCTGAACTTCCGCAACTTCGGAACGGTAATGGGTATTCCGGGAGCACCGATTTCATATATCGCCTATGCTTGGGTGCCGCCGCTGCGCCGAAAGTTTTCCACGAAATTCCTCTGGTTGGCCGGCAATCATATCATGCAGCCTTTTAATATCATTATCTACTTTTTAGGACTGATACGCCGGAAAGGGCAGCCGCTTTTCCTTCAGTTGGTTCCCATGCTGATTATCTACGCCGTTTACAATTGTATCCATATGTGTGTCTGGCCGCTCAACAAGGTCATCGGCGAGGAAATTCGCAATGAGTGCATAGACTATGGCGAATGGAAGTCCGGAATGCGCTCCGAGGCAATGGTCGGCACCCTGCGCTCTTTCCCTTCGAAGATTACCAATGCCGTCGGCAGTACCGTTACCAATGCCATCATGGAAATGATAGGCTTTCAGACAGGCTTAGATTATAACAACCAATCGGAAAAAACTGCACAGGGCGTTTTCGCTATGGCAACGATTATCCCTACCCTCTCCGGCTTGATTGGTCTGATTCCGAAACTCTTCTTCAACATCAACCAGAAAGACCGAGAACAAATGTATGCCGAACTCGCTGAGCGCCGCGCCCGAATCGCTGCCGAGATGAACGCACAAATCGGGGAGTAGGCGCAGGCGGCCGCATTGCGGCCGCAAGATAGGGACCGCAATGCGGTCCCCCCGCCGGGCGCGCAATGCGCGCCCCTAGGCAGGCGGTAAACACATAGATTCTGTTTTTTACTTCGTATTGAACTCCACGCGGACATCCGCATTGACCTGCGGGAATTCAGAGGCTTCGAAGAAGAGAACTTTAACCAAAAGCCCGGCGCAGCGCATACCCATATCGTAGCCCCAAGAGCCGGAGATGACTTTACCGGTTTCGGCATTTACTGTCACTTTTATGACAGCATTGGTGTACTTGAGTTTGATGGTATCGCCGGCATTCTGGATGTCAATTCCGAGGTTCTTCATATTAGCCAGCGGCTCTGCAATGCCGTCCAAGACGGCAATTCCGCGCCCCACGCTGCCTTCATTTGTTTTGCCGTTGATGCCGTCGGTTTGGTCTTTGAGTTTGAGTGTAATGACAGTATTGCCGTCTTTCGTTTCGGCTGAAGCGGATTTAATATCGCTTGCTTTCAAGGCTTGCGGAGAACCTGGGAAGACGGTAAGTTCTTCGGCATATCCGCCTACAATGCTCTTGAATATCGGCGTGGCGGCCTTGCTGATGGCTGAGGTTTCGCCGTTTTCACCATAGATCTCTCCTTGCAGGACGCTGGATTTGGACGTGGCTATGGCGGCGTTAGCGGCGGCGACTCTTTTGTATAACGCCAGTACGGAAGCGATGTCTGTGCTTGCCAGCTCATAGGGAGCGGTAGGTTTGGCTGTTGAAGCGGTCGTTTCGGCAGCAGTAGGAACAGAGGTTGTGCTTATAGAAGCGGAAGTGCTTTCCGCCGCCGCGAGCGTGTTTTCGTTGGGGAGGGGGTATAAGGTGGTCTCCGACGGTGTCGTTTCCACAGCAGAGGTATAGACCTCGTCTGTAGCTGCGGTCAAATCAGAGGTTTCCTCCGGTGTATTGCCGCAGGAGATTAGACTGAGGGTCAGTCCGACGAGTAATAACAGAACAAGTGTTCGTTTCATAAATTCTTCCTTTCCAACGGGGAGGCTGCTACTATTCTACAGCAAATGTCGCAGAAAGTCAAGAAAATCCTTGCAAATTCCCGGCAAATGGTGTATAATACCTATATCACTCGGCGCTTATATTCTACACATGGAGGCTCTTATGCCATATATTACTTTTGATTTCTCCCGTCCATATGATTTGGTATTGCTCGGCCGTGTAGCCATTGACTTTAACCCTGTCGACTACTTCCAGACTTTGGCGGAGAGTACTACGTTCAAAAAGTACGTCGGCGGCAGTCCGGCAAATATTGCTTATGGCTTGGCGCGGCTTGGAAAGAAGTGCGGCTTTTTTGCCCGCGTGTCCGACGACCGCTTCGGGGAGTACGTGGTCGGTGCATTTGAAAAAGAAGGTATTGACACTTCCCGCATCCGCAAGTGCGAGCATGGTGAAAAAATCGGTTTAACATTCACGGAGATCCTAAGCCGTGACGAAAGCTCCATCCTCATGTACCGAAATGACATCGCCGATTTGGCTCTGGAGAGCGGGGATATAGACGAGGCGTATATTGCACAAGCCAAAGCCCTCCTCATCAGCGGCACGAGTTTAGCGGCATCCCCCTCCCGCGAGGCGGCACTGAAAGCCGTTACCCTTGCCGTCAAGACCAATACACCGATCATTTTTGATGTGGATTTCCGCCCCTACAACTGGAAGAGTACGGACGAAACCGCTTTGTATTATGCAACCGTGGCGGAGAAAGCCGACATCATCATGGGCAGCCGCGAGGAGTTTGACCTTACCGGGTCGCTCATCGGAACGCCTCCTGATGATGCGGGCACTGCCAAGTACTGGCAAGGAAAGAATGCGAAAATCGTAGTGATTAAGCACGGCAAAAAAGGCTCCACAGCTTACACTGCCGATGGCAACTCCTATTCCATCAAACCATTCCCGATTGAGGCACTCAAAAGCTTCGGCGGCGGCGATGGCTACGGTTCCAGTTTCATTTACGGTCTGTTAGAGGGTTGGGACATTATGGATTGCTTGGAGCTTGGTTCCGCTTCCGCCGCGCTGTTGGTGGGGGCGCATGGCTGTTCCTCTTTTATGCCGACCTTGGAGCAGATTCAGTCCTATATCGCAGACTGCAAAGCGAAGTATGGGGAAATGGTCGCCCGTGCATAAGGATTCAGCCGATTGCGTATGCTTTGAGAGGTGCTTGGTACAATAATCATTATGCAAACAAAAACAGGGGGCAGCTATGGCCGGCTATGAGAAGCGTACACCGGAGGGAACCCGTGATTACCTCAGTCCGGACTGCGAGGCGCGGGAAAGGATTCGCCGCATACTGGCAGAGGTCTTCCAAAAACGAGGTTATACACCGGTAGAGACACCGCATCTGGAGTTTTATGATGTATTCCGCGCAGGGGAAGGTACGCTTTTGGAGAGCCTATACCCTGTGACGGATTACAACGGTCGGTTGCTCGTATTGCGGCCGGATAATACGTTGCCTGTGTGCAGGGTAGCCGCAACGCGGCTCGGGGCAGCTACGCTGCCGCTGCGCCTATGCTACCAGCAGAGTGTGTTTCGCCGCCGGCCGTTCTATGCCGGCTATAGTGATGAAATATCCCAATCCGGTATTGAGCTGATAGGCGCTGCCGGATTGGATTCGGATGTAGAAGTGCTTTCCATTGGCATTGAGTGTCTGCGTGCGCTCGGTGTGCAGCACCAGCGCGTGGAAATCGGACACGCAGGGATTTTTGCCGCGCTTGCCCAAGCACTCCGGCTGGATGCAGAGCAAACCCAAGAGATTGCCGCTGCCGTAGAAACGAAGAACATTCCCGCTTTAGAAAGCGCTTTGACCAAGTTGCCAAAAAGCAGTGAAAGCCGCCTGCTGCGTGAGTTGCCGCTTCTTTTCGGCGGAAGTGATTCCATTGGTCGGGCAAAGGAACTCTGCCGCAGTCCGAAAGTATGCGCCGTCCTGGGGGAACTGGAAGAGATTTATACCGCACTCCGCGATGCCGGTTTTGGGGATGCCGTCCGCTTGGATTTGGGATTGGCGCACGGGCAAAGCTACTATACCGGAATCATGTTCCGCGGCTATACAGACAGAAGCGGGACATATGTTCTTTCCGGCGGCAGGTATGACGAGACCATGGCGCATTTCGGGCGTCCGGCCCCTGCGGTTGGTTTTGCGATTAACACCGATGAATTACGATGAAGGAGGTTCTACCCATGCGCAACGTACGGATAGCTCTCACGAAAGGCCGCTTGGAGAAGCGGTCTGTAGAACTCTTTCAGCAAATCGGGTTCGATTGCTCGGCATTGATAAACAAAGGACGCCGGCTGATACTGCCCATGGACAATTTTGAAGTGGTGCTGGCAAAAGCCAACGATGTTATCACCTATGTAGAACACGGTGCCTGTGATGTTGGTTTTGTCGGAAAAGACACGATTGTTGAGGCCGGCGCGGATTGCTATGAAATGCTGGACTTAGGTTTCGGCAAGTGCCGATTTGCGTTGGCCGGGAAAGCCGGCGTAGATTTTTATTCCGGCTACCATGAACGGATTGTTGCCTCCAAGTACCCAAATGTTGCAAAGGCCTTCTTCGCAAGCAAAGGCATGGATGTACGCGTTATTAAAATTGACGGCTCTGTGGAACTGGCACCCTTGCTGGATTTCGCGCATGGAATTGTGGACATCGTTGAAACCGGCAGCACCCTGCGAGAGAATGGCTTGGTGGTCATCGAGGAGATTATGCCTATCTCCGCCCGTGTAATCGTCAACAAAGCGAGCCTCAAACTGCGCCGGAGTGAGATTGAAGGCCTGCTCAGCGACATCGCTGTCGCTGTGCAAGTATTGTAGTATATTATATGTATTATAATATAATTAAAATGCTATTATTATACATTTTATTATAATATAATCAATGAGCTATTATTATACAATTTATAATATAATTAAAATACTATTATTATACACTAAATACCATTGCCAGCCCAGACCTTGAAACCCTGCGGGTGCTATCCCGCTTATATATTGGAGGACAAGCCCTATGGAACTCGGACTCATTATTGATGCTAACAGCAAGGCGGACTTTGAGCGGCTCGCTTCTTTCGGTATCAAGTACGCCGAACTCTGCATCAATGTCGGCACGGATGCAAAGAAATATCTCGACCGTGCGGAGGAAATCGCAGCTTGGACAGAAGAAACCGGCACCGCAGTGGCATCTATCGGCCGTTGGGGAACCAACCGTCTGAATCCCGATGGTTCTTTCAATGAACCTGAGTACCAAAATGATCTGGCACTCATCGCCCTTTGCGGGAAACTCGGTTGCACATCTTTTGTCTGCGGTTGCAATGAACCGCGTGAGGTCAAGAGCTTTGACGACCGTATTGCGTGCGCCGTAAAGTACTTCGCGGCTCTCATCGAAGCCGGAAAACCAAGCGGCGTACATATCAATGTCTACAACTGCGATTGGAACAACTTCGTCTGGGGCTATAAGACTTGGGATAAAATCTTCCCGTTGCTCCCGGAACTGGGTCTAAAATACGACATCAGCCATTGCCTGAACCGCGGCGGGGATTATATGCAGGAGCTCATGCAGTACGGCGTGAGGATCGGTCATTTCCATGTCAAAGGAACCGTACGTGTCCATGGTCGAAACGTGCAAGATCCGCCGGCGGGCTTGGACGATATTCCTTGGGGTGCTGTGTTTGCCATCCTCTACCATCACAAGTATAACGGCGTTTGCTCCATTGAGCCGCACTCCGGGATATGGAACACAGGTGAACAGGGGGATTGGGGGATTCGTTTCGCCAGGGACTTCATAGGAAAGTATCTGTTTCATGCCGGGTAAGGGAGGCCGCAATGCGGCCTCAAGCAGCGGCCGCAATGCGGCCGCCCCTGCCGGGCCGTAATACGGCCCACAAAAAAAGGCGCACAGCGCCTCTTTTTGAAGAATCCGTTTTCACGTCAGTCCGCTTTCACGAGAGTGAGCAGAGCGGAACGGCCCTGCACGGCACCTTTAAAGGGATGACGGAGTTCCAGGTTGACGACATCACCGGCTTCAAGGTCAACGAAGCCATTACCGGAAAAGAGTTCAGGGAAGAGATGCTCATCAAGGAGCAGCTCGGGTTCATGGTTCACGGTAAGCAAGAGTTCGGGGTCGCCCTCAGTAGAGGCGATTTCGCAGTGCCAGTAGTACATATAGCAGCCGGACTCGCCGACAGTAATCCCGCAGCCGATATGGTGCAGACCATCGGAGGCGGCGGCGGTCACAAGGGGAACGGCGCTTACTGTATCCGGGGAGAACTCAATATCGAATTCCCCGCAGTGACCGATACCGAATTCGCCTTTGATGTGCAGGTCTTTTCCGGCTTGCAGCATACGCATCATGTTCGTCATGGAAATCACTCCTTCCGGATTATCCGGGTTCTGGAGCGGGCAGGCATCATTGCCTCGAAAAGCAGCGGGACAACTTTGCGCCGGGCTTCGGAAACCTCTGGTTTAAGTATAGTCTTACGGGAGGCACCGTATTCACGATTTGGCATCTTTATCGGAAGCTCCTGTCCGTTAGCCGCGACTTCCTGCTTCCGAGATTAAGACAGTTTGTCTACACTAACGGTTCCGATTCCGGCAAAAAAAATTATAAAAAATTTTTGCAAAATCGGGAACCTAACCAAGAGCTAACCTGTCCTATAATCATGAAGGGCTTACTTTGAAGGTATGGCCGGTTGAATGATGAAGCATTAGGCGCGGCTCAGCGGTTGGCTGAGCCGCTTGCCTTTTGTTCCGAGGGGGTATAAAAAATGTACAAGCAAGTCTTTATTACCAAGAGTCCGCAGGAAACGGAGAACATAGCGGCTCGGTTGGCGGCCTCGCTGAAAGCCGGCGATTTGATCGCGCTATACGGTGATTTAGGTGCCGGCAAGACAGCGTTTGTGCGTGGGCTTGCGTGCGGGTTGCATTGCAGAGCGGAGGATGTGACCAGTCCTACCTACACGATTTTGCAAACCTATCCCGGTCGGATACCGCTTATGCATTTTGATATGTATCGGATTACTTCCGCAGAGGACTTGGAATCAACCGGGTATTACGATATGCTTGGCACAGAAGCCATCCTTGCTGTAGAGTGGCCGGAGAATATTGCGGGCGAGCTTCCGCAGCGGCATTATACCGTTCATTTAACCGCAGGTGCAGCAGAGACACAACGCCTAATCGAGATAGAATCGCCGGAGGAGGAAACCGAATGCTGACCTTAGGCATAGATACCGCTGACAAAGCCGCTTGTGTGTGCTTGGAGGCTGACAATCGGCTGCTTATAATGAAAAGCTACACCGGTGACCGGAAGCATTCAGAAGTGCTTGCGAGCTTAGTACAAGACTGCCTGACAGAAGCAGGTTTTGGTATTGCAGATCTCCGCCGCATAGCAATTACGAACGGACCGGGTTCTTTTACAGGCGTGCGCATAGGTGTGTCTTTCGCGAAAGGCTTGGCGGAAGGACTGGGGATTCCCGTTGCCGGTGTATCAACCTTGCAAGCGATGGCATCCTTGCATTGTACTGCGCATCCGGTAAAAAGAGAATTCGCCTGCGCTATGGATGCCCGGCGCGGGCAAGTATATGCCGCCGGGTTTGCACCCGATGGTTCGCGTTTGACGGCTGACGAAGCCATTCCCTTATCTGCGCTGGAGGGTAAGGACATCGTATGGCCGGACACAAGTATTGCTTATGGTGCGGTGTTGGCGGCATCCCCGATGGATTACCTTCCCGCCGCGGCGCTCCTTGCTTTCTATCTGCGCCCCTCCCAAGCGGAGAGAGAAAGGAATGAACGCCTTGCTTTATAACATATTTGACTCCCACGCACACTATACGGACAGTCGCTACAATGAAGACCGTGACGAGCTATTGTGGACACTGCCGCAGTTAGGCGTCACCGGCATTCTCACCTGCGGGAGTGATGTGCCGGACAGTGAAGCGGCTTTAGCATTGGCTGATAAATACAACTTTATCTATGCCGCTTGCGGCGTACACCCGCACGAGGCAAAGGATTTCGATGAAACAGCGAAGCGAAAGCTGCCGCAACTTTTATCGCACCCGAAGTGCATAGCACTCGGTGAGATTGGTTTAGACTACCACTATGATTTCAGCCCGCGTAATACTCAGAAAGAGGTTTTTTGTTACCAGCTAGCCTTAGCGAAAGAGATAGGAAAGCCGGTCGTCCTGCATGACCGTGAAGCCCATGCAGACACACTCCAATTGGTTCGGGAAGCAGGAAACACACGGGGCGTAATACATGCATTCTCCGGCGGTTCCGCACTTGCATTCGAGTGGTTGGCACTCGGGTATGCTCTCGGCTTCGGAGGACCGGTGACATTTAAGCCGAAGAAAGGCGAAGCGATGAACATGCCGCTCTCTGTAGCTGCACAGATTCCGTTGGATCGAATTCTCTTGGAGACAGATGCTCCCTACCTGACACCGCATCCGTATAGGGGCAAGCGCAACGATTCCGCAATGATAGCTTATGTCGCTGAAACCATCGCCGCCGCCCGGAATATGAACCCGCAGGAACTGTTAGACATCTCGGCAGATAATGCGAAACGCATTTTCGGGGTAGAATAAATGAAAGAGTATACAGCTTCTGCCAATGACCGGGAGCGGCGCGTCGATGCCTTTATGCAAAAAGCGGCGCCGGATTTACCGCCGTCCTTGCTTTACAAGGCTTTCCGCAAGAAAGATATCAAAGTGAACGGCAAGCCGGTGAAGCAGGATTACCGTTTGCAGGCAGGGGATACAATTCGCGCTTATCTTCCGGAGGATGTCCTCGCCCCGCCGCAGTACCAATATGATTTTATGAAAGCCGGGCGTGAGTTGCGTGTGTTGTACGAGGATGAGCGGCTTTTGGTGGCATACAAACCCTCCGGTCTGCTTTCTCACCCGGACGGGACGGAGTATGCAGATACACTGCTTTCCCGTTTACAGCGTTACTTATATGAAAAGGGAGAATACCACCCGCAAGCAGAGAACGCCTTTGCTCCGGCTCTTTGCCACCGCATCGACCGCAATACGGAGGGTATAGTCCTGTGTGCCAAAACGGCTGAGGCACTCCGCGAAACCGCCGCCGCTATTAAGGCGCGGCAAGTGCGCAAGTTCTATCTCTGCGCCGTATACGCCGACAGAAGCGAATCCCAACTGCTTATGGATTGGAACTGTTTGACGGCAGACGACTGGCAGACCGTCACACACTACCTGCTGAAAGACGAGAAGTCCTCCGAGGTTTGTGTATATGACAACCCAAAACCCGGAGCCAAAGAGGCGGTCACTTCGTACAGAGTTCTTGCGCGACGTTCCGACGGCATAGCATTGCTCATGGTCGAACTCCACACCGGCCGTACGCACCAGATTCGCGCACAGTTAAGTGCCATCGGTTTGCCGCTCGTAGGTGACGGCAAATACGCCCCACGTGCAGTATATCAGGAGTCGCGGCGTTTGGGTTACAAGAATCAATGCCTCTGTGCTTTCCGCTTGGTATGGGGGGAACTGGATATACAAATCCCGCCGCATGAGATCGCTTTCGTGCGGGAGCTGTTCCCGAAAAATGAAAAACACCCCTGATACCATTGTATGGGGGTGTGGTGGTGATCCATCCGCGACTCGAACGCGGGACACCCTGATTAAAAGTCAGGTGCTCTGCCAACTGAGCTAATGGATCGTTTCAACCTTAGTATTATAGCACATTCTGCGGCAAAAAGCAAGTGTTTTTTGAAATTTTCTTTGCCCGGCGGCGCGATGCACACATGCTTCACCTGACAGTAACAATCGGTAACAAAAAATGCATCTTTTGGGAGGAGCAGCCATGGAATCGGAAACTCGTGTTCTCCATGTTATCAACTCTATGAACCTCGGCGGCGCAGAGACGCTGATTATGGATTATTTTCGCCGTATGCCACCAAACATACGTTTTGATTTCCTTGTCCATGTCTTAGACAAGATGTACTATGAGGAGGAAATCGGTGCATTGGGCGGACGAGTTCACCGTATGGACAAACTCCAAACCCAGGGCATCCCGGCGTACTTTAAGTGTCTGCGCACGTTCTTTGCAACGGAGGGATACCATATTGTGCATTCTCACTTGGAAACAACGACAGGATTGATTTTGGCGGCCGCAAAGTCAGCCGGTGTGCCTGTACGTATTGCGCAATCCCATAACACACGCTATACACGCAAAGGAATCAAAGCCCTCCCGGAGAATACCGTAAAGAAAACCCTGCGCTTGCTCATAAACCCGGCAGCCACAATAAAGTTAGCACCCAATGCAGCTTCAGCCAAGTGGCTTTACGGTCATGCTGCCTATACGCTCTTTCCCAACACGATAGACACAGCGAAGTTTGCTTTCTCGGCAGAAGCCCGCACCGCGCTGCGGGAGAAGTTTGGCATAGGCAGCAGTTGCAAGGTATTTCTGAACATTGCCCGTTTTTCTCCGCAGAAAAACCACGCGTTTCTTCTCGAAACCTGGCGGCAATACACGTTTTCGCATCCGGAGGATATGCTCTTCCTTGCGGGTGCCGGTGAACTCATAGAAAAAATGAAAGCACTCAAAGTCCCGAATGCCGTCTTCTTGGGGTTGCAATCCGATATACCGGCACTCCTCTCAATGGCAGATGTATTCTTGCTACCATCCCTCTTTGAGGGATTTCCGGTGTCTTTGGCAGAGGCGGCGGCAGCCGGTCTGCCCTGCCTAATCAGCGATACGATTGACGGTGGGAGTCTTCCCTGCCGAAAGCTTCCCCTTGTATATGATGCGTGGTTTACTGCAATGGCAGAGAGGAATCCGGTTTCTGTAGCAGAACGGGAAAATGCCGCATTGAAAACGGCCGAGCAAGGCTATGATATATCATACTCCGTTTCTAAGCTGAAGGAGATTTATGCACAAGCCTGAATAGACGCTACCAACCGCGGCAAAAAGCCCGAATACCGCGCCGCTTTACGGTCATTGGCAATGAACTGCCTCAGTACACCCGGCAGACCGACAAGAATTAATAATTTCTGCGCTCGAGTCACAGCTGTATAGATTAGGTTGCGGTAGATCAACAAATCCGGCACTCCAATCAGCGGGATAATGACCGCCGGGAATTCCCCCCCCTGCGACTTGTGAACTGTAATGGCATATGCTTGCTCCAATTCATTCTGCAGTTCTGCAGGATAGGTAACGGCTTCCTCTGTGCCCGGGAAATTAATTAAGTAATTCTCCGCCGCCGGGACAGCCTTCTCAATATATCCAATGTCACCGTTGTATATATCCAGCTCATAATTGTTTTTCAGCTGCATCACTTTATCACCCTTTTGAAAGCGCAGTTTACCGTTCATTGCTTTAGCCGGGCGGATGGCTTGCCGCAGTGCTTCCCCCAATTGAACAGAGCCGCACTGATCTTTGCGTGTTGGGCATAGAACTTGTATATCTTTCTCCGGGTCGTATTTATAAGCTTTGGGCAGGCGCTTCGTGACCAATTCAATAATTAATTCCGCCGCCGCCAGCGGGGTACGCCGTTCCATAAAGAACATATCACAGTTGCCGTCGGTCTTGTCAAAATCCGGGTACTCTCCCATTAGAATGCGGTGGGCATTCTCCACAATCCGGCTCTGCGACTGCTGGCGGAAGATGTAATCGAGGATGACTACCGGGAGGGAGCCGCATTGCGGCTCCTCGGGGGAACCGCAATGCGGTTCCGCACCAGGGGCGATAATATCGCCCCGCACCAGGGCAACGAGGTCCTGAAAGGGCGAACCGGGACCGACAGGGGGCAACTGGTCGGCATCGCCGACCAACACCAGGCGGCAACCCAAAGGGATAGCTTCCAACAGAGCGGCAAACAGGAAGATATCAACCATAGAACACTCATCCACGATGAGAGCATTACAAGAGAGTGGATTTTGTTTATTCCGGGCAAAGGACTGCCGTTCGCTGTTTTCATCCCATTCGACTTCCAAGAGGCGGTGAATTGTTTTGGCATCGGCGCCTGTCAATTCACTCATGCGCTTTGCGGCACGTCCTGTCGGGGCACAGAGAGCAGGGGATAAGCCTGCACTTTTCAGCAAATCCAATACACCGCGCAGGCAGGTTGTTTTTCCGGTACCGGGGCCGCCGGTCAAGACAAGCAAACCGCGTTCTAAAATGGTCATCATAGCCTGCCGCTGTTTTTTGGTATAGGTTATACCATGGCGTTGCTCCATCGCAGCGAGGGTGTCTGCAAACGTACCGGTTAACTTCGCTGCAGCGGGCGGGAGATCTATAATACGCCGAAACTCCTTGGCGCAGGCAGATTCCGCAATATAGAGCGGAGGGAGATAGATGAGGCTGTCATAAGCACCGGTAGTAAGAAGACGGCGCTCGCTCAGTAGCAAATCCAAGGCGTGTTCCGCATTATCCGGGTCAGGGTAGCCCTCTGCATCAACGATACCATCTGCAGCGCACCGCAGGATTTCTTTGCGGGGCAAGCCGCAATGCCCATCGCGAACCGCATGGCGCAAGACATCCAGAATGACTGCTTCATTGCGGAGTTTTATATTTGGCGGAGAGGGCAAACGCTGCGCCACTTGGTCCGCTCTGCGGATGGTGATGCCGTCAATCTCACATAGGGACCACGGATTGGCGGTCACAGCAGCCGGCGCATTCTGCCCAAAGAGCTTATAGGCCTTTAAGCACTCCGAGGTCGTCATCCCAAAAGCCTCCAGAGCAAGCACAGCTTGCCGCAGGCCGTACTGTTTGGCAAAGGCTTCTCCTATTTCCTCCGCTTTTTCGGCTGAGATACCCTTAATTTCTGCGAGGCGTCCGGGTGTTTCTCCCATCACATCCAAGGTGCTGTCACCAAAGCGTTCTACTATCTTTATGGCAAGCTGCTTACCGATGCCTTTAATCAGCCCGCCGGCTAAGTAAGCCAGCACTTCCTTTTGGTTGCGCGGGAGCTTCTGCGAAACAATGGAAGCACGGAACTGCCGCCCATACTTGTGATGGACAACCCACTCCCCTGTAATCTCCAACGGTTCTCCGGGAGAAACCGCCGGCATCTCTCCGATGCAATTGAATACTTCCCCTTCCCTGCGTAAGGAGAGAACAGTATAACCGTTTTCCGCATTACGGTAGACGATTTCATCTACGGTCGCTTGGATGTGTTCTTCCGGCATAAGCCTCCGTCAGCTGTTTTATTTCACACCTATTATATCATTATTTGATTTCGGTGTCAATGCAAAAAAACGTCTTCAGCAGCAAAAAGGATACTTCCCGGCACAAAACCCTTGACAATCCGACGGAATTGTTCTATAATGGTATGTGTTATCTGAAAAGCAGACATCTACTTTAATACGCTGAGGCTATGCTGTATGACAAGCGCAGAACGCGCCGCTTTCCGCAAGGCGGGGAACTCCATTCCGGCACTCTTTCAAATCGGCCGTAACGGCGTAACGCAAGCCGTTGCGGAAGAACTGGACAAGGCTTTCAACACGCGGGAACTCGTGAAGCTGAAAGTATTGCTTGACCTATGCCCGGAAGCACCGAAAACCATCGCTCCGCGCTTGGCTGCTCTAACGCGCAGTGAGGTAATCGGTGTAGTAGGCGGAAGCATACTCTTTTATCGGTACAACCCGCAACTCCACGAAAAACCTGCGCAGCCGAAAAAACTGCCGGTGAAACCGGCAACCCCCAAAACACAGCCGATGAAACCGGCTTCTCCCCGAACCTTGCCGTACAAACCCGGGCATACTGCGCCCTCCCATCTCACAGGGAGAGGCAAACGCACATGAATACGCTTCAATGGAAGGATACGCTCCTCACGTTTTCGAAAACCGGACGTATGGCATTCATCTCCCACTTGGATGTTGTTCGTGTGATGTCGCAGGCATTCCGCCGCGCCGCGGTACCGCTATGGTATACGGAAGGGTTTCACCCGCAACCTTATCTCTCCTTTCCGCTGCCGCTGTCTTTAGGTCAAGAAGGCTTAGGGGAATGGCTCGCAGTACGGCTGGTTGGGGATACCATGCAAGCTAAGGATGTCCCTAAATATGTGAATCCCTTTCTTCCGGATGGTCTGCGCTTACTGATAGGTATGGAAGCAATTCCGCCGCCAATCACACAGGCTGCGTATACGATACGGCTCGCTTTCCCCACAGCCGAAGCTGCCGCAGCTTGGCAATCGGCAGCGGAACAGATACTGCGTACCGGTTGCTTAACTGCCCAAAAAACAGGCAAGCAAGGTCACAAGAAAGTGCAGAAAACCATCGAATTGGCTCCGTTGGTGTATAAAACATCTTTTATGCAAAATGATAATCTAGCGGCACTGCAGTGTACCCTCGCCGCCGGTCAGGAAAAGAGTCTGAACCCGGCGCTGCTTTTAGAAGCTCTCAGTGCCGAATGCGGGGAGGCACAGGTGCTTTCTATCACCAGATTGCCGCTTGCCGACAGCAATCCAATTTCTTTCCGCGTTTAAAAGCATCTGTAAATCTCTTCCATCCAAAAGGAGAAACATAATGTACTACGAATTTCGCACCCATGGCGTGTGCGCCCGTACCATCAAACTGGAACTCGAAGACGGCATTATCCGCAGCGTGGAGTTTGACGGCGGTTGCGCCGGGAATGCGCTGGGTATTTCTAAGCTCGTAGAGGGCATGGATGCCCGGCTCGTTGCCGACAAGTTCCGCGGTACCCGCTGCGGGAAACGACCAACATCCTGCCCCGACCAGTTGGCGCAAGCGTTGGACTATGCGCTGCGTAATCCATAAGCCCCTTCAGGGCACCCCTGCCCCTTCAGGGCACCTCTGCCCCTTCAGGGCACCCCTGCCCCTTCAGGGCACCCCCAATAGAACTACAAGGAGGAATACAACCATGGGCATTGAACAAGCGACCGAGAACCTACTGGATGTTACTGCAAAGAAAGCGAAACTGAACCTCATACCGGGGACGCCCTACGCGGGGGGCGATGCGGCGACGCCGCCGATGGGATGGTCGAGCTGGAACACATTCCGGAACCGCATCAATGAATCATTGATACTGGAGACAGCGGAAGCGATGTTGAAATCGGGCTTAACGGCATATGGGTACAACCGCGTCAACATTGATGATTGCTGGCAATCCTCGCAGCGGGATGCGAACGGGCGGTTACAGCCGGATTTCGGGACATTTCCGTCGGGAATCCCTGCGTTGGTCCGGAAAGTGAATGCGTTAGGCATCAAGCTGGGCATTTATTCGAGCAACGGGCAATTCACGTGTGAGAGTCTGCCTGCGTCGCAGGGCAACGAGCTACTGGATGCGCGGACCTTTGCGGAGTGGGGCATAGAGTACTTCAAGTACGACTTTTGCCACAACGACCCCCTGCCGACGCGCGCACCGCTGATAGAGAAAATCAGCCTCATCTCCGCAGCGGGCGGAGAAGCAAAGGAATACGGGGCAGGCGAAGCGCTTTTGGAAGGCGGCGCCGCAATTGAGCGTGATGCCAAATTGGGTACGGGCTATTATATAGCGGGTCTGTCCTTTGGCGCAGGTTCGGCGACGTTCACGGTTGATGCTCCGGCAGCGGGGACATATATCTTGACGATAGGTATGCGCAAGAAGTATATGGTGAAGAAGTTCCTCGTCGTGGAAGTCAACGGCGATAAGACGTATGACACCATTGTGCCTGCCGTGTGGCCGATGACCGCCGTTGACGGCCGTCACCAGATGACGGTAGAGCTGGCGGCAGGGGAAAACAAGCTCAAGTTCTGCAACCCCATCGCCTCCCGTTTTGACTCTGCGGCCTATCTTTATACGCGCATGGGGAAAGCCCTGATTCAAGCCACAGAAGAAGTCGCCGCCCGCGAAGGCAAACCGGTCAAGCCCATCACTTACTCCATCTGCGAATGGGGTTTCCGCCTGCCGTGGAAGTGGGGGCGCGGCGCCGGAAATCTCTGGCGCACAACGCTTGACATCCGCCCCAATTGGGCGCACATACTTGCGATTTATGAAGTAAATGTTCACTTGGCGCAGTACGCCGGTCCCGGCGGTTTCAATGACCCGGATATGCTCGAGGTGGGCAACGGCGGTTTGAACTATGAGGAGAATAAGTCGCACTTCACCTTGTGGTGTATGATGAACGCCCCGCTTCTCTTAGGCAACGACATCCGCAAGTTCCTCAACCCCGACGGCACACCCGACACCCAAAACGAAGCCTACAAGGTCGTCACCAACCGCGAAGTGATAGCCTTAGACCAAGACCCCCTCGCTCGGCAATGCCGCCGCATCAGCACCAACGGTTTCGGCGACATTCTCGTGAAGGATCTTGCCGGCGGCGATGCAGCCATTTGTTTCCTCAACAAAGGCAGCACAACCCGCCTCTTCTCCATCCCGCTGGAGCGCCTCAAGGAGTGCGAGTACCTCTCCCTCCCGGACAAAGAGGAATACGCCGTCAAAGAACTCTGGACCGGAACAGAAGGCACTGTCACCGAAACCGTCCATACGACAGTAGCCCCGCACGGTGTCGCCGTCTTCCGCATCTATGCGTGACACAATCAGGTAAACCAAAGGGCAGGGCGTTCCCTGTCCTTATGTTTGCTTTATAGTTCGTATGTTTTCAGTCTGCAAGTTCCACAATCGTGATGTTCTCCGGCGACATCCCGGTCTTATTCATCAGGATCTCTTTGATTTGCAGAGCCATCGCAGCATCGAGCGCTTTCCCGCCGACCACAGCCTGCACCGAGGAGGCGTCAATCATGACGAGGCACTCCGAGCCGGTTTTGGCGGTGATGAGGGACTCGCAGTCCGCTTCCGTCTTGATGGTCGCGGAGAGAGTGTCTAAGCTCTTAGCGGCGGCGCTGACAGCCGTAGCGGCGGCGTTCTCATCATCAATCACAGCGGAGAGCGTTTCCTTGGCTTCGTCATGGGCGGCTGCACGCTTCAGTTTTGCGCCTGCGAAGTACTCGGTTTCTTGGGAGGCATAGGGGTTGTGGACATACTGGCTGTCGCCGAGGTTGGCATCGTCCGTGCCGCCCGGCTCGGCACTCGCATCGGCCTCCTGCGTCTGTGAAGCAATCGGGGCGGCATCGGCGGCGACAGTGTCTTTGGTGTAGTACCAGTTGATGAACACCGCGCCTCCAAGGGCAAGGACGAGTGCGGCCATGACGAGTTGGCGTTTCTTGAGTAGCTTCTTCATTGTTTTTCCTCCTATATTGCGGCTTTCGGCATAGTTCCGGTTGTCTCCGGCTACTCAATCCCTATGCGGGCTTGTACTGCAATATGACAGTTTGCTCTGAAAACAATTGGATTCACACACACCCCTTGACAAGCAACTCAGAGTCAAGTATAATAGCAGTAGTACGCAAACCATCTTATAGGAGAGCAAATCAGAAATGAAAAAGGAAACCTTATATCTTCCCAAAAGAGTACCGCGCGATTCAAATATTGAATTCCTTCGCATTGTATTTATGCTTATGATTGTTGCACATCACTGCATTGTACATTCCAACGCTGCTCCCCCGACCGAAAGACTTTCACTTGCCCTATGGTTTCTTTTGACAGCGGCAGGGAAAATCGGCGTAGACGGTTTTGTCCTGATCACCGGCTACTTCCTTGCCGACAAAACGTACCAACGCCCGCAGAGCATTGCCCGTTTCTATTTACAAGTGCTTTTCTATGCAATCGCATTCCTGATACTGACCGGCGCTTCGCCGAACACGGCGTTACATACGAAGCTCTTCTTCCCCATTGCCGGTCATAGTTGGTGGTTTGCCTCTGCGTACTTCTTCTTGATGCTTATGGCCCCCTTTATATCGCGGGCTTTGGTGACACTTTCGAATCGTTCTTTTCTCGGTTTGCTGTTGGTCTTGTTCGCTTTTATCATACTGCTGCCGACTTTCCAACCGTCGTTCGAGAAGAACCATATTAATGTTTTGGTGTTCTGTTATTGTCTTGGAGCATATATCCGGCTTTCCCCGCAACCCTCAGAGCTATCCGATACATCTGCTCGTTTTGTCGCCGTCCGGCAGCTTTTCTTCAGGAAACTGTTACCTGGATTGCTTCTTATTATCCTTGGTGTCATCGGCATACTTTATATGCCCAAGTTCGAAGTAATGGTATACAGCATAACCAAACTGAATCTTAATCTATCAAGTCAATTGGGTCAACAAACATATCCTATATCAATCGCTTGCGCCGTAGGGATGTTCCTGTTTTTCAAGAACCTCCCGATAAAACCGAGCAAAATCATAAACACAATCGCTTCCGCAACCTTTGGGGTATACCTCTTCCATGAACAAGCCTATGCGAAAGTTCTTCTTTGGGATCAGTTCTTCCCCATCGAAGCCCATCTGTATTCAACGCTCTCCATGGTGCTGCACATATTGTCAGCCACGTTGATTATCTATGCCGCCGGCACAGCTGTTGATTTGCTCAGACAATATCTCTTTGAAAAGCCGCTGTTCAAAGCGTATTACTGTTTGCGCCGGCGTATGGATTCACACAACCCCCGCAGCAGCGCAAGCTGAAGCGGTGCATTTATTGTTACCGATTGTAACTATTCAACGCTTTTCAGTGCCCCCACCATATCTATCCCCTTAATCCGCCGGTGTGCAAGGGCGTTGACAAAGACGGCGAACCCCGCCGCTACGGCCGCCGCCAGCGCGAAGTTCACCGGGGCAAGGGTGCGCACAAACATCATGCTCTCTATCTCCGCCGACCGGATGACAAATCCGTGCAGCGGCACACCGAACAGCAAGCCGGCACCTATCCCCAGAAGCGTTAGGATGATGTTCTCCCGCCAGATATACATATCCGCTTCCCCATCCGTGAAGCCGAGAACCTTGATGGTCGCGAGTTCTCGCAGCCGCTCATAGATGTTGATGTTATTAAGGTTGTACAGCACTACAAAAGCCAATAGCCCGGCCGATACGGTAAACACCGCCATCACCACGCCGGAGAGCATATTCGCCATCCCGCGCACCTCTGCGATGACCGTGGAGTTCCATACCACCGCGCTGATTTCCGCCGTATCCGTCAGGCTGCGGGATAAGGCCGCCTTGCTTTCGCCGTCTTCCCTGTGCGCCGCCTCCAGCTTCAGCAGCAGGCAGTTCGGAGCGGCAGCGCTGCTGCCTGATGCGGCAGCGAATGCCTCCCGCGTCATGTAAATATAATGATATACATAGTTTCGGGAGATGCTCGTCACCGGTATCTCCAACGCACTGCCGCCCCACGCAATGCGGAGGCTGTCCCCCACAGAGAGCTTCAGCACCTCGGCCGTTTTGCCGTCTATATATACGCCTTCCCCTTTGAAAGAGAGCATCGCCCCCGTCTTGTCGTCATCCAATGCGATGAAAGACCGCAGATTGTCTGTCCGTTCCGGAACAATAAGCGTAGCTTCCATTGTGCGGGGATGCTCCGCGGAGGAGATATCCAGATTCTGCATATAGATGGGTAACGTTTCCGTGATTCCCTCCGGGAGGGCAGGAACCGTAAAGTCTACGCCCTCCGGCTGACCCGCGAGCAGTGCCTGCCCATCAAAGCGCATAATGCCGTCCTCCCCGAACTGCTCATCCAGCATGGTGCGGATGGAGGCACCGATGCCGAAGCCTGTCAGCAAGAGAGCCGTACACCCCGCCACCCCGGCAAAGGTCATCATAAACCGCTTCTTGGAACGCAGGAGGTTGCGTACCGTCACCTTGCCGGAGAAGCCCAGGTTCCTCCAAATCACCGGGAAGCTCTCTAAGAATACTGCCTTGCCCGCCTTGGGTGCTTTTGGCCGCATAAGCGAAGCCGGACGCTCCCGCAGGGCGCGGAGCACAGAGAACACCACCGCCCCGACGGTGGACAGCACCGCAGCCCCAAGCGCCGTCAACGCATAGCCGCTGTAGAAGTGTACTTCCATTTCCGGAATCAGGTACAGCAGCTGATACGCCCGGAAGATGGCGGGGGGGATAGCCGAAAAGCCCAGTACAGCCCCCAGCAGAGAGCCGAGCGCCGCCGCAGAGAGGGCGTACAGCAGGTACTTTGCGCCAATGGCGGGAGCAGCGTAGCCGCACGCTTTCAATACGCCCTGCTGCCCGCGCTCATCCTCCACCATGCGTGTCATCGTGGTCAAGCTCACCAAGGCTGCGATCAGAAAGAATATCACCGGGAACACAAGCGCAAAGGCCTCCATGTTCACCGCCGTATCCCCGTAGTTGGCGTAACCCGCAAAGGCATCCCTACTGCTCACCTGCCATTTGGCTGTCGGCAGGGACTTGATGAGGTTCTCCCCGCGCACCAGCTCCCGCTCTGCCGCTGCCAAGCGGTCGCGGATTTCTTTTTCTTTGTTCGCGTAGCGGCTATCCGCTGTCAGGGCGAGGGTCTGCAGTTGCGCCAACTGTTGCCGCGCTTCGGCGAGCTTGCGCTCCAGCTCCGCCTCCGCTTCGGCGAGCAGGGCAGGAGCCTGCTCCAACTGCGCTGCGGCAGCCTTCAGCTCCGCTTCCGCTGCTGCCAGCTGCTCCCCGGCTGTCTGGAACTCGGCGTATTGGGCAAGCTTGCTTTCTGCCTCCTCGATTTGCTTCTGCGCGTCCGCCAGGGCTTTCTGTTGTGCGGTAAGATCCGCCTCTTTTTCCGCAAGGGAGGTTTCGGCGGCCGTGATTTTCTCTTTGGCCTCCTCCAGGGTGAGAGGCATATCGCCGATAGGGAAGTATTGCTTGAGAAGCGTCACCGCGCTGTTTATCTTTTCCGGCAGACCGGAGGAGAGGGCAGCCCGCGCCACCTTGAGGGCGTTCTTTGCCAGCGTGAGGGCAGAGCTTGCTTTCTCCAGCGCGGCTGCACCCTTTTGGTACTCCTCCTTAGCCATCGCCAGTTCGGACTCCGGCTCGGGGTGTTCTTTCAGGAATGCGGCTATCTCTTTCTGTGCGGCATCATAGGCGGCTTTTCCTTTGTCGTACTCCGCTTTCTTCTCTTTGTAGAGGCGCGTACCGTCTGCCAGCTCTTGCTTCTTCGCTTCCAGTTCTGCACGGGCGGCGGTTTCCTGCGCTTTGTATTCGGCGGGACCGTCCGCAATCGCTTGCTTGAGGCCTTTCAAGTCTTCCCGTGCCTGCGCCAGTCCGGCCTCGGCTTCCTTTCGCTTCAGCGGCAGCTCTTCCCACCCTGCGGATAAGAGCGGCTTATACTCTGCCTCCAGCCGCGCCGCCCGCGCCTTGACCAGATTCCCGGAGGACGCTTCGATTCGCTCCATGACCTCCGCCACTACCGCATTATATTCTTCCGTGTACGCAGTGTACGCCGCAGCACCCTCTGCGGAAGCCAGCAGGTACACGGCATCTGTCCGCAGAAAAGCCTCTTTGGGGATATAGATATAGCCGGACAGCTCACCTGCCCCGGCCTGCGACGCGCCCAGCTCCGCGGAGAGAAAGTCTGCGCTCTCTACTGTCCCGACTATGCGATAGGTTTCCGTCTGCAAGACGGTGAGCAAGTCCTCTCCGTCCCCGCGCAGAATGAGGTCTTTCCCGATGCTGTAGATATCCGGATTCGCCTGTGCCTCCCGCTCGGTGACGACACACTCGCCCGCGTCCTGCGGCATTCGGCCGGTGACCAAGCGAAGGGTGTTCAGCGGCGGCGGTTCGGCGAAGTCATAGCCGAACACCCGCAGCACATATGCCGTCCCTGTCAGGGATTGCAGCGGTGCGCCTTCCGCATCGTACAGCAGACCGTCTGCGGCAAGCTGTGCCGTGACGGAGGCCACACCGGGTATCTCCCGCACCGCCGCCGCATCCGCTTCGTCAAAGCCGATGGTAGAGATGAGTACAATATCCGCCAAGCGGCGGGCTGTATAGAACGCCCCGGCCGCCGAAACCATATCCGGCGACACCGCTTTCAGTCCCGTATAGAACCCGACCCCCAGCGCGACCATGACCAGTATGGACAGAAAGCGCGAGAGCGTCCCTTTTACGGAACGGAAAAAGTCGATGAGGAGCGTCTTTTTCATGCATTTCCTTTCGTATATATGCACTTTTTACCGGATACGCTTTGCCTTACCATTCAATATCCGCCGCATCCGCAGGCATGGGGTTGACGGTCATATCGGTCACCTTGCCGGAGCGCATCCGAATGACACGGTCAGCCATCGGTTCCAGCGCGGCATTGTGCGTGATGACTACCACGGTGGTGCCCGTGCGCAGGCAGGTGTCCTGCAAGAGCGTCAGTATCTGCTTGCCGGTGATGTAGTCCAAGGCTCCCGTCGGCTCATCGCAGAGGAGGAGGGACGGGTTCTTCGCCAAGGCGCGGGCGATGGACACCCGCTGCTGCTCCCCGCCGGAGAGCTGCGCCGGGAAGTTCCCTGCCCGCTCCGACAGACCGACCTCCTCCAGGACAAAGGAGGCCGGCAGCGGATGCCGGGACAGCTCTGCGGCAATATCTATATTCTCCAGGGCCGTCAGGTTCGGAATGAGGTTATAGAACTGGAACACAAAGCCCACCTTGTGCCTGCGGTAGTGTATCAGCTGCCTGTTGTCGAATGCGGTGATCTCCTGCCCGCCGACCGTCACACTTCCGGCGGTGGCGTTGTCCATGCCGCCCAAGATGTTCAGCACCGTAGTCTTGCCTGCCCCCGAGGAGCCGACAATGATGACAAACTCCCCCTCCTCAATGGCAAAGTCCACGCCGTCCGCTGCCCGAATCGGTGCCCCGCCGGTTTCGTACTCTTTCACCACACCGGAAAACTCGATGAACGCCAAGCCTATACCTCCCCCTTGTGTTTCTATTAGTATGGGTAGGTTTGGCGTGTTTTATAAGGCTATCCCCGAATCCCTTTTACCGTGCAAAGAGGAGATACTCCTCCAGGGTGCAGGTGAATTCGTAGGCTTTGCCGCCGGGGTACGCTTTGCCGTCCCGCGCCCAGACGGCACCGTCCGGGAGGGCAGGGAGGTATACCTCGCGGGTGTCGGCGGCGGCGGTGAGGGGGGCGAAGAGGTACTTCCCGCCGATGAGCCACTCTGTATCATTGTTATAGCATTCTGCGTCATCGGGGAAGTCGAGAACCAAGGCGCGGAAAGGCGGGGTGCCGTCCGCTTTGTACTTGGCAAAGGCTTCGGTGAGGTAGGGGATCAGCTGTTCACGGGTTTGGAAGAGCGCACGGCAGATGCGTGCGGCATCCTCCGCCTCCTCCATGGGGATGTTTTCGTTGTTGAGGCTGCTGTTGATTTGCTCCCACGGCGGGTTCTTAATGTACCAAGCGTTGATGAGCGCCTGCGGGGAGAAGACAACCGACTGCATCCGTCGGATGAGGTCTTTGACGCTGGAGGCATCGCGCACTTCCGGCGTCCAGAGCAGTCCGCAGAAAGACGCGGAGCATACCCCGCGGATGAAGTCGCTGTGCGCGTACAAATCGGAGTACAGGACAAAGGGATATGGGGCGGCCAGGGCGTACATATTCCGCACGGAGTGGTAGCTGCCCGGGCAAGCCTCGTTCATGACCTGCGCATAGAGCCAGCCGAAGAGGGCGTGCATCTGTTCGCCGTCGGCGCCGCCGGGGAATTGGGCGAAGTCCGGAAAGGACCAGCCGCCGGTGTTATCGGAGCCATCGCACTCGTCCAGCTTGAAACCGTCGAAACCAAGTGTTCGATTCAGTCGAACGAATATATCTCTGCATTCGCGGATTGTGAAGTCCGGTACGGCGCCTTCCATGCCCTCGTAATCGCCGTAGTAGGGGCGCATTTCCTCGTATATGGGTGATTCGGGGTGGGTGAAGCAGTGCTCCCATGCGTTCACTCGGTAGCCGAGGGATTTGATGTGCGCGATGGCATCTAAGGACGCTTGTCCGAATTTATGCACATACGAGCAAGGATATGCGCGGGTCTGCCAGCCCGGCTCCAGTCCGAAGACGGAAATGGGCATCTCTTGTTTGCGAATGCGTTCGGCAAGCTCTACCCAGTCCGACGGACCGAAGTGTGTATGGGAGCGGTACCATACCCCTAAGCCCCATTCGGGCGGCAGACAGCCGCCGCCGGAGAACATATTGTACTTCTGCACGGCTTCCAGCATGCTTTGACCGCAGATGATATATATATCCACGCCTTGCGCTGTTGGGATGTCAACATAGAGGCGCTTGCCGGCGCGCTGTTGGTAGAGAGCCTCCGGGCTGTCGGCGGGGAGCAATTCAGCCCCGCTGTCATAGCGGGATGTCTTGGGGCCCTCGCCCAGTTTTGCCGACCTGCCGCAGTAAAAAGCCGCGTGCCGGGCGGTGTCTATATAATAGCCTATGCCGCCCGTTGTGACGCAGAACGGCACGGGCGCGTGGCTGTCGCCGTTGGGTCCGGTCGGGTCGGCGTTGGGGCGGACGGTCACTTTCTTTCCTGTCAGGCGGAACTGCTTGAGTTGCAAGCCCAGACCGTAGACCTCGCCCAAGGAAGTGACACCCTCTGCGTTCTTGACGCGCAGCGGCAGGGATACCAAGCAGCCCCGCTTCGTTACTTCAAATGTTACATCCGATTCGGCGAAAGGCAATTCGGTGTCCGCACCTACAGGCAGCGGCGGGTACTCTTGATACGCGCAGGGTGTGACGCGTTCCGGCGTGCCGAGGGTCAGTTTGTATACGCCCGGGAGAATCTTTTCCATGGTGCGGCCTCGCTTTTCTATATTGGTTTTGTGCATTTTGACGGAGAAATTGGGTTTTTGCTATTGAACAATCGTGAATTTGACGAAAGTTTGGTGGGGGGAAGTCTTGCTTCTTAGTTGGGAGGAAAGGGTTTGTACTTTGGTTGGGTTCTGCCCTCGGGTTTTATAAAAGGATCGCTGTGTTCCTCCACCTTGGGGGCGCCGCCCCCAAACCCCCGCCCGGGGGGCCGCTTGCGCGTCGACCCCCCGGGACCCCCCGCGGCTGGGGAGTTCCCCGGACCCCCGTGCAGAAGTGCCCGCTTGGATGGAAAATTTGCCTTATGTCCTGTAGGGCAAATTTTCCATAGGCGCTGCTTGGGTGCCTCGTCTGTGGTTGGGGGCAGGGTTTCGGTGACCTGTGTTGCTTGGTA
>JAISUW010000021.1 GCA_031271865.1 Oscillospiraceae bacterium
GGGGCGGTGCCCCACCCGCCGCGGCCCGGCTGGGGGGGGTGGGGGGGGGCTACGCGCCGCCCCCGGCGGTTCGCGAACCGCCGCTGCCTTACATATTCTCCGGCGTCACCGGCACAGACGGGTGATAGCGTTGCTCATATTCCAAATTGCGCTTAGACATCGCTACAAGTTGCTTTATTGCATTCTGGCGGATTTCCTCGGTCATTTCATAGCGATGCAAGCGGAACCATTGATGGAACGTGGGATAGGGCTTCTGCATCGTCTTCAAATCCTCGGTGAAGCACTCGATGATGAAGTCGGCGGTCTCCTCTCTGCCGCCGTAGTGGCGGAACGTATCGTATAATGTTTGGCTTGCGGGGCTTTGGCAGCGCACGGGGTAGGCGTCTAAGCAGCGGTGGTAGTCGCGCCAGAGTTCCAGCTGCGAGCGATAGGGCGGTTTGGGGCTGCGGCGCCACCTTGGCAGGGGCGGTTCTGCCGGATTTACCTCCGCGGGATCCGCCTTTGGTTCTTCTGCGGTATCCGCCGCCACCGCGGGTTCTACTGTGCTTTCCGCCGCCTGCGCAGGGGGTTCCGCAGCTTCCGCTGGCAGATCCGCCGCTGGTTCCGCCGCCGGTGCGGTTTCATTTATAGCCATTGGCTCTTGCGGTTGTTCCGGTTCCGCCGGCGTTTCCGGCGCTTCCGAAGACTTCGGTTCGGTAGTGCCTTGCGGTTCGGGCGCAGGTGATTCTGTCGCCGGGGCTTCGGTGCTTTCTGCAGGTGATTCTGTCGCCGGGGCATCCGCGCTTTCTGCGGGGGGTTGTGTCGGCGTGACATCCTCAATCCACATTTCTGACAGGAGCGCCGAGGTATAAAACAGCGCGGCGGGGATTTGCTGTACCGGACTTTCCTCCGGCAGCGGCTCTTGGCTTGCTTCCGGCTCCGGCGCAAGGCTTTCTTCCGGCAGCGGCGCGACTGTCTCCGGCGCAGACTCCGCAAGCACAGTTTGCGCCGGCAGCACAAGCAGCGGTTGCTCCGGATCCGCGGCGCGTTGCTCCATAAACGGTTCCGAATCCTCATGTATCAAGGATGGGATGACCATGGGGGCGACGAGATGAATTTCCCAATCCCGCTCCGTCACGATGACGGCGTCGGTGAGATCTTCCTCTGCCGCGAGGATTTTGCGCTTTTCGGCACGTGCTTGGCTGTCCGCCACGCGCCTGTTCAGCCGACGGCGAACGCGTTCAATCTGCGCGTCAAACTCGGTAGTGTCGGCCCGCGCCTGCTCGGCTTGGTCTTTTTTCTCGCGGACGGCTTGCAGCTTTTGCTGCGCGTTGGCACATCCGTTGCGGATACCGTTGCGGATGCCGCGGGTGATAGCCAGGTAAGTGATTTGCATCGCGCGGTCAGAAAACGCGGTCTCCACGCCCGTTTCTTTGACTTTTGCGGCGGCCAGCATGACCGCGTCTTGCTCGGCCGGGAGCAGGTTTTGCAGCAATTCCTCGCTGTTCGGCGTGCGCTTGATTTTCTTGAATTCCATTATATTACCCTCCATATCCGAATTTTAAAGGTGCCTGCCTTTGCTTCGCGGAAAGCCCCTTCTACTTCCATTATGCACCCAAAATGACCGTTTGTCAAGCCTTTTTTCGGCTTTTCGAAAAGATTATTTTTTGTTGATACAAAAGGGATACACGAATCGACACCGTTCGACGCGCTTCGATTTTGTTCGATAAAAACAAATGACAGGTTGTAACTATTATTTTCGTTATTCGAATGATTTGTGACAGATGATTACAAATAGTAACAGCGCTTTGGAGAAACAGCGGCGGCGTCCGATTCCGAGCGGGGATTGGGAGAAATTTTTTCGGTGAGGAGTGCAAACCCTTTCCAACCAAGCAATAACCAAAAGCCGCCGAACCAAAGTCCGGCAGCCGATTCTATTCAGTTTGCGCAAGGAGCAAGTCAACGGTCAGAACATCCACCCGAAGAGGAAGTTCAGCGGCACGGTCAGCACATCGAGCGCACCCTGCCAAATATCCGCTGCGGCAGCCTCTAATTCCGCGGCGGGGTCGGTTTCCTCCAAGTCCTTGAAGTGCAGGAACTTGTCCACAGAAGCAGCGGGTATGGTGCGTACATGGTACTGCCCGCGGGCGGCGTAGTTGTATTCCTCCACCGTCACCATATTGCCGTTGACCTCCGCGACCCAAGCCACATGGTTGGAGGCCCACCACGCAACCGCGCCGACAGCCGGCGTGTCGTTTACCTTGACGCCCATCTCCAGCGCCCGCTTCTTCCAGCTGCGCGCCGTCCAGCTCTTCCCGATGACCCCCCAGCCGACTTCCACGCCGTTGGTATTGGAGAGCCGCCACGCCACGAACGAAACGCATTCGCGGTTATACATCCCCCATTTATCCATAGCGCAGTCCTTGCGCTTGTTACGCCCCCATGTGCCGCCGCCTCTGCCATCTGCGGAGATGCGCGGGTAGTCGTCCCCGAGTACCGCCGCCGAAACGCTGACACCGTTTGTTACTCCCAATACGATAACAACCAGCAACAGCACAAGGCACTTTTTGATACGCTTATGTAATCGATTTGCCAAAGCTTGTCCGACCTTTCCGGAAACAGAATACAGAAATAACAATTTCCATGGATAATTATAACATAATTTGTGCAATTTGTCAAGCGTGTGGAAAAGTATGGAAAAATTAGGAAATTTTTGTCACTAATTCCAGGTCTGACCGCAGAAATTTTCCTCCCGGCCGCGTTGCTCCAAAAAACGCACCGCTTCCGCACATACTATACACAGCTTCTATTCTTCCTATCCCGCCGCATACAAATAAGAGCGACGGATACGGCTGCTGCGGTAAACGATACGAACAATCGGCACAGCTGATGCGGTAAACGATACGAACAATCGGCACAGCTTATGAGGTAAACCATACGAACGGACGACACATTTCAAACGGTAAACAATCACAACGAGCGGTAAACAATACGAACGAATGATACAGATTACGAGGTGAACGCCATGCCAAGAGTTTTCGGGACCGACGGCGCCCGCGGAATAGCCAACAAAGAAATCACCTGCGAACTGGCCTTAGGGATCGGCCGGGCGATGGTACGCGTCCTGACGGGCAAGGCGGAGGCCGGCAGCAAGGCACGGCGTCCCAAAGTGCTTATCGGGACAGACACGCGGGCGAGTTCCCCGATGCTGGCGGCGGCATTGGCGGCAGGACTGAACGCCGCGGGAGCGGATGCCTATCTGCTGGGCGTCGCGCCGACCCCTGCCGTCAGTTTCCTCACAAGCGGCGGAGACTATGCGGCGGGCGCGATGATCTCCGCCTCCCACAACCCGGCGGAATACAACGGCATCAAGCTCTTCCAAAAGAACGGACAAAAGCTGCCCGACGCGCTGGAGGAGCAGATCGAAGCCATCCTCCTTGACGAAACGGAGCCGTTCCCGCACCCAACGGGCGGCGGCGTAGGGCGCACAATCTGCCTCTGCGAAACGCCGATGGAGAACTACATTGACTTCCTCGCGATGACGGCGGGTGCCTCCTTGGCGCAAGACTTAGCGGACAGCGGTGTGCGGCGCATTGCGGTGGACTGCGCCAACGGCTCCGCCGCCGCGACGGCCGGCCGCCTCTTCGCGAAAATAGGCTTTGACTCCAAAAGCTGCCGCATTCTCTATGACAACCCGGACGGTATAAACATCAACGCCAAATGCGGCTCCACAGACTTGGTGGCACTCTCTGCCTATGTGGTCAAGCACAAATGCGCACTCGGCCTTGCCTTTGACGGCGACGCGGACCGCCTCTTGGCCGTCGACAGCACCGGTGCCGTCGTGGACGGCGACAAGATCATAGCCCTGTGCGCCGCCCAGATGAAGAAAGAGAACCGCCTGCACCAAGACACGGTCGTTGCGACTGTCATGAGCAACATGGGCTTCCATAAATACTGCGAGCGCCATGGGATTGCCGTCACAACAACGACCGTCGGCGACCGCTACGTCCTGGAAGAGATGCTGCGCGGCGGCTATTCCCTAGGCGGCGAGAACAGCGGACACATCATCTTCCCGGAATACGCCACGGCCGGCGACGGGCAGCTCTCTGCGCTCCAACTCCTGACCGTGCTGGCGAAGACCGGCCGCTCCCTGCACGATTTGGCGGCGGAGATAGAGATGTACCCGCAGGTTCTCATCAATGTCCGCGTCAGCAACCTGGGCAAGAAGCGCACCCACACCGACCCGGAGATTCTCTCCGCCGTGGCGCAGGTGCAGCAGACCCTTGCCGGGGAAGGGCGCGTGCTTCTGCGCGTCAGCGGCACGGAGCCGGTCGTGCGCGTCATGGTCGAGGCCAAAGACCCGGAAACCACACGCTCCCTCGCCGAAAATCTTGCGGCCGTCGTGCGGGAGCGTCTGATTTGAAGCGGCAGAGCTGCAAAATGTCGTAGTATTTACTGATTTTGTCCGCAATAACCAAAATTGTAACGAAATATTTTGTAATTATTTCAAAAACGCTTGACATTCCCCGGCATCAATGCTATAATAAATTTACTTCACCAGACTGAAGTGCGTGGGAAAGAGAAGAGAAGCAAGAGTACCGTAGACGCAGGGTGCCGCAGGTATGGGCGTAATCTCCTGCCGAGGGAAGAAAGCCGGAAATGTATGGGAGCTACTGACAAAGCAGAACAGGCAAAAAACGGTGTGCCCGAGAAGCACGCCGGGCGTGGGGTAGGTTTATTCTTTTTCGGAAATACACACCGCATTTGATGCGGTGTTTTTTTGTATTTCGACATAAATCGACGGTAAAGCAATCTTTTCGCGCCATTTTGTGCGAACCAAAGGCGGTTGCACGGCATAAGATGGTATAAGCGGTGCGTATCTGTGGCAAACTAAAACACCGCTCGTGAATGCTTTCCGCCCATAGAAAGAAGATGCTGCAAATGCTGGAGAGGACGAAATCACCCGCGTACCAAGCCTATCTGCGAATGCAAAATTACCACGCCACCCACCCGCCGAAAGAATCCCATTCCTTTGCCGGTTCTGACACGCCCGGGCTCACTTTGCCGTACAAAGCACCGAGCCTATCGCCGCAGCAACATGCCGCCGGAACGGCAGTTGATTATACAAGACGGAGAAAGCCGGAATCTGCATCTTAATCTTAACAAGAGTCGGGGACGTCAAACGAAAGATGTCTCCGCTTCCGCTATTTCGCGATTGTTAAATGCTTCCAAATCGTAATCACAAAAGGTGAAACAACAAGCGAGGTCGGTTACACACAATGCCTGCAAAAAGGACAAGCCCAACGAAAAATAAAAATATACCGTTATCGCTTTGGCGCTTTAAACGGCTGAGGTATCGCTTCTTCGGTTCCCTGTTCTGCGGGAGGTGGGCGCAGTGGTTGTGGATGCTGGGGCTTACCGTTTTGGGTTACATAGCAGATTGCCGGATGTCGGTGTCCTCTGCCGCGGCGTTCCTCGCGAAGGCAATCCGACCCTTGGAAAACTTATATCCCGCACTGTACCTGCGGTGCATGCCGGCAGTCGGGTCCGTTATCGGTGCCGCAGCGGTCGGTATAGCGGAGATGGCGCAGCATCTCTTCCCGGAAGGCATCATCTCTTTCTGCTGTATTATCTTTGTAGTGGCGGAATTCGCAGAGTCCCGCTTCAAGCGCAATGCCGAACTGACCAACTACCACGACAGCCGCGTGCCTGCGGAGATTGAAAAGAACTTCAAGTGCTTTTTCCGTACCAACCCCAATCTTGTATCCTCCCTCCTCTTTATTGCTTGCGCGGTGCAGGCGGCGGCCTTGTACTTGTTCCCTACGCCGCTGTACGCTGTTTTTTTGGTGATGCTGCTGTATCAGGTTCTTTCTGTTCTCCGCGGCTTTATGCTGCTGCGCACGCTGAGCGATGAAAGCGCTCTCCTCAGAGAGATGCACCTCGCATTTTCCGTTGTCGTGCAGCGGTACTATCGGAAGCGGAACCTGCGCAGCGCAAAGTGTACGCAAGCGCACTGCAAACATAAAGACAGCCCCGAAACGGAGCAGCCATCGGAGGATACCGACAACGCCTATTGGATGCTCCGCGAACACTTCCTCTGCCAATGCAGTTCCTGCAACCCGCACTGCGCCTTCGGGCCATCGGAGCCGTCCCCGAAATCGAACATCCCCGAACTGCTGAAGTATTTTATCGAGCAAACCGTATCCACCCAAAGGCAGAGTCAGGCAAAAGGGGAGTTCGAGGTATCCGAAGAGGCTTCCAAAACATTGGCGGAATTGGTGTGCCTGATTCTGCTGGAGAACTACCGGGCGGGGGAATGGTACAGAGTCGACAACGCCGACGTCATGCGCCTGCGGAATATCCATATCATCTCCGGGTGGATCGGGCGGTTGCTGCAAGACCCGTTCTTCAGCCTCACGCACGAAGAATTCACAGAGGTCGCCTCCAAGCTTCTTTTAGAACTCCTGCGCCTGAAAGAGCGGGCGCAGCATTACGACAGCTGTATGCGGGCCGGGAGTATGCGGTCTTTTCCCGGGAAACATTCATGGCACTACATCACCGAGCGCGTGGTCTACTTACTTCACACCGAACAGAATGCGGAAGCAAAGCTATTCACCGCCTACTTGGATGCCTTCCGCTGGAGTTTGCTTCTCGCCGTTATGGCGCAGGAAAACTGGATCGGCTCCCCCCGTTGCCAAGACTACCTGCGCGCCGCAGAAAAAATGCCGGACAGCCCTTTGGAAAACGAGCGCCTGCTCTTTGTCCTGCATTGCATTGCAGCCGCGAACCGGCAGCGTCCGCCGGAGCAGATACCCTTCACGGAGATGCAAGCTATCTGCCGCACCATAGAGCGGTTGGAGAAGCGCCTCGGCAGTATGGAACAGAATCTTCCGAGTCATGACCCGGCCATTCAGCTCCTGTGGGTTTGGTGCGCAGCCGCCGATTTTGAGACCGGCGAAATGACCGCCATAGCCATGCAGCGAATCCACGACTAACCGTAAGCGGAGGAAAACAGCGTATGCCCGATGTAAACACGCCTGCAGCGGCAACCGAGGCAGCCGCAGAGCAAACGAAAGCGGCGCCGGCAGTCTTAACGCCGGAGAGTTCCCTGACGCTGACGCTGCACAGAGGGCTTGTGCAACCGAAGCCGGATTTTTCCGATGACCCTGTTCGCGGCGAGAAGCTCTTCAAAACCGCCGTCACCCTGCGTACCCTCGGCGACTTCGATTACATCACGCTGAGCCTCGCCGAAGTGCCGCGGCATTTTCTCGATACCTCCGGGGCGTTTTCCAAGGCTGCCTTTGAAAGCAGCAGCGACTCCGCGCACAGTCTGCTGCTCGTTCCGATTGCCAAAGAGAATCTGTCGGACGCGGAAGACATGGCTTGTTACACAAAATTCTGCCTTCCGGAAAATGATACGGATGAAAGCTATCCCAACGGAGACTTCTGCCTTCCGGAAAATGATACGTATAAAAGCTATTCCGATTGGCCGTTCCTCTTCGTATCGCTGGTGCATCTGGATGTGCATACAACTGCCGAAAGACACGGCTATGCGCAACGCATGTTTAAACAGATGAACGAGTTAGTAGAAAACAAGCAAACGCCCACCGGCAAACCGGAAATGGTGCTCCATGCTTACGACACTGTGGATACAAGCGACTTGGCCTTTATCTACCGCAGCCGTTACTACCAAGCGGGTTTTGAATTTGCCTCTGCATTCTTCAAACAGCAACACGGCAAATACAGCTACTCCGTCTGCGGCATTCACCCGAAGGCCTTGAAATCCCCCCGCAGCGTCATCCCCAAGATCGCCCTCTGCGCTGTCAAGAAGGACGGCCGGTCGGTTACGGATTGGTATGCGTCGCTTGAAGAAGAAGTAAATCACCTCAAAGCCCTGTATGACGCGCACAAAGGCTTGCGGCATTACTGCCTCCACTGCGCCGAATCGACCGGTTCCTGCCCGGATTGCGATGCCTTTGCAGCCGAGTCACCGAAACTAGAGGAGTACTTTGCGCTGCGTCCGATTTCGGTGGAGGACGCTACGCCGGAAAAGATGAAAAGCTGGGCAGCGGACTTTCCGGAAGGGCACTCCCCGCCGCGCTTGCGTTGGTACCGCCGCCTGGGGAGTGAGGACGTAATTGTTAATATCGACTACGCGGAGGGAAGTTGGTTTTTCCGGCATCTTTTAGGTACTGGCTTCCCGCCGGGGCAAGAACCGCTGTTCAGCCCAAGCAAAGACGGCGGGGGAAACCTTTTCAGCAAAGCCTTTATGCGCCCGCGCCTGCATTTGGACATCGGTCCGAGACCTGTAGACGGCGAGCAGGAGGCGCTGCAGGAAACCGACCACGATGCCGTCAGCTTTGATAAGCAGAACTTCTTCACCCGGTACCGCGAAGCTTGCCAAACTACGCTCAGAGTGGATAAAGAAAAGGAAGCCCAACTGCATTCCGAAATACATAAACACATCCACGACCGCTTGGACAAGGCCCTCTGCGAAGTGCTCAAGAGTATCGACCACCTCGACGAAGACAACTTCGTCCCGGACGTGGTGGACTGCATCCGCTATGCTTTCCCGCTCTTCCTTTATAAGCTGCAGAAGTACTTGTCAACCGCAAACGCTGCCGTCCAAAAGAACGGATTATTACCCAAAGAAGAATACCAAGCGTTCAACCGGGATTTGGAAAAATATATCCAATCCCTGGTGTCTTTCCTCAACGGCAGTTTGCAGGCCGACCGCATTTTCTTCCAAGTCCCCGGCTTCAATGCCGTCCTCTACGATGCGCCCGCAAAGCTTATGCACTTTTATACCGCCTACCTGCACCGCTGTGCGGAGGTACTGGCTCCCTCCGCGCTCAAAGCCAATGACCATAATTATGACAGCACGGCTTTCGCCTACCGCTTCCTCCTCGTGCCGGACATCAATGAGTATATGGAGATTACAGAGTTCTTCCATACCCCCGACAAGAGGGATACGGAGATTCTGGCCGTCTATATGCCGGTGGATATGCTCTTCAAGCCCGAGCGCATTCTCTTTGAACTGGCGCATGAGTGCGCCCACCATGTCGGCGACGACTTCCGCAATCGGAAAAAGCGTTACCGCTATTTGAAAGAAGCCATGCTCGCTGATTTTGAAACGTGGCTGCTTACCGGACTCGAAACGTTAGCCCCCAAGGAAAGCACTTGCCGGAAACAAGTAATAGAAGCCATGAAGAAGCTATGGGACGAAGTTGTACAAACGGTGGAGGGTAACGCGGGTCGTTTGGAATACCATAAGAACAAAATCGAGTCCTATTTGCGGGACATTCACTCCACGTTCTGCGACAATGCCTACGAGTTGATGGACAAGGTTTACCCGCTTCTGCTGCGGCAAGTGACTGACGAAGCGCAGTACAAAAAGCTCAGCAATTGGATCACTGCATTCAACGAAAACATCAAAGCCATGCTGCTGCAAAGGGATAAGTATATCCGCAACCTCTTGGAAGTCACCAGCGAGAGCTTCGCCGACACCATTGCCATGACCCTCTTCGGCTGGGACAAGGACACGGGGGACAATCGAAAGAAACACTTGCGGGAGTACATTTATAAACTCTACAACTACCGCAACACCTTCCAGCTTGCCCCGCACGGCGCACGGCTGGCTGTGACCATTCTCGGCTTTTGGGGTGAAGGAGTGCTGAAATGGGATGATCTCAAACTGACCGAATCGGATACGGTTAAAGACGGCATTGCCAAAACGTTTGAGAATATAAAGAAACTCGTTCAGGCGCAAGACACCCTAATCAAAGTGAATGTCACGGATGCGGAAGAACGCCAACGCGAGCATTTTACCATCCCGACGCCCGCCGCCCTGTATGCATTGGCGGAGTATACCGGAGCCTGCAAAGAGGACCTTGCCATCGAACTCCCGAAGCGCGATGCCGGTCTTGAAGGCGGGCTGCGAACCATCGCAGAGGTCTATGCCGAGCTGGAAGATAAACCCAATCAGAACCTGCGCACTTTCCTGAATAGCATTGCCGCGTTCCAAGCGCACTTCCATGAGGCGCTCGGCGCTTCGCGAAGCGCCAAGTGACCGGCTACGCGTAGCGGGTGGGGGCGTCGCGAAGCCCCCGGCGCGTCGCGCAGCGCCGAAACAGCCCCTTGACACGCGCCGGAAAG
>JAISUW010000052.1 GCA_031271865.1 Oscillospiraceae bacterium
GTGGAACAGAGGAATCCTTTCAGCCTACCATTAAGCAGAAGCAAACCAAAGTGCAAATCCTTTCATGCCAACCTGAGGAAAAAAACCAACCTAAGTGCAAATCCTTTCATGCCAAGTTGCAGTAAAAAAAATAAAGGGTACCCCCCCCCTTCGTGTCTTGCTTCTTGCCTCCTTTCACCTCCTATTATAATGATTTTTTTGCGTTTGTCAAGGGGTTTTAGAAATTTAATATTTAGTTCATATTGTGGACATATAGTTTGTATTCTTTACGGGAAATATGTGCTTTTTATATGAAATTATCTTGACATCCAAAACAAAATGTGGTACTATTATGCGTGATGATGCGTTAGGATGTGAAAGTGCGCAGCCCCTTGTGAAGAAAGCCCTTATCGGCCGGACGGAAAACGTTCATCCGGAAGAACAAACCCATGACCGATTACAAAGGGGGAAACTTTACATGAAGAAGAAGAAAGCATCGGGAAAAGTCCGCCTCCGCCGCGCCGCCATTGTACTGTCCGGCATTGCCATTGTCAGTCTGATCGGAGCCGCCGTCTTTTACTTTTCCACACGCGAACCGCGGATTACAGAGGGACCCGTGTCCTCTATGACCGTCTTGAGCGAGGAAGTCCTGCGCAGTTTTGAAATCGCCGCCATCACCTATAACTACACCGACCTGATATTCGTTAAAGATGCCAAGGAACTGAAGCTCGGTGATTCCAAAATCAAACTCCCCGGTACCAAGTCTGCGCTCGGCGTCAAATATGACGGCATCATCAAAATCGGTATTGACGGCAGCAAAATCAAAATGACGCAGAACGGCAACTCCATACAGCTAACGCTCCCGCCGGTCGAAATGCTCTCCCATGCGCAAGACCCTGACTCCGTGGAAGTTGTCCTCGATGAGTCCGGCATCTTCAGCAAGAATTCTGTCTTAAACTACGTGGAGTTGATGAAAGCCAAGACGGACGAGATGGAGCAGAAGGCAAAGGACATGGGCCTCTTTGAGCAAGCCCGTGAGAGCGCCGAGGCGCAGCTGAAGGCTTTCCTTTATTCTATTCCTTCCGTTAAGGACAATTATACCGTTACGTTCGTATAGCGGTTCTCATTTTGTAAAAAAGGCTTGCATTTCCCGGCAAAATGTGTTATTATTTTGTTATGGGTCTATGCCTAAAATCTAACCCCAAAGGGTGTTTGTGTATGGAACGGTTCCTCGGCTATCTGCTTTCCTTTATTATTTACGTCTCTAACTTTCTGTTCGCCTCCTTTGCTACGCCTGAACAGATTATACATAGTGCTACGGATTACGTCAACCGCATCCCGCTGATCAATATGACGCGCTGGGAAGTGGACGCCGCCTCGGTAGAAAGCCCCGCCGAAGGTGCCAGGGTCATCCGTGCATGGAAAGCGGAGCGCGGCGGCGTGAAAGTCGACGCGTACCGTTTGGCTGTCGGCGAGCCGCACACCGTCATCGGTACGGATGCCAGCTATCATCCGGATCCGACCCGCACGGCAATCGCGCAGCCCGTGCTTGCTTTGGAAATCATTGAATGCGCCCCGGAGCGTCTGCACTCCCGCACCAGTCAGCAAATCCTCGGTGCTGCCGGCAAGAACGGCGGACGCATTAACCTTATGGCCAATATGTCCGGTGCCATTGCCGCCATGAGCGGCGTGTACTTCTATGGCTCCGGGACAAAGAATGAGCTGACCTTCGTTTCCACCTGCCCGATTGTCCGGGAGGGTGTGGTTGTGTCCGACCGCGGCGGTACGCAGAATGTGCTCAACATCTATACGGACGGCCGCTGGGTCTGGGAGAGCCAAAACGCCGCCAATGTCCAAGCGCACATCGACGACGGTCTGAGCTTTACTGTGGCGGATATGATGGTTCCCTACCACAACGGGCAATACTGGAGCGACCTCGGCGAAGAGGGATGGAACGACACCGGCACTGAGCCCTATTCTTTCATGGCGCAGATTGATGCCACCCACTATATGTTCGCCGTCGGAGAGTATATGCCCCATGACCTCATCGTGGATGTCCTTATCTCGGCGGGTGCCAAGACAATTGTCGAGGCCGATGGGGGCAACCACGGCTACCTGTTCTTAGAGGGCGTCGGCAACTCCGTCCACCCCGCCGCGCTCCATTCCTTGGCGAACTTTGTCAATAGCAAAATTAATATGCTCGACAATGAGTACCAGTATCTCCTCGGTATCTATGCCGGGGAGGGGAAGGGCGCCGCTATGAAAGAGATTGATTTGTTCTATATTAGCTGAGCAATTCAATTCAATTCCATTCAATTCTAGGAGATCGACCATGCGTTTTCAAGGCTACCACCATATCGGCATCCAATGCGCCGATGCCGAAGCATCGCTGCTGTTCTATACCGAAGGCCTCGGCGGGGAATTGCAGCATAAGTTCCCGCTGAAAGGCACGGACAAATGGTTCTACCTCATTGACCTGGGCGGCAACGCAGTGGTTGAATTAATTCCGCGCGGCACACCGGAGGCAGAGCAAAACCCGAGATTCGCGCACATCGCCCTGCGCTGCGCCGACTGCAAGGCGGAATATGAAGCCGCCCTCACTGCCGGAGCGGATGCGCACATCCCCCCGCAGACGCTCAATCTGGGCGGTATGCCTGTTATCAACGCGTTTGTCTTGGGTCCGGACAAGGAGCAGATTGAGTTCTTTGAGCTGCTGTAAGGCTTCGTTTTTTTGACTACAATTTGTTATTTTTTACCGTTTGATTTCAGCATATGTCACAAAAGTAAATATTTAATTAATTAACTATTGACAAGCAGCGACCAATATGCTATAATATATTCAAGACAAGGGCGTTGCAACCGGAAACGGGGCGGCGCCTTTTTTGCCGAAAAAAGACAAAATCTTTATCAACTTGCTGGAAACCTGTAAAAAATGCTTCACACGTATTGACAAACTCTTTCGGATATGTTACAATTTAGATGTTGAGAGTTTGCGGGCGGCTACACAGCCCGATGGCTTGCAGGGACAAGCCCCCACGTTTACTTGAAGCACTGCGGCGCGGATGTGCGCCAAAGTGAACAAGAATATTATTACTTAAAGGAGTCGTACACAATGATCATCTTAGAACTCATCGACGCTCTCTTCGGGGCACTCTCCACCGGCGCCGGCGCACTCGTCAGCTATTGGACCGCATTCGTGGACATCTTTGAAGCTGTCCTCGGTGCCAGCGGGTTCATTCAAGGCATCATCGCTTTCGTGGAACTCATCACCGGTCTGTTCGAGCCTGTCGCTGCCTAAGCGCAAGCAAACTCCCTCAGCAAACTTTAGAACTGCGGCCTCGCGCCGCAGTTCTTTTTCGGCTTGTCATACCTATCCCCTCCTTTTCATATGATACTACAAACCCCTAACCCACCCGCAGGAGGATTCGATTATGGCAGTCGACGAAAAGAAACAGGCTCCCGCTATGCCGCATAATATCGTTTTAGAGGATCGGAGACTCCTGAGTGTCTCCGGCGTGTCTGATGTGGACAGCTTCGATGAACATACTGTCACCATATTCACTGACCTCGGCCCGCTCGTTGTGCGCGGCGATAACCTCCATATCAACCGACTCAGCGTGGAAACCGGGGAGCTGCTCCTCGAAGGTCTCGTTACCGCACTCATCTACCAAGAACAGCAACAGAAAAGCGGCGGCTTCTTCAGTAAGGTGTTCCGGTAAGGCTCTGCGACCCGGCTCGAAGATGCAGCAATGCTGCATATATGCAGCATTGCTGCATCTTAAACCACACCGACGGAGCTTGCCATGGAATTGATTCCGCTGAAAGCCATTATATATCTCCCGGGACTGGCCGACCAAACGAAGCTTTTTCTGCTGTCGTTGGGCTTCGGCTTTGCCTTGGGATTGCTGTATGATGCTTTCCGGATTATTCGTTTGCTTTTTGCCGCCACGTCCAAGGCTGAAATCTTGATAGCGGATATTGTATATGTCATCAGCTGCACGGTACTGTCCTTTCTGTTTTTTCTGTCGGCCGGTGACGGCACACTGCGGGTATACGGTGTTTTCGGAGAGTTGCTGGGCTGGGCGGTATACTACTTCTCCTTGGGGGCATTTATTTTCCGCATCAGTGCATGGATAACGGATACCATTCACCGAATCATAGGCACAGTTGTTCGAATGGTTTGCACACCGTTTATTTTTCTCTATCAGAAATTACAGGTATTGGGGCAAAAGTTCAGCGCGAACGCAAAAAAAGTTCACCAAAAAAACAAATTTCGCTTGACATATATAGGGAAAATGTGCTACAATTATAAAGGAAGCAGGGTAAAGAAGAGAAGCTCTCCCCGCAGGAAGAAGAAAAGCAAACCGACTTCCCCGCCGGTAGCCCGGGTCGATTATGCACCGGTAGCTGCGAAACCGGAAGCCCCCGACCTATTCAAGGAGTTTGAACGTGCGTTATCCATCCCCCCCCCTGAGAGTCCAAGTCCTCAAAAAAGCGGAAAGCGCCGCAGCAAGGGCCGCCGAAAAGCCGCATAAGCTTTCCTATATTGTAGCGGCTGCGTTGGCGGTGGTGTGTCTGTTCTTTATTCTCTATACTTGGCACATCCGGCGGACCATAAATGACATCAATGCCTTGACTGCCGGTTATAACGTACAGGTTTCCGAACAAGTGGAGGAGAATGCTGACTTACAGGCAGCAATTGACACAGAAGATCAGGAGATACTCCGAGAAAGAGCATTGGCATACGCACGCGAACACCAAGGCAAATCCGCCTCCGGGGATGAGGTCTTTATAGACAGATCCCTGGCAGAGTGACAGGTTGCACAGATGCCCCGGCGGCATCACCAGTTTACAAGGAGTTGGAAATCCCGAATGACGGTAGAGGTTGGTCAGGTTTTTGACGGTAAAGTAACAGGCATCCTTGCTTTCGGCGCATTTGTCGACATAGGCGAGGGTAAGTCCGGTATGGTGCATATCTCTGAGGTGGCGAATACATTTGTTCAAAAAATCAGCGACCATCTGACTATTGGGCAGCAAGTGCGCGTGAAGGTCATTGGCATTAATGCGGACGGCAAAATCAGCTTATCTATTAAGAAAGCCGATGCCGCTCCGCCGGTGGAAGCCGCCGAAAACGCTCCTGCGCGCCCGCCGCGGGAACCGCGCCCCCAAAGCAGCGGTTGGCAGGGGCCGAGGGGCGATAACAGGCAAGGACAGCAGCAGTCCTTTGAAGACATGATGAGCCGCTTCAAACAGACATCTGACGACAAGATGTCCGCCCTGCGCAAAAGCGGCGACTCCCGCTACAGCGGCAACAAGGGCAAGCGCAAATAGAAGCAAGAGGCATGAGACAAGGAATCGGGGAGGGACGCTGCGCGTCCCTCCCCTTTTGTGTTGCCTCTATCTGCGGAACAGCTCCACGGCATTGTGGACATTCTCTACGACTGCATGGGTATGTGCGCCGCCGAACTCGCCGTCGAGCGTCCAAGGGACGCTCTCCCCAAACTCGAACGCCGCCCGGCGCGTCTTGACGTAATAGACACCCTCGCGGGAGAAGTCTTTCATCACCATACCCACCCCATTGCGCAGGAGCTTGGAGAACTTGTCGGGGTAAGCGGCGATAATCAGTTCAAACATGCCGTCGCCGAGATCCACGTCCGCCCGCGGAAGCTTTATCAAACCCGCCACACTCGTGGAGTTCGTGACACTGGCAAAGGCGAAGTCGCCTTCAAATTCGAAACCCTCTGCAGTGGTCACCTTGCCCGGTATGCGATGGACATTCTTCAGGCTCTTGCCGGCGCCGAGAAAGTAGGCATTCCGACCGAAGAGGTTCTTGAGCTTCTGCGGGGTGGCGTAACTGATTTCCACAAATGCCCCAAAGGAGGCAGTATAGGTATAATAGGACTGCCCATTGAACAGCCCTAAGTCAAGCCACAGAGGCTGACCGGACATCACAATCTGGAGTGCCTCCTGCGTATCCGGCGGAATACCGAGGGTACGCGCCAAGTCATTGGTCGAACCGGAAGGAATATACCCCAAAACCGGGCGCTTCTCTAACTGCATAAGCCCGTTCACGACTTCATTGAGTGTGCCGTCGCCGCCGCGCACAACCATAATATCGAAATCCGCACCGCGCTCCCTTGCCATGCGGCAGGCATCCCCGGCGCAGGTGGTGGTGTATACCGTCGTTTCCAAGCCTTGGGCGGAGAACAAGGCGGTGATGTCATATAACTGCGACTTGGTGGTGCGCTTACCGGAGACGGGGTTTATGATTACAATCGCTCGCTTGCCGCTGAAGTCATTCATATAGGGGGATTCCTCTCCTTTTCATTTGCATTCATTATAAACTATTTCGCAGGCATTGTCAAGACATTTTGCAAGCCGCTTCGCGCAAAATGAGAGGGACGCAAAGCGTCCCCTCTCTCTCCTATTTCTCTTGACTCTTGCTTCTATTTGCCTCGCATGGCTTCACTGAGGTGGTTGATGTTGTGCATCGGCCAGATGCCGGAGGTGTTGGGCACCACCACAACATTTTGCGCTTTCACCGGCTGAACACCGAACAAATGGACTATATCGCCGACCGAATTGACGTAGTGCAGGTTTGACAGACTTGCAGCCTTACTGCCGCTGAGATATGCGGCATCCACCGGGTTCACGCCGGGGGTATTGAAGAGCCAGCCTTCCTTGACCTTTCCGGGATTGCTGAGCTTTGTAAAGCCGGCAGAGTAGCCCCCCAAAGAGTAGCCTATGACAGTCACATAGGACTGCGGCAGAGCGTTAACCAAATTGATGGCATCTGCGGCTTGCAGGGAAGGGATGGTGAGTGTGTTTCCTGCCGGGGTCACTTTCGTTTTCTCCTCCGTCACCAAATCAACAGCCATCTCCCAAAGCCTTGTAATCTCTTTGGCTGTCGGGATAGGGAGGATGTTAAAGAATCCCATATTGATAGCCCCGAAGAGATCCATCGGATCGGTAAGGATATTCCCCATCCCCGGGAAGCAGACAATCGCGTGCCCGGCATCCAAGGTAATCACATAGACAGTCAGTCCGGTGAGAACATTGCTTTTCTTCTCTACCTTTTGGTATGTTACACCAATCAGGCCGAGGTATTCTTTGATGTAGTCGTTGCCGGCTTCGCCCCATTTTGCTGTGGCTGCCTGAACGTTGCGCGCAAGTTCCGCCCAACCCGCACCGGATACGGCGCCCACCTGCCGCCCATATAGAGCAGGATTTGCCGGCTTCACCTCTGCGACCATCGCAGAAGCACTCACCGCCAGCCCCGATATAAGTATCACTGCTGCCAAAAGTACGGAAATAAGCTTGTACAGCTTTTTCATCACACACTTCTCCTTATCAAAAAGTATCAATTCTACATCTATTGTAACATATTTTTCGCTGCGATTCAAGCGGTTTTGTTAAATTTAACAATTCCCTTTCGCTGAAAAAGCCGGTTTTGTGAAAACCGCGCCCTCCCCCTTGACTTTCCCCGGCGTTTCCTGTATAATATGTAGGATAGAATTTCATCTCCGGCAGGGGTATCCCCTGCGCAGGAATATGGGCGCGTACGGCAGGGACATAGGAGGAAGCAATGGGAAAACCACGGTATTTGATTCTGGAGGACGGCGGCATCTATGAAGGGCTTGCTTTCGGTGCCGATTTGCCGGAAAAGCCGCAAATCGGGGAAGTCGTATTCACGACGAACATGACAGGCTATACAGAAACGCTCACTGACCCAAGCTATGACGGACAAATTGTCCTGCAAACCTTTCCGCTCATTGGCAACTATGGTGTGAACCCTCTGGATAAGGAGAGCCGCCGCAGCTTCGTGACCGGATACATCGTCAGCGAGAACTGCGGGGAACCGTCCCATTTCGGGAGCAGCGGCACGCTGGACGCTTTCCTGAAAACACAGGGGGTACCCGGGCTTTACGGCATAGATACGCGCAGCCTCACAAAGCGCATCCGGACAAGCGGTGTGCTGCGGGGTTGTTTTTCTGAAACGCCCGATGCAATCTCGGCGGACAGCCTCAAAGCGTGGAGCATCGGGGATGCGGTGGCAAGGGTAACCATACGGGAGCCGGAACGCTACACGGCGGAGAAGCCGCAGCGCACCGTTGTCCTCTGGGACTTCGGCGTGAAGTACAGCTCCGTCCACCGCTTACTGGAACGCGGCTGCAATGTGGTCGTGGTGCCGAGCTTTTGGACCTGCGGCCAAATCTTGGCGGAGAACCCGGACGGTGTCCTCCTCTCCAACGGTCCCGGCGACCCCGAGGAGAATGTGCAGGTCATTCAAGAGATTGCGCGGCTGAAGTCGGCGGGTGTACCGATTTTCGGCATTTGTCTGGGGCATCAGCTCCTTGCCCTTGCCGGCGAGGGCGCGACACACAAGCTGAAATACGGCCACCGCGGCGGCAATCACCCGGTATTGGATTTGGAATCCCGCCGCACCTATATCACCTCCCAGAACCACGGCTATGCCGTGCGATTGGATGCGCTCCCTCCAGGCGCGAAAGTGCGGTATATCAACGCTAATGACCGGACCTGCGAAGGCTTGGACTATACGGATGCCCCGGCGTTCTCCGTGCAGTTCCACCCGGAAGCCAGGGGCGGGCCGCGGGATACGGAGTTTCTCTTTGACCGCTTTATCGCTCTGATGGATGATAACACAAAGGAGGTGGCATAATGCCTCTGCGCAAAGGGATTCAAAAAGTTCTCGTGATTGGCTCCGGACCCATTGTCATCGGGCAGGCGGCAGAATTTGACTATGCCGGTACGCAGGCTTGCCGGGCTTTGCGGGAGGAGGGGCTGGAGATTGTCCTCATCAACTCCAACCCTGCCACCATCATGACCGACCAGCACATGGCCGACAAAATCTATATTGAACCGCTCACCGTTGAAACGGTCAAGCGCATTATACTAAAAGAAAAACCCGACAGTGTCCTGCCCACACTCGGCGGCCAGACGGGTCTGACCCTTGCCATGCAACTGGCGCGGGAGGGCTTTCTCAAGCGCAACAACGTACAGCTCTTGGGTGCCCGCCCGGAGACCATCGACAAGGCCGAGGACCGGCAGATGTTCAAAGACACCATGCTCTCCATCGGTCAGCCCTGCATTCCCTCCAAAGTCGTGACGGATGTGGAGTCTGCGGTGGCATTCGCGGAAACCATCGGCTACCCCGTCATTGTGCGCCCGGCCTTCACGCTGGGCGGTGCGGGCGGCGGCTTCTGCGCGTGCGCGGACGAACTGCGCATCATCGCAGCCGGCGGTCTGCGGCTCTCCCCCATTACGCAGATTCTGATTGAGAAGAGCGTTGCCGGCTGGAAAGAGATTGAGTACGAGGTCATGCGCGATGCGCTGGGGAATGTCATCACCGTCTGCTCCATGGAAAACTTCGACCCGGTCGGTATTCATACCGGAGACAGCATCGTCGTCGCCCCGACACTCACTTTGGCGGATAAGGAATACCAAATGCTCCGCACGGCGGCCTTGGACATCATCTCCGCGCTCGGCGTGGAAGGCGGCTGCAATGTGCAGTTTGCTCTCCATCCCACAAGCTATGAATACGCCGTCATCGAAGTCAACCCCCGTGTGAGCCGCTCCTCGGCGCTTGCCTCGAAGGCAACCGGCTACCCCATTGCCAAGGTCGCTGCTAAGATTGCCATCGGCTATACCTTAGATGAAATCCCCAATGCTGTCACCGGCAAAACCATGGCCTGCTTTGAGCCTGTGCTCGACTACATCGCTCTCAAGTTCCCCAAATGGCCTTTCGATAAATTCATCTTCGCCTCCCGTAAGCTCGGTACCCAGATGAAAGCCACCGGGGAGGTCATGTCCCTCGGAAACTCCTTTGAACATGCGCTTATGAAAGCTGTGCGCGGTGCCGAAATCTCCCGCGATACCTTGCGTATCAAGAAATGGATTGCTTCCTCCACCGCGGAGCTCCTCGACGCAATCGCCCAAGGAACCGATGAGCGGCTGTTCCAAATTTTCGAACTTATGTGGCGCGGTACCTCTACCCAAACCATTCATGACGTCACCCTTATTGATAACTTCTTCCTCGATAAGCTCCAAGGGATGTGCGCTTTCGAAAAGGATATCACCAACAGCGAAATCACACCCGCACAGTATAAACAGGCTAAGGCCTTCGGCTACCCCGATAAGGCGCTCGCCCGTATTACGGGCGTGCCGGAGAGCCGCATTGCGGCTCTGCAGTGCGGCCGTAATACGGCCGCTTTCCGCATGGTCGACACGTGCGCGGGCGAGTTTGATGCGGCGACGCCATACTTCTACTCTGTCCCGGAAGGGGAGGATGAGAGCGCGCCCATACCGCGGCAAGGGAAGGAGCGCGTAGTGGTACTCGGCTCAGGTCCGATTCGGATAGGGCAGGGAATCGAGTTTGACTATGCCTCCGTCCACTGTGTCCATGCCTTGAAGAAGCTTGGGTATGAAACGATAATCATTAACAACAACCCGGAGACGGTGTCAACGGATTTTGACACAGCGGATCGGCTGTATTTCGAGGCTCTCACGCCGGAGGACACGGACGCCATCCTAAAGGTAGAGAAGCCAATCGGTGTGGTAGCGGCATTCGGCGGGCAGACCGCCATCAAGCTCGCGAAGTTCCTGCATGAGTCAAACTACCCCATGCTGGGCACCGGTTTTGAGGGAATAGACGCTGCTGAAGACAGGGAACGCTTTGATGCCCTCTTGGAAAAAGTCCAAGTCAAACGCCCGGCCGGGGATACGGTCATGACCACGGAAGAGGCCTTAGCTGCCGCAAACACCCTTGGCTACCCGGTACTGGTACGCCCCTCCTATGTTCTGGGCGGCCAAAATATGTCCATAGCCAACAATGATGACGAAATCCGGGAGTTCATGGAGATTATACTCTCCACAAATATTGAGAACCCTGTCTTGGTAGATAAGTACCTCATGGGCACGGAGATAGAAGTCGATGCTATCTGTGACGGCAAGGACATTCTCATCCCGGGCATCATGGAACACATTGAGCGTACAGGCGTGCACTCCGGCGACAGCATAGCGGTCTACCCTGCAAAAAATGTGGACGACGAGATGATTGCCACGATTCTGGAGGCTACGAAGAAGATTAGCTTGGAACTCGGTGTTATCGGCATAGTAAATATTCAGTACATCATTTACCACGGCGAACTGTATGTGATTGAAGTAAACCCCCGCGCCTCCCGAACCGTTCCGTACATCTCCAAGGTGTCGGGTGTGCCGGTCGTAGAGTTGGCGACGCGCTGCATGGTCGGGGAGAAACTCACCACCATGGGCTACGGAACGGGGCTGTACCCCTCCAGTCCCTATACGGCGGTCAAGGTGCCCGTGTTCTCCTTTGAGAAACTCCACGGCGTGGATACGCAACTCGGTCCGGAAATGAAATCTACCGGTGAGGCTCTGGGTATCGGCAAGACGCTGGAGGAAGCGCTCTTCAAAGGTCTACTCGCAGCCGGATTCAAACTGGCGCACGGCGGCGGCGTGCTGATAACCGTGCGCAACCAAGATAAACCGGAAATCCCCGACCTGGCAAAGAAGTTCGTCAACTTAGGCTTCAAGCTCTACGCTACAGAAGGAAACGCAGAAACCCTCCGCTCTGCCGGGATGGACGTAGAAGTCGTTGCCAAAATCCACGAGAGCAATGAGAACACCGCCACGCTGCTGGAAAGCGGTAATGTACAGTTTGTAATCTCTACCTCCGCCAAAGGACGCGACCCGCAACGGGATTCGGTCAAAATCCGCACCCTCTCCACGCGGTTGGGCGTGCCGTGCCTGACCTCCATAGACACCGCCCATGCCGTAGCGGATGCCCTGCGCTCGCGCTACTCCGAGATTAACACGGAACTGGTAAACATCACCAATATGCGCCACGACAAACTGCGCCTCCGGTTTACCAAAATGGAAGCCGCCGGCAATGACTATATCTACTTCGACTGCTTCAAACAGAACATAGAAAGCCCGGAGTCGCTCGCTATTGCTCTCTCCGACAGGCATTACGGTGTCGGCGGGGATGGAGTCATCCTCATTATGCCCTCGGATGCGGCGGATGCCAAAATGCGGATGTTCAACCTCGATGGCTCAGAGGGCATCATGTGCGGCAATGGCATCCGTTGTGTCGGCAAATACCTCTATGACAACGGCTATGCCGATAAGAAGAAGCTGACGGTGGAAACCCTCGGCGGCGTTAAAACACTCTACCTCCATACTAAGGAAGGGCAAGTGCAGACCGTGGGAGTGGATATGGGCAAAGCCAACTTCTCTCCCGAAAGCCTTCCCGCCGTCATACCGGAGAGCCTGTTTCAAGAGGACTGCGCCGAAGGACGGTGCAACATCGAAGTGGACGGCGAATCCTTTGAAATGACGCTCGTCAGTATGGGCAACCCCCACGCCGTGCTCTTCTATGACCACGACACAGCAGGTGCGGACGTGGAGCGTATCGGTCCGAAACTGGAATTCGCCGAAGAGATTTTCCCCGAACGTGTGAATGTCGGATTCGCACATATAGTCGACAGCAAAACCGTTCAACTGCGCGTCTGGGAACGCGGCTCCGGGGAGACGCTCGCCTGCGGTACCGGGGCTTGTGCGGCTGTAGCCGCCGCCTGCAAGAACGGCTATTGCTCCGTCGGGCAGGACATCCGTGTGCAGCTTCCCGGCGGGGACTTGACCGTGAACTATACGCCGGATTGCATCATCCTCAAAGGCGGTGCCAAAAGAGTATTTGACGGAACGCTGGAGATCTGACAGCAGAGAAACAGAGGCACGCTATGCCGCCGCATTACCGAATCACAATGAATTCCTACGCGCCCATTCATCTGACACAGATATGCGCAGGTTTTGAACTATTACGAAAGCAAGGCAAGCTTCGCTATACTTTCCGCCGGGAGAACCCTTCCCCCACGCTCGGGCGCCCGCACTTCGGCCATAGCGCCTACCTCTATGCTGCAGACGAAGACGGTACTGCGACTGTCTTTGATACACATGACAAGGGTTGGCTGCAACTGCCGCCTGCGGACTTCGATGCTGACATGGAGACGCTTAACGTCCGCGCTTACTGTCGGCGCAGTTACCGTCCGGAACTCTATACCGAATCGAAATATGCCCTCCTCCAGAAACCGCTGGGGCTGAACTACCATGTATCCTGCCCGCACAACCCTTACCTGCAAATGTCCTTGCGCGATTGGCGTGAGGCAAACGAGCCTTGGAGGAAGCACACCCTCCACCGCAAACTCGTGAGCCTTATGCCGCCTGTTCCGCGTTTTGGTCTTTATTCGGATGCGCTTTTCTATCCCAATGCTTTCACGCAACCGCCTGACCACGAAACCGATGGCACCGTACTCTTCCTCTGCCGTAACTGGTTTCCGCTGGGCGAAGACCCGAATGTGTCCGCCGACTTGCCGGTAGAAAAACAAGTCGAACTCCAAATTGCACATAACCCCGCTTTGGAAACCATCTACAACATGGATTTGAACCGTGCCGCTCTTATCCGCGCCCTGCGGGATACCTACGGCCCCAAAGCCATTGCCGGCATGACGGATACTGCGTTCTCCCGCCTGCTCTTCCCGGATTTGATTGAGCGCGGTACCATCCTCCAACGCTCTAACTTCCTTGCCGCCATAAAAAAAGCCGATGTGTGCCTGGCAACCATCGGTCTGCACCAATCCACCGGTTGGAAGTTCGCCGAGTACGTTGCCGCCGCCAAAGCCATCGTCAGCGAGCACCCCTACTATACGACTGTCGGTGATTTCTCTGCAGGGCAGAATTACCTCGGCTTTGCCTCTTTAGAAGAAGCGATGCATCTTGTGGAGTCGCTTCTGCTCAATCCCCAGAAACGATTCGCCATGCAGGCGGCCAATTCCGCTTATTACCAAGCTTTTATGGCTCCCGATGTGCTTGTCGCGCGGGCGCTGGAGTTGAGTTTAGTTTAGTTGAGTTGAGTTTAACTAAGTTCAGTTCAGCTAAACTTAGTTTGCTCCTCCACAAACCCCTTGACAAATCGTACTATTCGTTGTATAATAACCCATCCTTTAAATCTTGAGGTGAATTTCATGGGGAAAAGTGCAAGCCTAACCAGAACGACCGAACTGAGTGTGCTAATGAGTCAGCTTTTCGTAGAAGCAGCTGATAAAGGTTGTGAGCTGTTCATTGCCGCTGAGGCAGTTTCACAAGCACTTGCCGCTGAACACTGGATTATAAAAGCGCAAGTTGTTTGCAACGGTCATGCGGAATTTGCTGATGCACTGCAACGGTGCGAAAACGCTATTAACGGTTGTGGTGATAAGTTAAATCTCTTGCAAAACCATCCTGTTTTCGGCGGGAATAACTACACCCTTGCCAGACAAGCGTGGTCGCACATTAAAGCTATCTTAGTTAAAAGCAACCAAAAAATTGCCCAAACGCAAGCGCAGCTTCGTAAGGAAGCAGAGGAGCGCGGGAAGCTCAACTGAGTTGAACTAAACTCAGCTAAACTCAGCTAAGCTAAACTCAGCTAAACTCAGCTAAACTCATCTCAGCTAAACTAAACTCCCCCCTGAAAGGACGACCGACATGGATCATGTATTAAAAGCGCCTTGGCTGCGTTATCCGCAGCCGATAGAGGAGCAAGCAGCGGAATTTATATTAGAGTTTGACGCACCAACCGATGTGACCGGTGCAATACTGCAATGTTCTGCATTAGGGGTATACTATGCCCAACTGAACGGGAGCAAGGTAGGCGACCAAGTGCTGGCACCGGGCTGGACGAACTACCGCAAGCGCTTGCAATATGAAACATACGATGTGCTGTCGCTTATAAAGGAAGGCAAGAACGTACTTTCGATCGAAGTAGCGAAGGGCTGGCGGATGCACGCGCGCGAGAAAGACTGGATACAACCGGGCTTCAGCCAGAAAGAGATTGCGCTGATAGCGTGCATTGTTCTGACAGACGCAGAGGGGAAAGAAACGGTCATCGACAAGAAGGACAAATGGAAGTGCCGCGAATCCAAGACGCGATTTGCGAACTTATATGATGGGGAAGTGTATGACCCACAGTATCGGTTTGCGCGGCCGGGCGCATCGGACTTCCTGCAGCCGTCCGAGCTGAAGCTGCCCCACGAGATTCTGATACCGCGGCAGGGGGAAAAGATCAAGGAGATAGAGGAACTGCCCGCCAAGGCAATCCTGAAGACGCCCAACGGCGAGACCATCATAGACTTCGGTCAGAACATCAGCGGCTATGTGCGTTTTAGAATCCGGGGTGGAGACCGAGCGCCGGCGATTCTGCTCCACGCGGAAACGTTGGATGCTGCCGGAAACTTCTACACCAAGAATCTCCGCTCCGCGCAGCAGAGAATCACTTTCATCCCGGACGGCGCAGAGCATACCTATCAGCCGAAATTCACATGGCAGGGCTTCCGCTATGTGCAGCCGCTGCATTGGCCTTGCGAGCTGCGTTTAGAGGACTTCACGGCCGTGGCGGTACATTCCGACCTGAAGCGCACGGGGCATTTTGCCTGCTCCGAACCGGATTTGAACCGGCTCTATGAGAACATCGTCTGGTCCATGCGCGACAACTACTTGGATGTCCCGACCGACTGCCCGCAGCGCGATGAGCGGCTGGGCTGGACAGGGGACGCCCAGGTCTTTGTCCGCACCGCGACATATATCTATGACGTGGAACGCTTCTTTGACAAGTGGCTGGCAGACCTCGCCTCGGAACAGTTTGCCGATGGCGGCATTCCCCACGTCATCCCGCGTATCTTCTGGGACGGTGACAGCTCCTGCGGCTGGGCGGACGCCGCCGTGGTCTGCCCGTGGCGGATGTACCTGACCTACGGCAACAAAAGTATACTGGTCAAGCAGTACAACTCCATGCAGGGCTGGATAGACTATATGCGCCGCCGCACCAAAGATGGTCTGTGGGTCGGCGGCGGGCACTTCGGCGACTGGCTGAACTTAGACGGTCCGGAAGGCACCTCCAGCGGCGGCGCAACGCCGCACCTCTTGCTGCAGAACGCTTTCTTTGCCTACTCCACGAGCCTCTTCATCCAAGCCGGCGATGTGCTGGGACTGGATATGGCAGAATACGAGGCCTCGCTCGATGCGCTCAAAACGGCTTACCAAAAGGAATTCATTGCCGACGGCATCTGCACCGTCCCTACGCAGACAGCCTGCGCCCTGACGCTGTACTTTGGTTTAGCAGGCGCGGATAGAGAAAGCATCGCCGCGCAGCTCGCCGGTCTGGTCCGCGAATGCGGTCACCTCAAGACCGGTTTCCTCGGCACACCGTATCTGCTCCACGCCCTCTCTGACAACGGTTATGCCGATCTTGCCTATGACCTGCTCCTCCATAAGGACTTCCCGGGTTGGCTCTATCCCCTCTCCCGCGGCGCCACGACCATGTGGGAGCATTGGGACGGCCTGAAGCCGGACGGCACCATGTGGTCCGACGGCATGAACAGCTTCAACCACTACGCTTACGGCGCGGTCTACGACTGGATGTTCAGCACCATGTGCGGCATCCGCGAGCAAGCAGATGCCCCCGGCTTCAAACACATTGTATTTGCCCCCATCTCGGACAACAGGATTTCGTATGCCGAGGCTTCTCTGGAGACCCGGCAGGGCTTGGTATCCTCCCGCTGGGAGCGTCAAACGGATGGGACGGTTCTCTACACTTTCCAAGTCCCCCCCGGAACTGCCGCCGAGGCTCTTCTGGCAGGCAAGCTCCTGCCGCTCAAAGCCGGCACGAACACTTTCACGGCATAGGAACAGTATGTGTCTGCGGCTTCGGTACGGGGTAGAAACCGGCATTGTTGTCAAAGAGGGATAGCTGCCCTAAGTCCGCGTCGCCGGCTTGGAGGAGGCGCTCGCCGGTCACACCCAAAGTGCGGATGGGCATGCCTTCGGTGCGGTGCATAGCAATCAGCCGCAGGGCAGTTTCCTCTATAGCAAGGGCAGAGAACGTTGGGCGGCGGAGGGTCGCCTGCCGCTGAAGAAAACGCAAGTCCGCATAGCGGATAAGCACTTTCACAGTGCGGCACAGATACCCCGTATCGCGCAGACGGGCGGCGGTCTCTCCCGCCAAGAGCGCAACCCCGTTGCGGATGTCGGCATCTGTAATCAGGTCGCGGGGAAAGGTGAAGCTGTTCCCGACGGACTTCGGAGCCTCACTGTAGTCTGCCGGGAGGACGGGACTGTTGTCTAGGCCGTTGGCGAAGATATAGAGCTGGTTGCCCACCTTGCCGAACCACTTTACCAAGCGTTCGCGGGGGGTGTCGGCCAGTTCGCCGATGGTGCGGATGTAGTGCCTCTCCAGCTTCTCGGCGGTCTTGCGGCCAACCAACAGCAGGTCTGCGGCCGGCAGGGGGAACACCAGCGCCTGCCAAGTGTCCGGGAAGAACGCCGTGACGGCATCCGGCTTCTTGTAGTCGCTGCCAAGCTTGGCAAAGACCTTGTTCCAAGACAGCCCCACACTGATGGTGATACCCATCTCGCGTTTAATGCGCTCGCGAATCTCGTGCGCCACGGAGAGGGCATAGACCTCGCGCTCTGCCGGGGGAGCACCGCTGCGGACATAGAGCGACACATCCAGAAAGCTCTCATCCAAGCCGAACCGCTCCACCAGGTCGGTGTATTCCCCATAGACGGCGTTGTTTCGCTCACAGAACGCTTCATAGGTGTGGTAGCGCGGCGGCAGCAGCACCAAGCCGGGGCACTTCTGTTGGGCACTCCAGATGGTCTCCGCCGTCCGGACACCAAACTTCTTTGCTTTCTCATTCTTGGCAAGGATGATGCCGTGCCTCTCCGCCGCGTCCCCTGCTATCGCCATGGGGACATTCTTGAGGGAGGGGTCAAAGGTCTCCTCCACACTGGCATAGAAAGCATTGCAGTCGCAGTGGAGGATGTACCGCTGCATCTGCCCCTTTTGCGGCTCTGCCTCCGCATTGCCGAAGCGCGCCAGTACCGCCCCCGGAAGCATGGGCATAGCGTTCACCTCCGCACTTTTCATTAGTAGGAACATATATGCTATAGTATAACACATAATTCTCATTTTGTCAAGCACGTTTGTGCGTTTTTTTTATTTTTTTAATCCTATAGCCGCAGGGTGAGGCTTGCCTCACCCTGCGGCTATTATAGCTTCATGCAACTAACGCACAATGGCAAAGCGGTCCGCGAGGAGGTTGAAGTTCTGCGGGAAGAGGTTGTTCACCGTCCAGTAGCCCACGCCGCCCAAACCGAACTCCCGGACAAGGGCAAAGCGCGCTTCCATGCTGCGGGCATCCTCAAACCAGACGATGTGGTCGGTGTTGCCGTCGTTGTAGGTGAAGAACGGTGCTTCTGCAGCTTGGTCGTATTGGATATCTGCGCCGTATTGCGCAGCGAGGGCAGGCGCCTCTTGGTTGGAGATGACCTTTGCGCGCGTGCCCTCTTTGTAGGGCAGCGTCCAGTCGTAGCCATAGTTGTTGATGCCGAGGAGAACCTTTTGGGCGGGAATACGGCTCACGGCATACTCCACCGCCTTGCGGACTTCTTTCAGGGGACTGACGGCCATCGGTTCCCCGCCGGAGTAGCCCCACTCATAGGTCATCAGAAGCACGCGGTCACAGTAGCGGCCGTGGGCGGCAAAATCAAAACCGGCATAGAGCAGCCCCGGCTCATCGTCTTTGGTCTTGGGCGCGACCGCCGTGGAGAGCGTCATCCCCTCGGCATGGAGCCAAGCACGCAGCCGCGCCAAGAAGCCGCCGAAGTCATCCCGCAGGTCTGCGGTCAGGTATTCAAAGTCTACATCTACGCCGGCATAGCCTTTCTTGCGGCACTGCTGCGTTACCAGCTCGCAGAGAATTTCCTGCTTCCTGCCGGACTTGAGGATGGGTTCTATCAGCTGCGCCTTGAAGCCGCCCAGCTCGTCGTCTAAGTTTGCGAGAACCATGAGCGGCTTGGCGCCGTACTTCTTCGCGCGGGCAATGGCGGCATCGTCATCCGGGACTTTCCATGCCACACCGTCGCGCCCCGCCGGACGCGTTTCGTAGGCAAATATGGCTTCATAGGTGAGGTAGGGGAGGGCTGCCTCCTGCGTGGCAGGTCGCAAGCCGGGGTAGGCATAACCCTCGGTGACTGCCTCTCCCCAAAAGTTCGGCGGCAGATTGAGAACCTGCCCGACATAGATGTTGCCGGCATCCTCTATCTGCGGGTTGGCGGCCAAGATGGCCTCCACGGAGAGACCGTAGTACTTCGCTATGCCGTAGAGCGTGTCACCCTTGCTCACCAGATAGGTTGCCGGCGGCCATGGGAGGAGGATGCTCTGCCCGGCAGACAGGGCATCCGGTGCAGAAAGGCGGTTGATTTCCAGCAGTTCCTGCGGGTCATAGCCCTTGGAGCGTGCGATGCTGTAGATGGTGTCACCCGGTTTGACGGTATAGACGGTCATAGAATGCCCCCTCATTCGCATGGGTTTTCTCTATAACCTATGCAGATGAAGGGGATGGATATGATTCTTTATCTCACTTTGCGCCTATTCTGTCAATCCTCCGTCGGCGGCAGCGTTGTGGTTGTCGTGGTCATTGTTGTCGTAGTAGTTGTTGTCGTAGTCGGCAACACCTCATAGACGGCATAGACGTCCATGGGGTTGGAGAATTGTGTGCTGCTTGTAATAGTCTTTCCGGCGGGACTGCCCAAGGTCCACTTCACAAACTTTAATCCGGCAATGCTCGGTGGGGAGGGGAACGAAGTTGTCCTGCCGCTGCGGATGGTCTTGTTTGTGATAATCGAACTCCTTACGCCGGGACCGGAGGTGATAAAAGTTATGGTTATATTATAAGTAGCATAGAGATTTTTGTTCCTGTCAAACTGCAGGGTATAGGTGGATGCGGCGGGCGTGCCCTCCACCCAGCCGGCAAAGGGGCAGGTGCTGAGTTTCGGTGTAGCGGGAAGCTCGAACGATTCGCCTTGCGTGCCGGTTTTGGTGTCAACAAGCTTCCAGTCGTTGTTGCCGTCCGGCATATAGAACTTGACTGTATAGGTCGCAAGTGCGGTATATACACCGTAGACATTCAGGGCTTTCGTGACCGGCGTAGCTTTTGTAAACGTTGCTCCGTTTGTTGCGGAGGCAGCCCAGCGGGAAAACGTCTTCCCCTTGACGGCAGGAGCCGCCGGGGGGTCGGTCGTGCCGCCGTAGGATACATAGACACTCTTGTACGTTGTCCATTCACCGCTCTCATTCTGCACAAGGAAGTTCACGAGGTACTGCTTAGCGGTGGTAGTGGCGGCAGCGGTCGTTCCGGATTGGTCGGGGATGGTCGTGGCAACACCGCCTGCGGCAGTTGTGGTCTTGGGTTTGGTTGTGGTTTTGCCTGCGGTGGTGCGGGGCTTCGTGGTGGTTTTGGCTGCGGAGCCGCCGTGCGTTGTATCGGCTGTGTCCGTTTCTTCGGCAGCATCCGCATCGTCTGCTTCGTCTGCTTCTTCCGCCTCGCCGCCGGAGGTCACGCTGAAACGGAAAGCGGTCGAGGCAGCAGAAGCTGCCCCCCCGTCGGCGGCAACCGTCGCATCGCGGCTGTGGTGTAACCCATAAGCGAAAGTGCCGACAATGAGTGCCACCGCAAGGACAGATCCTATAATGCCGATGATCTGGTTTCGGGTCAGAGGCGTATTCTCCATAACAAAGCACTCCCTAAGTTTCTGTATTTCTTTCAGAAGCATATACCTATGCTGCGGCGCACCCTACTCTGCTGCCTTTCGGCCAAATGCCGCCAATACATCAAAGCCGGGTTCGGAGAGCGGCGGCACCGGGTCGGGGACGGCGGGTGCAGGGGCTTGGTGTTTCTTAGTGAACGGATTCTGCGTGACATAGGCATCTGTTCCGAGATAGGTGCGCACACGCACGGATTTCAGGAAGTACAGGCGCATGAGTGTGAATCCCACTGCCTGCGACACGGCAAAGAGAACCAACGTGATGACAGCCTGTACGCTGAACCCATTGACAAAGTACGACAGCAACGCTATCACAAAGTTCAGCGGGCAGCCGACCATGTACCACAAATGGAAGTTCTTTAAGAATGCTGTCTTGCGGGAAAAGAGCTGGAAATACACCAATTGCAAGAGCAGACTGAGGGCAAACTGCGCGGTAAACGAAAGCTTGCCCGCAAGCGTTTGCTCTTTGGAACACCAAGTGACTATCAGGCTCAGCGTCATGCAGCATACGCCGAATACAATGAATACCTGCAAGGCGCGTAACACACCGCCGAGCTTTTGGTATTTGTGGGTCGGCTTGAATGCGGGGTCGTTGACCATAAATCATCATCCTTTCCTGCGGGAGACGGGCTTCGCGAAGCCCGGTTTGCGCTTCGCGAAGCGCAGCGGCGGTTCGCGAACCGCCCGGGGCTTCGCGAAGCCCCTATCAACACCCCCCCACGAGGTTAACGGACAGCACCAATCCGGCGAATACGATACTCACCATAGAGAGGAGCTTAATGAGGATATTGATGGACGGACCGGAGGTATCTTTGAACGGGTCGCCGACGGTATCGCCAACGACGGAAGCCTTATGCTCCTCGGAGTGTTTCCCGCCGAAGTTCCCGGCTTCTATGTGCTTCTTGGCGTTGTCCCAGGCACCGCCGGCGTTGGACATCATGACGGCAAGGACGAAGCCCGTGGCGGTGGCTCCTGCCAGCATACCCACGACACCATTGACGCCGAGGATAAGCCCTACGACCAACGGGCTGACGACCCCGACCACGGCGGGGGCAATCATCTCTTTCTGGGCGCCCTTAGTGCAGATGTCTACGCAAGCGGCGTAGTCCGCCTCTGCGCCCGGTTCGCCGGTCAGGAGTCCTTTGATTTCTTTGAACTGGCGGCGCACTTCTACCACCACGGACTGCGCCGCACGTCCGACGGCGTTCATGGTCATGGAAGAGAAGAGGAAGGGGAGCATGGCACCGATGAACAGTCCCACGAGTACCGGCGGATTGGTAAGGGTGAACTGCTCCATAAGGGCAGCGCGGATTTCTTCTACCGTCTGCGCAGCGGAACCATCTCCCAGGATCTTGTGCAGGAGTTCGGGGGCTTCCTTGAGCTTGAGGGCTATCTCGTCTATATAAGCGACGATTAAGGCAAGGGCAGTCAGGGCAGCGGAACCGATGGCAAAGCCTTTGCCGGTGGCGGCGGTGGTATTGCCGAGGCCATCGAGTTTGTCCGTGCGTTCGCGGACTTCGGGCGGGAGCCCGCTCATCTCTGCGATGCCGCCAGCGTTGTCGGCGATGGGACCGTAGGCATCCGTGGCGAGGGTGATGCCAAGCGTGGAGAGCATACCGACCGCTGAGAGGCCGATGCCGTAGAGACCCTTAGAGAAGTTCGCGGCAAAGTCGGCGCCGAAAGAACCCCCGGCGCATAGGAAGCTAATCAGTACGGAGATGCCTACGATAATTACGGGAATGGCCGTAGAGGCCATGCCCAGTGAGATGCCGCTGATGATGATGGTAGCGGAGCCTGTCTTGGAGGAGCCGGCAAGCTTCTTGGTGGGCTTATACACGTCGGAAGTGTAATACTCTGTGAAAAATCCGATGGCTACGCCTGCAACCAGACCGGAGAGAATCGCACCGCAGACACCCATACCCGCTTCTACGCTCTTGTTATCTGCCAACAGGAACTTCACAGCGGCAAAGGCTGCCGCAGCGATGAGTGCGGAGCTAATCCAAGTGCCTTTGCGCAGGGCGCCGAGCAGTTCCTTGTCGGAGGCGTTCTCCTTGCAGCGGACGAAGACCGTACCCACAATAGAGATAAGGATGCCCGCCGCCGCGATAATCATCGGCACCAAGGCTCCGGCAATCCCATACCCGGCACTGACGGCCAAGGCAATCGTGGCTATAACGGAGCCGACATAGCTTTCATACAAATCCGCGCCCATGCCCGCGACGTCACCGACGTTGTCGCCGACGTTGTCGGCAATGACGGCGGGATTGCGCGGGTCATCCTCCGGGATACCGGCCTCCACTTTGCCGACGAGGTCGGCACCTACATCTGCGGCCTTCGTAAAGATGCCGCCGCCGACGCGTGCGAAGAGCGCCATAGACGAAGCACCCATACCGAACGTGAGCATCGCTTGGCTCATCAGCTGAATCTGTGCATCCGAGACAGTCAGGCCTTCTTGCACGAGTTGCAGGACAGCGGCGTTATCCGCCGTATAGAATACGAACTTGAGCAGGATATACCAAATGGAAAGGTCGAGCATCCCTAAGCCCACGACCGTGAAACCCATAACGCTCCCGCCGGCAAAAGCCACACGCAGACCGCGGTTGAGATTCTGCGAGGAGGCATAAGCGGTGCGGGCGTTGGCGGCAGTGGCTATCTTCATCCCAATAAAGCCGGATAGCCCGGAGAAGAACCCGCCGGACAGAAAGGCAAACGGTACAAAGGGCGTCAGGAAGCCCAAAAAGCTCATGATGCCGAGAATCACAAACATAGCTGCAAAGAAGATGCCGACCGTTTTGTACTGCCTCCCGAGGTACGCATTCGCGCCTTTGCGAATGGAGCCGGAGATAGCGACCATGCGCTCGCTGCCTTCCGGGGCTTTCAGGACATTCAGACCGCGGTTCAGAGCAAACAACAGCCCGCAAACCGAGGCCGCCGGTACGATCCAGAACAGAAATTCCATGTTGTCCATAAGTGTTGCTTTTCCTTCTTTCTTGTTCAGGCGGGTGCTTCCCCCCGCCCTGTACGCTTTCGGGAAAAGGAATAACCGACAACATACAGCCTTAGGGAACAGTTGCCTGCTCGTGTAAGCGAATGCCGCCGATTTCAATTTCTGAAAGCTATAGGAAAATTGTATCATTTTCTGTCGAAAATGTCAAGATGTTATTGGGAAAAAAGCAGAATTAATTTGCAGATTGTTTCCCGGTTGTAAAGAACGCGTGACTCTGTTTAGGGATAAACAGCTAAGTAAGCCGACAAACGCTCTGCTGTCGTTTCCCCAAAACCCTTGATATTCGCTAATTCCATGACGGAATCATAGCGGCCGGCGGCGTTGCGGTATTCGATAATTGCAGAGGCTTTCTTCTCCCCCAAACCGGGAACCGTCAGCAAGTCCTCGAAAGAGGCTGTGTTGAGATTCAGCGGGAATGTGCGTGCCTGTACCGTCGGCAAGGCAGTTGCCGCTTCGGCGGGGGCGGTTTGTGTCCGGATAGCTTCAGTTGGTTGTATCTCAGTTACTGCCGGTTCGGTTTGGACAGCTTGCGAAAGTTGCGGGGCTATCATGCTTTCCGGTTGCGCTGCTTTCCAAAGCAGCAGCGCCGCCACAACCAATAGTGCGGCGGCGGCGATGAGCAGTTCTGCGGGACGGCGCCCGGACGGCGGTTGCTCCATAGGCCGGTCATACTTTCTTGAACATATTGGTGGGGTCTATCTTTTCGTTGTAGACACCGGGCAGGAGTTCGACGAAAGACACGCCGACCGGTGTGCCGCTCTCCTCCCGTATGTCAGCCAGAAGCTCGAAGTAGGCAAGGTTGAGCTGGCCGTCCGTTTTGGGGACGATGGTATAGGTGCCTGCCTTGCCGCCGGTGAGGGTGACGCTCCACTTGCAGGCAAAGCGCATCCCGGCTGCCTCTGTAAACTCTATCGGCTCTATGGTATAGTCATTCAGCCGCTCATAGCTCCCATCTGCACGGATATAGGTGCCGTCTTGGTAGCTGCTCTGCGGGAAAGAGAACAGCATGACCTCCTCGCCGTCGTCAAAGCGGAAGGAGAACCACTCCCAGTGGGTCTTGACGTTGATGAGGTTGTACGGCCCGCCCTGCTTGTCTATCCAGCATTTCCCTGTCACGGGGAAAGCATCGGCATCGGTCATCAGGCAGCCTTGGCAGGATACGTTGGTGTATGAGTAGTAGTATGTACGCTCTTTCGGGTCGCCCAGATTGCCCATCTCTAAAACACCGTTATCGCAGTGCCACGCAGGAGCTTTGTTCGGCTTGAGGTTCAGCGCGAGCGTGAAGCCTTTGCCGATCATCTCAACGCGGGAGGGTGCGCCGTCTTTGGTCCACATTACCGCCTCCCCGGGAATGCCCACCGCCGACGGCAGTACACTGATTCTCGTCGGGAGCGGCATCATCTTCTGCGCGTACAAATGTTCCCCTGTCTGAAAATCCGTCAGCGCAGTCATCAGCAACCAGAACGGCAGCCCTTTCAATACCGCTTTTATCAGCGTGAACTGCCACGAATAAATATCTCCTGACGCACTGTTTAAGATGCCCGTCGCATACCACCACTCGGATCCCCTCTTGTGCAAAAGCCATTCCTGCCCGAAACTCTGCGGCGGCAGTCCCGCAGACGCTGTGTATGTCAATTTCCCCATTGCTTCTCTCTCCTGACGTATTGTTATTCTGTAAACAATTATACGCTGAACTTCCTGCGCAGTGGTGGATAAAGTAAGAACGTTCTGTGAATCATTCGGTGAAAGATGGAGCAATGCTCCATATAGGAAGCATTGCTCCATCTTCGCCCTACGCATCAGAACATGACAACACCATACAGGGGAAAGAACGCCATCCAAATCCAGCCGAAGCAGACCCAGTAGAGGACATTATTCCAGAAGTTGTTCTCAAAGGCAGTGACAATACCCCAAGCGGTGATATAGGGATCTTTCACTTTGCCTTGTTCCGCCCGGACAGTATACGAACCCGTGCCTTCATACAGTCCGGCTACAAGGTAATAGGTCTGCCCTGCCTCGAGGTAATAGCTGAAGCGGAAGTTGCGGTCGGTAAAAGTATAATCATCGTTTTCGGCGAGCCAATACCCATCCGCATCAAACAAGCCGCCGTAGGGATCCACGCCGTCGGCAATGGCAACGGAGTAGAACGTATAGTCCCCGCTGCGGGTCGGCGTGAAAGCGAAAGCCTGCCAATAGCCGGAGGTATCGATATCGACTGCTGCCGTTTCATTCAAGGTGATGGTGCCGGGGAAGTGGAGGACAATGTCAAGCGGGTAACAAGTCTGCTCGAAAGACTCCAAACGCACCACGGAAGTACCGCCGCCATCCGGATAGTGGGCAACACTGAAGTAATAGGCGGTACCCCCTGTGAGATAGGCTTGCAAACAGAAGTTGACGTCGCCTTGGTAGTCATCGTTGGAATCCAGCACGGTATAGTCGGTATCATATAAACGGCCAACGGAATCGGAAGTGCCGGTGGAGTAGAAACGGTAGAAGCCGTCTGCAGCGGGTGTGAAGCTGTAGAATACTTCCTCCATATCGCTTGCGGTGGTGACGGTAACATTCGTGTCCGGCACTATGGGTGTCGGCGCGGTGAGCTTCGTCAGCCGTATGGTGAAGCTGGTTTTCTCCCCCGTGTCGTAGAGATACGCACCGTAATAATAAGTCTCGCCGGCGGTCAGTTCATAAACGAAGCTGAAATCCAGTGAACTGCTGTCGTCATTGGAAGCAAGGCTGTTGAGATCCGCATCATATAAGCGGGCAACGGTGTCGGTGTTGCTGCGTGCGGCAAAGCGGTACATCCCTGTTGTTGCCGGAGTGAATTGGAAGAGGCGCATTTGACCGGGATAGTTAATCTTGCAGTCGGTATCCGTGTCCAATACGAGCGTCGGGCAAGGTGTCCATACTGCGTAGAGCTGTAAATCGCCCTCGGCATTGATGGCACCGCCGGGATAGTAAGCGGCTGCGCCGCCGGCAGACAGCGACCAACCGGCAAACTCATAGCCGGGGCGCAGCGGAATCGTGCTTTCAAGTTGGCTTCTGCCGGGAATAACGGTCTGGGTGCCGGGACCGCCCGTGCCGCCGTTGCTGTCATAGCTGATGGTGCAGTGCGCCGGGAGTACCAGCGGCTGCCCGTCGGTGAGGCTGCTGCCGGCGGTCATAACAGCGCGGAGGTTGATGTTGCAGCCCAGCGTCTTTCCGCTGTCCGTGTTCATAGCGGCACTCGTGCCGTAGAAAGATTGGTTCTCTTCGGCAACCGTCCAAGCATACTTGTCCTCCAGCGGAACGGACAGGTTGCTGCCGGTGGTCTTGATGACAATCGCAACCTTGGAACCGGCGGGGACATTCACATTGGCAACGTCTATCGTATAGTAGCCTTCGTCTGTGAAGCTGCCTGTTGCGGCGGCGGCGGTGGCTGTCGCATTCTTCGCCAGCTGATACGCAGCATCCGTACCGACTTTGACATAGACAGTATAAGCGGAATTTATATTTGTATTGTAGTACTGCACCTTATCCAGTGCGGTATTCTCCGGGGCGATGAACACATTGGAGGCATAGACAGTATTGCCGGTAACGGTGCGGAACTCCCCCGTACCCAAGGGGCTGTAGTCGTAGATGGCGCCGCTGAAATTCGGCTCGTAGCCGGTGACATAGGTCACATCGCCAACCCATGTGTAGTAACTCATCCAGAAGCAGCCGTCCTTCGACCAGTCATCGCCCCAGCTGTTCTTGACGAGCCAGGCGCCGTTCCCGGCGGGGGAGCCGCTGAAATTGGAGGCGGGATAGTTGTCGTCCCAGCCGAAAACGGTCACAGAGTGATCCATCCATGCATTAGGGCTGTAAACGGTTATCATGCCATCGGCGAGGGTTTTGTCATTGCTGCCGCCGGCGTAGTAGGAAACATCGGCTGCGCCGTAGTTCAGGACGGCATTCTTGACGGCCTCTTTGTACTGCCCGGAGCGTTCGGAGCCGGGGGTGGTATTCTCATCCAGATTTGGAATGAAGCGCATTCCGGTCACAAGCCCTTGGCGCGTCTTCGAAGCGAACTCTACAATGCTCCGCGAGGAAGTGCGGTTGGAGTATGGCATGTCGGCTTCCGCCACCGTTCCGGCGACCATTGCGCGGGTGAAGTAGGCTGCGGCCATACGCTCATGACCGCCGTCGCCCGGTCCTCTGTCCTGACCGAAAGGATTGTCCTGCGTATAGCTCAGGGCGTAGCGCATATGCTCCTCGGAAAAATCCGGGGCGGCGTCGGCACCTGTTTTCATTAAGTAGGACTCCACGACGGCAGTTGCTGCGAAATCCCAGCAGGTGCCGTGCGGGTCTTGGTTCTTGGCGGAGGTGATGTAGGGGGATGTGTAGGTTGTCGGCAGGGCGGATTTCGTTGCGCGCGCGGTCGCTTTTGCTTCAAACTGCGTGACATACTTCGCAGGGGTTTTGCCGGCAGTGCCGCCGGAGGCTTGCCACTCGGTATAGAGGGGATTGACGACGGCGGGTTCACCTTCGGCGGCGGCGATGCCCTCCGGTTCTTTCTGTGCCAACGGATCCGGACGCTCCGCCTTTGTGCCGGGGGCGGGAACCGCAGCTTTGCTCGGGTCGGGGGCAATTTTGGGGGCTGCCGTGCAGAGCTGCATGCCTGTGAGTTTTGCGCTCAGCGCCGGTTTGGGTGCCGCGGCGGAGGCTGCCGGCGCACTTCCCGCAAGCAACAGCAGCGCCAAGGCGGCGGCTGTCATGCGCCGGCAAAAGGTATTGGATTTCTTTGGCATATGTGTTTCTCCCTTCAAGATGGGTCTCCCTCATTCGATTATAACACACACTTACTGAAAAAGCAAGTGAATTCGGCCAAGCTATGTCAAGATTTGGCAAATCCAATTGCGAGAACGGAATATTCCGTCTGCCTCTGCCGGGTACTTCCTCTCATGGATAAGACTGCTTGTGCGGCGGCGACGTTCCTTTTTGCTTTCGGTTTTGGAATCTTCGGCCGATGCAACTGCGCCGCCGGGCGAGTTGGGTTTCCTTTCCTATCTTCCCGACGCGGTTGACCCTGCTACATGGCTGATATACAAATCGGCAATGTTTATGTTCGTCAGAGCGTATACCATGCGCGCACCTACTGCATCCTCTATCTCGTTGAGAACCGGCTGTCCGTTATGGAAGAGAAAATCGAAACCTACATAGTCGGGGTGCAAGAATTCGGATAGGGTGCGTACTATCGCACGGATTTCATCGCTCGGCTCCATGACAGCCGCATTGCCGCCAAGGCTGTAGTTGGCGCGGAAAGCACCCTCTTGCGGCGTGCGCAGGATGGATGCCGCAATTTCACCGCCGACGACATAGACGCGCAGGTCTTTGGATTCCGCGGCAGATTGCTGGATAAGGTATGGCTCTGCTGCGAGGATAGGGCGCAGAGATTCGGCTTGCTCCGGCGTTGTTACGGCATAGACCCCCCTGCCCCCTTTTCCGGTGCGGGGCTTGGCGACAAAAGACACCTGCAATGGTATGGCCGGCGTGTAAAGCTCTGTCTCCATCACCGGGATGCCGAGGCGCTTGGCAAGTCCATAGGTCTTGTACTTGTCTTCTGCTATGTCTGTTACTACCGAGGGATTGGCGACGCGGCATCCCATCTGCTCCAATGCGCGGCTGAGATTTGCATTGCCGGCCCGCATGAGGATGAATCGGCTGTCTTGGATGCCGGCGGGGAATACCGGCGGCTCGTGGGGCGTTGGTTGTATATGTTCCGAAACCAGAAGCTGCAAGTCTATGCCTCTTGCTGTGCAGGAAGCTTGGAGCAGACGGAGAAAACCTGCGTTGCGGTGCGCTTCGTAGGCGGTGTAGATGACGTAGGCTTTGGAGGGGGGCATGGTTGGTATCCTTACTGCTTGTTCATAGACCGAATCAAATGCGCTGCAATCGCGTCAGCGGTGTTGACTCCCGTGCAGTCATAAAGGTTCTTGAAGTGCGCGTTGGAGTTGACCTCGCAGAGAATCGGTTCCTCGCCGGCTCCAAAGAGGATGTCTACACCGGCAAAGTCCAGATGCAGCAAGCGGCAAACCTCCGTTGCCATTTCTGCTTGCGCAAGGGTCGGCGTATACGGATAGGCGCGACCTCCATTGGTCAGGTTGGCGCGGAAGTCGGTATCGGATTGGCGGCGCATGGCGGCAATGACTTCTCCGCCGACAACTTGTATCCGTATGTCACGGCCTTTACTGCTCGGGATATACTGCTGGAGCAAAGCAGGGCGCATAGCGATGCGGTTGAGGATGCCCTCCAGTTCCGCACGGTTCCGGGCGAGGCTGACCTGCTGACCGAAAGAGCCGAAGCACTCCTTAACAACCAGCGGAAAGCCGAGGGTTTCTCCTGCTTGTGCGGTGAAAGGAGAGCCTGTCCAGTCGGGGGGTGCCCAGGTTTTCGGTACCGGTAGCGTTTGCGGCATGGCTATGCCGTACGGGACGAGGCGCGCATAGGTGAGGAACTTGTCATCACACGCCTCTATGGCTGCGGCTGTGTTGAACAGACGTATCCCGGCGTTCTCCAAATACCGGGCGGCGCGGATGTCCTTGTCCCAGAAGACGGCATAGGATGGCAGCTTTGCCGCGGCTGCGGCGCGGGCGATGGCCTCTGCGTTTGTGACTGCCTCGAGAACCAGTCCCTGCCGGGCACCGGCGGCTATAAGCATTGCATATATTTCGCGGAACTTGGTACTGCTTGCCGAGGCATTTGTGACGAGCCATGCTGTGTTCATATCGACCTCCATGGCGGAGCTTTCGGATAATTTTTGTGCATTATGACGATATAATAGTGTTTTTTTGCTTGAACAATCGTGAATTTGACGAAGGTTGTAAGGGGTTACTGTGGTTTGTTCTGCCTGAGAGTGTTATAAAAGGATAGGTGTGTTCCTCCACCTTGGGGGCTCTGCCCCCAAACCCCCGCCCGGGGGCGCGTCCCGCGGCGCCCCCGGGACCCCCCGCGGCCGGGGGACACCCCCGGACCCCCTTGCAGAAGTGCCCGCTTGGATGGAA
>JAISUW010000039.1 GCA_031271865.1 Oscillospiraceae bacterium
GGAACAAAGCTATCCTATCAGCACACCCTAAGGCAAAACCCAACCAAAGTGCAAACCCGGAAGCAAGAATCAGCCCTCTGCCGCTTGCCTTTGGTGTGCCAAACCCAAATTGCACCAGAAGCACAAACCCATATACACAAACAGCACCTCAAAGGCAAAGAGGGCAGTATCCGCCGGGCGCACGCCGAAGAAGAAGAGCGGCAGCCCTCCCGCCAGTACAAACGGCAACCCGCAGACGAAGTTCAGGAAAGACGGCAGGAACAGCACCCAGAAGCGTTTCTTCCCCTCCGGGGCGGCGTGTTCCACGTGCCCGCAGTACCAATTGTCCCGCAGGTAGCCGCGCTGCAGGATAGGCACCTCAAACAGGTTGCAGATCAGGTGTTCCCAGAAGCCCTTCAGGAAAGCCCCCGGGAAGGTCAGTACTTTCGAGACCAGATAAAGCGTCTTCATTCAGTTTCCCCTCCCTCGGCTTCTATGGCTGTGACGGTTTCCGCGTCAGAAACCGTACCCCAGCCGTCAGCGTAGATGCTCTGCACGGTGCGTTTGCCGTCCTTGATTTCTGCGATAGCCGCCGGTGGGTCTATATAGGAAGCGACTTCGTCATAGAACTCCGCATCTTTTCCTTCGGCGGCTATGGCTAGGCAGGCATAGAGGAAAGAGCCGTCAATCTGATCCGCATAGCCGCTGTAAATCTCCTTGGCGTAGCGCAGGGATTCCTCCGTTTCGCCGGACAGGAAGAGGGTGATTGCTTTCGAAGTGCAGCCGGCCATCATGGAGATGTCTGCCACCGCGATGACTTCCTCGCAGTACTTCAGCGCCTCTGCATACTTGCCGTCGCGGTTGTATAGCTCCGCCAGCAGGAGCTTCCCGGCGTCGCGGGAGGAAACATCCGCTTCGTCCAAGAGTGCCAGCGCCGTTTGGTAAGCCTCGGTCGGTTCCCCGGAGAGGTAATAGGCGCGGGCAACGTACTCCGCGGCGGCGGAGTCCTCCCTGTTGCGCGCTTCACGAGCTTCTCCCAAAGCAATGACGGCTTCATAGTCATTCTCGCGGATGGCGATGTCGTATTCATACGGTTCGGTCATCCAGAACTCGTAGGCGGGATTCCGGCGCAGTTCAGAGGCGAGCGCCTTAGCCTCTTCCTGCATGGAAGGCTCCGAGGCCATCATCTCGAGGGCGAGGACATCGTAGTATACGCCATGGCTTTCGTCCGTATCGGCGGTGCGGACAGTCTCAATGGCCGTCAGCACATCGGCAGCCACACTCCCATCGGAGAGCACGGCAGCGTTTTGGTACTCCGCATATACCTTATCATAGATTTTGAGGAGCGCGGCGGAATGCGCGGCGATTTTCTTGAGACGGTGCGGCGGCGGGTTGTTGTCCGGGTAGGGATAGAAGTTCTCATACTGCGAGAGCGTCTGCCATGGCCCCGCCACCTGGTTCATAATCAGCACCTGCTTCGAGGAAGCATAGCTGCCGGCGGAAAACAAAGGCTTCCCCCCGGCGGAGAAGTCCGCCGGGAAGACAGCGGTCACATTCTCGTCCAACTCCGCAGCCAAGGCAATGGCCGCATCATATTGGTCATATGCAGAGTAGGCTTTCTTCTGCAGCATGAGCAAGTCGCCTTTCAGGACGGCCCATACCAAGCGGCAGTTCCCGACAGCAAAGAGTGCCGTGGCCGATACCGCCAGCACAATGACCATCGCGGCAAGCCACGGGCCCAAGCCGATGCCTTGCTTCGGCAAGTCCTCCTCCTGCATGTCGGGGAGCGGTGTATCCGGGTAGCCTGACCCGCCGTCCGGGTCAGACAGAAGCGGGGTTTCCTCCGGTAGGTTGTCTTGAAGCGCTTCGTTTTCCATCTGATTCTACTCCATGAATTCGGTTTGACACTGGGGAAAGCATATGTATATTATACCAAATCTTCCGATTCTTTACAAGCGTTTCAGGGCATTTTTTGTAACTTTCACAAAACGCACAGATTTGCCCGGATTCCCTCGGCAGGCATTCGAAAGGAAAAGCGCTCGGAAACATGAGGGAAAATTTTTTTGCAGCTTCAGCAGGGAATCAGCAGGTCTTCTGCGTATAATGTAGAAAAGAAGCCCCATGCGTACATATTATCACAAAACAGGACAAGCCGGCAGACCAGCAGGCAACCCACGCTTGCGGAAAGGAGAACCCTCCCATGGCGCGGATTCCGGACTCGTTCATAGCCGCTCTGAAAGAGCGTGTAGATATACGTGATGTGATAAGTACTGAAGTGGAGCTGAAGCGCGGCGGACGCACATGGGTCGGTCTGTGCCCGTTCCACAATGAGCGCTCGCCCTCTTTCCATGTCTGGGAGGATCATTTCTATTGCTTCGGCTGCCAAGCCGGCGGGGATGCCATCAGTTATATCATGAAGAAGGAGAACCTCGGCTATGTAGATGCCATTGAGGAACTGGCCGGACGCTATGGGCTGACCGTTCCCAAAGAGGGGCAGGAGGACGCGCTTTCCCGGCTGCGCCTGCGCATACTCTCCGCCAACCGCGCCGCCGCCCGCTTCTTTCACGCCCAACTGCGCATCCAAGCCCCCGACGGCAGGCAGTACTGGAATGCGGAAAACCCCGGCTATCAGTACTGGAAGAAACGCCGCCTGTCCGATGAGATCATCGTGCATTTCGGCTTGGGCTATGCCCCCGCCGGCTGGGATGCCTTGCGCAGCCACCTGCTGGGAGAAGGCTTCTCCTTGGAGGAGTTGGTTGCCGCAAACCTTGTCATCAAGCATGAACGGGACGGCCGCATCTCCTATTACGATGCTTTCCGCAACCGCGTCATGGTACCCATACTGGATTTGCGCGGGAATGTCATCGCTTTCGGCGGCCGCGTCCTGGATGACAGCAAACCGAAATATGTCAACACCTCCGATACACCGGTCTACCGCAAGGGCAACGACCTCTTCGCCCTGAACTTTGCCAAAAACGGCAAGACCAAGAAGCTGATTCTCTGCGAGGGCTATATGGATGCCATCGCCCTCCACGCCCATGGATTTACGCAAGCCGTGGCGTGCTTGGGCACGGCACTCACCGACCGGCAGGCGAGCCTCCTCTCCCGCTACGCAGAGGAGATTACCCTCTGCTATGACGCGGACGAAGCCGGCCGGAATGCCGCCAAGAAGGCTCTTGCCGTCCTGGAGAAGACGCAGATAAAGACCCGCGTCATACAGTTGGACGGCGGCAAAGACCCGGATGAGATACTGAACACCCACGGACCGGAAAAATTCCGCGCCCTGCTGGAGAACACTTCCAATGACATTGAATTCAAGCTCCTCACAGCGCGGGAAGGCTTTGACCTCACCGCCACCGCAGGCAAACAGGACTACCTGCGCCGGGCGGCGCAGATTCTCTCCTACCAGGACGCCATCACCGCCGACCTCTACAGCAGCCGCCTGGCGGAGGAGTTGGAGGTCCGCAAGGAGTCCCTGCTGGCAATGATTCAGTCCCACCGCGCCGCCCGCAAGAAAAAGAGCGAGCGGGATTTCGAGCAGTTCACGCCCCCCGTCATGCCGAAAAACAAAGTGTCCCTAGACCGCACCCGCGCAGAATTCCCCGCAGAGGCTGCGGCGGAAGAAAAAATAATTGGAACCCTAGTAGCCCATCCGGATGTCTATTTAACAGTAGGGGGCATACTAAACACGGCACATTTTGCCACGACGTTAAACAGGCGTTTGCTGGAAGGGCTACTGCCTCGCCTTGCCGAGGGGGTGGAAGTTGAAATTCCCTACTTGCATGAAATCTTCAACGAAGCGGAGCTTTCGGAACTCGCCAGAATGCAGGAGGAGGCTCTACGCATGACAAATCCCGCCAAATTGTGCCAAGACGGCATCGAAAAGCTGCGCCAACTCTTTGAGAAACGCGAGCAACTGCGCACAGTTTTCAGCGACGATACGCAATTTCGGGAGGCTTTCCGCCGAAACGGGCGGCTTCCCGGGGCTTCGTAATATCCAAAACCAAGGAACAGGCAACAAACCGGAAAGCAAACCGGCCGCAATTCGAACAAACACAAAAACAAACACACATATGTTTCCGAAAACGAAAGGGGTACTTTTAGGTATGATTGAGGACATGGTAGTCTCAAAGTCCGCAGCGCGTGCCGCGCTTATCAACAAGGGCATGGCGCAAGGGAAGCTCACCGCCATGGAGATCGATGCCATGCTCGACCAAGGCATGGACATTGAGGAGCTGGATAAGCTTTACACCGAGCTGGAAAGCAAGGGAATCGAGATTATCGATGACTTTGAGTCCTTGGCGCTGGATTTGGATCTGGTGCTGCAGCCCCCGCGGGAAGCGGACATCGGTACGATTGTTATCGATGACAAGGCGCAGCTGTTAGAGGATCCCGTGCGCGTCTATTTGAAAGAAATCGGCCGCGTGCAGCTCCTCACGCCCGAGGAAGAGATAGAGCTGGCCATCCGTATCGGCGAGGACGACCAATCCGCGAAGAAACGCTTGGCGGAGGCGAACCTGCGTCTGGTTGTCAGCATCGCCAAACGCTATACCAACCGTGGGATGGCTTTCTTGGACTTAATCCAAGAGGGCAACCTCGGTCTGATAAAGGCCGTGGATAAGTTTGACTACCTGAAGGGATTCAAGTTCTCCACCTATGCCACTTGGTGGGTGCGGCAAGCCATTACCCGCGCCATCGCCGACCAAGCCCGCACCATCCGCATCCCCGTCCACATGGTGGAGACCATCAACAAGGTCAAGAAGACCTCCGCCTCCCTGCTGCATGAGCTGGGGCGCGACCCGACCATCGGCGAAATCAGCGCCAAGCTGCGCATGGAGGAGAGCAAGGTGCGCGAAATCCTCCGCGTGGCGCAAGAGCCGGTAAGTTTGGAGACCCCCATCGGCGAAGAGGAGGACTCCCTTCTGGGCGACTTCATCCCCGACGAGGATGCGCCGGCGCCGGCCGACCGTGCCTCCGCCATGCTCCTCAAGGAACAGCTCCAAGATGTCCTCAACACGCTCACCCCCCGCGAAGCGAAAGTCCTCGCCATGCGCTTTGGGCTGGGCGACGGTCGCCCGCGCACATTGGAAGAGGTCGGCAAGGAATTCAACGTCACCCGCGAGCGTATCCGCCAGATTGAGGCGAAAGCACTCCGCAAACTGCGCCACCCCTCCCGTTCGAAACGGCTCAAGGACTTCTTGGACTGATAGGGGCATATACTGCCCTATCAACCGATAGAATTGAGAACCAAAGCTATGCTTATATCCTTTGTCATGCCCTGCTATAATGAGGCAGGAAACGTCCGCGCCATGCACGACGAAATCCTGCGCGTGTTCACAGGCAGCGCGTTCGAGGTCGAACTGGTGTATGCAGACGACGGTTCGACAGACGAAACGGCGGCCGAACTGAAGCGCCTCCATGCAGAGAACCGCCTCCCTGTCAAGGTCATCAGCTTCTCCCGCAACTTCGGCAAGGAGAGCGCCATCTATGCCGGATTGGAACACGCCGCCGGGGATTTGACGGTGATTATAGACGCCGACTTGCAGCAACCGCCGGAAGTCGCCCTCTTCATGGCGCAGCACCTCCTGCGCAACGACGAGTATGACTGCGTATGCGCCTGCCAAGAGGCAAGGCGGGAGAGCAAAGTCACCGCGTTGCTGAAGCGCGGCTTCTACAAGCTCATGAACCGCCTCACGGAGATTGAATTTGTAGACGGTGCCTCGGACTTCCGCTGTATGCGCCGCAGCATGGTGGATGCCATCCTCTCCATGAGTGAGCGCAACCGCTTCAGCAAAGGACTGTTCTCTTGGGTCGGCTTTTCTACCAAATACATTCCCTACACCGCCCGGGAACGCAATGCCGGCAGTACCAAGTGGAATACCTTCAAGCTCTTTAAGTATGCCTTTGACGGCATTGTATCTTTCTCCTCCATGCCGCTGCGGATTGCCTCCTTTGCGGGTGTTCTCTCTGCTGCCGCCGCCCTTATCTATATGATTGTAGTGATCATACAGAAGCTGGCCTTTGATATTCCCGTTCCGGGGTATGCTACCATTGTGACGCTGATTCTGTTCTTGGGCGGTATACAGCTCTTTGCCATGGGCATTTTGGGGGAGTATATGGCGAAGGCCTACAGCGAGACCAAGAAACGCCCGATATACATCGCCCGTACCGTACTCCTACCGCCGGAAACCCAAACGAAGGAAAACGCACAGAGGTGAGCTGCAGAAAGGACGCACCATGCTTGAACTGGGTGAAATCCAAGAAACCCTGCGGATGATTTCCGAGCAGAACTTAGATGTACGCACCATCACCATGGGTATCTCCCTCTTGGACTGCGCCTCGGACAGCTTGCCGCAGTTCTGCGCAGGTATCTATGAAAAAATAACACGTTCGGCCGATAAATTGGTTCGAACGGGTGAGGAAATATCCGCCAAGTACGGTGTCCCCATTGTCAACAAACGCATTTCCGTCACCCCCATAGCCATCGCGGCCGCACCGCTGTGCAAAGCCGGCGGCAGCACGGCGGGTTTGGTGCAAATCGCCAAGACGCTGGATAAGGCAGCCGAAAGTGTCGGCGTGAACTTTATCGGCGGCTTCTCCGCTTTGGTGCAGAAAGGTTCTACGCCTGCTGACCGCGCCCTGCAGCACGCCATTCCCGAGGCACTGGCAACCACAGAGCGCGTATGCGCCTCTGTCAATGTCGGTAGCACCAAAGCGGGCATCAACATGAATGCTGTGCTGCGCATGGGGCATACCATCCATGAAACCGCATCCCTCACGCGGGACGCCGGCTGTATCGGTGCCGCGAAGCTCGTGGTATTCTGCAATGCCGTGGAGGACAATCCCTTCATGGCGGGTGCTTTCCATGGGGTCGGGGAGCGTGACCTGTGCCTGAATGTGGGTGTCAGCGGCCCCGGCGTGGTCAAGCGCGCCTTGGAGGAAGTCCGCGGCGCTGACTTTGAAACCCTCTGCGAAACCGTCAAACGCACAGCGTTCAAGATTACCCGCGTCGGACAGCTTGTCGCCATGGAGGCTTCCCATAGGCTCGGCGTCCCTTTCGGGAGCATAGACCTCTCCTTGGCTCCCACCCCCGCCGTCGGCGACAGCATCGCTGAGATATTCCGGGAGATGGGCTTGGGGGATGCCGGTGCGCCCGGTACCACCGCCGCCCTCGCCCTGCTCAATGACAACGTCAAGAAAGGCGGCGTGATGGCCTCCTCCTATGTCGGGGGTCTCTCCGGTGCCTTTATTCCCGTCAGCGAAGACCACGCCATGATCGATGCCGCCCGCACCGGTGCCCTTACCCTCGAAAAGCTCGAAGCTATGACCTCGGTCTGCTCCGTTGGCTTGGATATGATCGCCGTCCCCGGCGATACCTCCCCCGAAACCCTCGCCGGTATCCTCGCCGATGAGATGGCTATCGGTATGATTAACGGCAAAACAACCGCTGTCCGCCTCATACCAGCCATCGGCTGCGCCGTCGGCGATACCCTCGAGTTCGGCGGCCTGCTCGGCTCCGCTCCCGTTATGCCCGTCAATCCTTCCCCTTGCCTTGCCTTTGTCCGCCGCGGTGGCCGTATCCCCGCGCCGATTCAGTCCTTTAGAAACTGAGAGGCGGCCGCATTGCGGCC
>JAISUW010000048.1 GCA_031271865.1 Oscillospiraceae bacterium
CGCAGAGCGATTTGCGCCGGCTTCGCCGTGGCTCAGGGCGCAAATCGTTCTTGTTGAGAATTATTCCGGCGGTTTTGTGAGATAACGCAACGCCGATAATCGGTTGTATTCTCGAAAAATCACTTGACAAGCACGCTTTATTGTGTTAGAATAGCCTTGTCAGATGAGTCGGCTCCTTTCTGGTGGAGGGGAATGCGGATTCAAGGATGTTATACTGGATTGGTCGGCGAGGTTCAGCGTCTGACCGCTTGGTCGGCAACCGGAAAGTATCATGACTGCGATGAAGCAAAAAAGTAATGGTATTCGCTTTTGTGCCTGGGTGGGATGATAGGCGCGAGAATAACGGCAGGATGTTAAGTATTCTTGCAAAAAGGAATCACTAACGACCGGCATAGCATTACTCCCCGAGAATACAATTGACAGCGTACTTGCATCCTGCATACGGAGAAAGGACAACAGAGAAATCCGTCCCATCGGCAATCCCGGGTATGGGAATTGTAAAGGTCAACTCCTTCCCGCCCTGCAAATCCATCGGTTTCCAGTTCTCCACGCTGTAGGTCTTGCCGTCCGCTTCGATGGTCATACTCTGCATGGTCAGCGGCGCAGCGAGGCCGTCGTTTCTGATGGAGAACGTCACTTTCCCATCGTCGGCGGTTTTCTCGGACAGTGTGAGCAAATAGCCCAAGTGATACTGCAAGTAGGCAAACGGATTCATTCCGCCTTCGGCAAAGAGCCGCGCATTGTAGGGCAGGCCGTGCTCTGTCAGCCAATCCGCGGTGACGGTTTCGTCCAGCCAACCAAGCATCGCACCATAGGCCGGGTCGGACTCGCGCCAGTTGTGCTCCAAAGAGTAGGTCATGGGATGGTAGACCTTGAACATTTCCAGCACCGGTTCCCACGGCGATTTTGCGGAGGCATAGTAGTAGTAGCCGCGTTCGTCCGGCTCGTTTTCATAGCCCGGCACAATGAAATCCTGCGCACCGTCTTCCCACGCACCATAAATTTTTTCCCAATCCCACGGCATCTCCATATCATTGACGGTGCGGGAGAACGTTTTCTCCCACTTCGCTTTGTTATCGGGTTCATTGTAGCGAAATGAGGACCAGTGTACTTTTGGCAGACCCGTAATCGTATCATCGTGTATTCCCAAACGATAACGGTAGCCGGGTTTGATGTATGACATATATTCCGTGTAGCGGATTGTTACATAGAGGTTTTTCGGTGTGACAGACATCACCTTGTTGAACAGCGGTAGGAGGTCTTTCTCTTTCATATTAATAAAGCTGTGCAGTTCCCCCCATTTTCCCAGGAAGCCCATCTGCATGGCGTAGATGCTGTCCGCAACGAGCTTTGCATTGTCTTGGTAGAACGCCCCGATTTGGTCGAGATGCCCTTTCACCACAGACCAGGCCGCGTCCGGCAGTTCCTCCCGCTCCGTCTGGTAGGCAAAGCGCAGCAAAGCACGGATGCTGCGGCTGTCCAAGTACTCCAGAATCTGCTTCAACTGTGCGAAAGCCAAGTCGTCCAACGGTTTCTCCCGGTAGTTGGAGAGGTAGATATATAATTGTATGACTTGCGGGCTTTCCGGTTGGTACTTCTCAATAAAATGATCCAGCTTCTCCCAAGGATCCTCCGTCTCGGAGGGGTAGGCGACCATCGGTTCACGCCCCAAGGTAAAGTACGTTTCCATGCGGAAGCCCCGGTCCGGATTCTGCAGGAGGGCGTGTTTCTGCTCCTCGGTGAGCGGGGCGGCAGAAGTGACGGCAGGGGCATCTGCAATTTGGATGTTCGCTTTTACTTGCGGGTAGCTTTCCCCGGCATAGGCGGGTGCCTGCGGGAACCACAGCAACCACCAAAAAGCCGCACCGCCGAGGAAGACAGCAAGGAGTACCGCCAGACTAGCCTTGAAGCCCTTGCTTGTTCCCTTGGCGGAGAGAACCCAAAGCCCAACAGTTAACGCCGCAGAGAGCAGCGCGGACACCGCAACCGTCACCTCATAGGAAATCTCCAACACGTTATGGCACAGCACACAGCCAACCCAAAGCGCAACGCCCGCTTGTAATACCGCAAAGCCGGCAGCAAACAGCGCGGATGCTTTGGCGGTCTTGTCCAACGCCCGCCGTGCAAAGAAAGCGGTTGCCCACGCACAGAGCAACACCGCCGCAACGGAAAACACGAACAGCGCCGCCGAGCGCCATACGACATACTCCACCAGACCCCAAACATACGCCGCACAAAGCAGGATTGTGGAAGCAAACCCCGGAATATTCTTTTTCATTGCTTGGCTCCTTTCTTCTGCAGAACATAGCTTTTCATGCCCGTACCGGTTGATTATAGCATATCCAAGCAGTATTGTCAAGACCGGTTTCAGTATTCCTATCAAACACTCTGCGTTTTTTTAAAACGTGTAAACGCACGCCCTCTACAAATACATCCAGCCAAAGAACAGCATTACGAAAATCCAATCCCACCACGTCCAGGTGACGGTGACCGCGGTTTCGGCGACGGTTTGCCCATTGGCATCCAAGGCTTTCACAACAGCGGTGCCGTGCAGGAGGGAGGAGGCGGCGAACTTAAAAGCGATATGCCCGTCGGCGTCCATCGTGAAGAGGCCGTTGTCATCACAGACCCACGTGATTCCGGCTTGGGAGAGATTCTTGAAATAGTCCGCGTCCTGCCTGCGGTAGAGCTTTGTGGTGCTGCCGATTTTCCCGGCGAGCACGGCCTTGTCCGGCGAAACCGTGACCGCCACCCATGGCGAATAGACACCGTCACTCACGGCGCGGATGTGGAACGTACCCGCCTGCGTGAAACTGAGCTGCCCGTCCGTAAGCGTCACGCCTTTGCTCGGGAGTTCCTGCACTTCATAGCTAACCGGGCGGTCTATCTCCTTGCGGGTGCTGTCGTACGTGACGGCGCTGATGGCATCCCAGTTCGCTAGGTCAATCGGCGTGTCGTTGGCATATGCCTGCGGCGTACCGTTTATGACAAGCCGCACACTAGCCGCAGCGCCGGTCACGTTGAGCGTCAGGGCGTTGGAAATCACGCCGCCGACCACCGCCGTCACACGGACCGCACCTGTTTGCGCCACGGTGAGCGTGCTGCCCGACACGGAGGCACCGGCCCCGCTCGCCGCCCAAGTCACGGAATCGCTGCAGGCGATGGCGTTGCCGTCTTGGTCAAAGCCCTCCACCGTAAGCCCGGAGAGGTCAAGGCTGACCGGATTCAGGCTCGTCAGCTGCGCCGTCAGGACACCCGCCGGGTCGCTGAGGCGGAGTTCGTTGAGGCTCGTTACCTTGAGCGTCAAAGCGTTGGAAGTTACACTGCCTACCGTTGCCGTCACGCTGAACAATCCTGCCCCTGTGACCGTCACCGTGCTGCCGTTTACACTCGCCTCGCCGCCGGAAACATTCCACGTCAAGCCGTTCAGGTCGCTGAAGATGTTGCCGTACTGGTCATAGCCGCGCACGACAACATTCGAGAGGTCGACCTGCGCCGCACCGCCGACCGGGAGTTGTGTCTGAAGCGCACGGTTCGGGTCGCTGACGGTCAAGCAGCTTAACACCGGTGCGGCAATGCACTGCACCTCCACCCAATCGGAGTAGAGGTCGCCGCTCACGGCGCGGATGTGGTAGGTGCCGATCTTGGTAAACGTCAAAGTGCCCTCGGCTGTGACGGAAACGCCCTTGTCAGGCAGTTCCTTGGCCTCAAAGGTGATGGGGCGGCCTATCTCCTTGCCGCTCGCGTCGTTCACGCTCGCTGTAAGGCTGTCCGCTGCGAAGAGGTCGATTGCATCGCCGGGATAGCCAATGACCGTGCCGGTCAGGTTGACCGCGCCCGCAAAGGGCAGGTGCCGCACGTTGACTTTGATGACTGCCGTCTTGGCAAGGTCGCTGTTCTTGGCAAAGCTGTCGACGTTGCTGCTGTAGAAATACACGTCCTCGTCAATGAAATACTTGAGGTAGACCGAACCGGCGGTGTCACCTGCCTCGAGGTAGTCATTGCCGCTGACTGGGTCGGTTTTGACCTGCGCAATCTCGCTGTCGTTGGTCACGTTGCCTGCGGTGTCAAGGACTTTCCAATGCCCTTTGGCCTTGTTGAAGCCGTAAAAGGCGACATTGCCGCTGTCGTAGCCCTCAATGCCGATGTTGGAGAGGTACATCGTTTCGCCGGCATTGACCTCAAAATCGGCGGTCGCATCCGTGACGCGCACCTCGCTCAAGGGGTAGAGCGGCACAATGTTGCTCACACTCGAATTGGTTCCGCTGACCGTATAGCTCATCGACCCGCCCGTTGAGGACATCGGCCGCGCCCCGGAGATGTCCGCGACAATCTCGCCGAAGCCGCGCACCCCGGCGGGGTAGGTGCTGTATAGAAAGTCTTTGGAGCCATAGAGGCTGTCATAGTAGCTCTCGTGCAAGGCTGCGGGGTTCTCGGAATTGTTGAAATCCACCCCGCCGCCGTAATAGGCTTCATAACCGGCGTTCGAGCGGTTTGCATAGCGCTTTTGGAGATTGTCCGCAGCGTTGGTGTGTCCGGCATTGTTGTTGCCGAACGTGGCGATGGTATTGAAATGCACCGTTTTGTAGTCGCCCTGATCCGAATTCCACTGCCCGCCGAACTGCACGACTTTCACTTTGTAATTCACAGCCACGGGGTAGTCATAGTCCATGGTTACATTTTCGTTGAACTCGCTCTGTTCCAGTAGCACCTCCGTGTGCGGCGGCAAGGTCAGACCGATGGTGCTTTCCACCGTCTTGCTCTCCGTGTTGCTCGTGGAGGAACCTTGCGTGGTCGTGAATACCTCGGAAGTCGTTTTGCTCCAAGAGTTCGCGGGTTGGGTCTGCAGCTTGCCTTCGGATACGGACGCATACGCAATGGAGACGGCCGTCTTCAGCGCGCTGAGGATGGGATTGGTCTCGTTGACCGGCAACGCCTGATGCCCCACGGTGGAACTGACGGAATACTCATGCGTGGAAGAGAAATCGTTCGTGAGCGTGGAGGAAGAGGTGACCGAGAGCTTCTGCGTCACATCTGCGGCCGTGCCGGAGGCGTTGGAAGCCCCGGTGGCGTATACGCGGTTCGAGCTTGTGGAAATCTGAAACCCGGGATTTACCGTGGCCTGCAGTTCCTCAAAAGACGTGGCATCCGTCACCGAATCGGGGATGGCGGACGGAATCGGCTTGTCCGCCATATTGAGGTAAGCCAGTTGGAAGTCATAAAAAATCACGCCGATGCCCGCGACAGACCCGCATTTGTTTTGCAGCTGCGACTCCGCATATGGGCTGTAAAAATACGCCGTTTTATAGAAGACGGGTTGTTCGCTGTCATCATTCAAGTCAGCGTTGGCGGGAACGTTGTTATCCCAAGGGCTGCGCCGCATGGCCGCCTGAATCGCCGCGCCTGCCGATTTCAGACTGGAAGCCATCGTCAAGTCGCTGGTTTCAAATGCGGTAAACAGCGGATACGTCCTTATCAGCGCAAAAGCCGTTATCCATTGCGATTGTTCGCTCAGCAGCGCCGTAGGCAGAAGACCGACAAATTTGTTATCGGCGAGCGCATCCAACAGACTTGCGTTCGTCGTTGTCTGGCTCAAATCCACGCGCTTGCCCAGCTCCAGCCAAAGGTCGGCAATGGTGTCCGTGCCGTTCGGGCTGGAGGTCAGCACGTCATGGAAGAACTCGGTCGGCACCGAGATGTCCCGCGCCGCCGTGCCGTTGATGTCGTAGTACACCTGCCCGTCCACGGTGTAACTGTCCTGCGTGCTGTAAGGCGTGTACAGCCCCTCAGCCGCGGCAGTGAGTGTGACGGCAGGCAGCAAAAGCAGCGCCGCCGAAAAAAGGGCTATAATCCTTGTCCTGTATGGTTTTCTATCCATTTTGTATCCACTCCGTTGTGCATAAAAATTTTGAACCTGAAGCTTGTCCGGATTCTTCTTCCATTATACGCCTTTTGGGCGGATTTTGCAACTGGTATTTTGCTTTTGGGTACAGATACAGCTTCTGCGTATGGTCACGATTGACGAAGTTGCCGGATATCAGCGAATGCTCGACCACAATCGGTATGCTGACGAGAGCAACGCCAAGCACCAAGAAGCAATCGACAGACTTATGGCAGAGCAGGTCATTTGCTTGCTCTGCATCAAGTTTCACTTTGACCGATATGGGGATTGATAACGGTGCGCAATAAGCAATCAGTTAGCGTCTGCCCCTCGACCCAACAGCCAATCAAGCGCATTCACCTGCCGGATGCCATTGTGCGAGGCGTTGGGTACGACATCCATCGTCAGCAAGTATTTGGGGTTGTGGTCGTGGATTCTCTCAAGCGGGGCTAACTCGCGGCGCAGGGTATCGCCGCTGTCATCTATGACTGTATAGGCAACCTGAAAGTATTCCTGCCCGGCATCACTTGTGACTACAAAATCAATTTCCATGTCGCCGACTTTGCCGACATAGACATTGCGATAGCGGCGAAGCAGCTCCAAATAGACGATGTTCTCCAACTGCCGCCCGTAATACGCCCTGCCGGCACCGAGCAAATACCGGCGCAAACCCATATCCACCGCATAGTATTTCGCGCCGGACATCAGGTATTGCTTGCCTTTGACATCAAATCGCTCGGCTTTGTAGAGCAGAAAACTCTCCGTGAACGCACGATAATAGCCCTCAACGGTATTGACCGACAGTCCGCGGCCGCCGCTGTTCAAGGCTTTTGTCACCGCGTTGACGGAAGTGAGGTTGCCGATGTTGTCAAAGGCAAAGCGCGCCACGCGTTCGAGTGCCGCCACGTTTGCAATGCCGCGCCGCGTGCCGACATCCTTCACAACCACTGTGTTATAGATGCCCTCCAGATAGTCCATGCAATCGTGCGTGTCCGCAATGCCCAACGTGTAAGGGAACGAGCCGGTTTCGAGGTAGCGGCGATAGCTTCCTGCAAGGTCACCGGAACCTACGGCTGACACATACTCGGCAAACGAAAGCGGCATCATGCGTATCTCAACATAGCGCCCGGAAAGCAAGGTTGCCAGCTCGCCGGACAAAAGCCGCGCATTCGAGCCTGTAACATAGACATCGCAGTCCTCGCGAATGAACAATCCATCCACGGCGCGCTGAAATTCCTCGGCCATCTGCACTTCGTCAAGCAGTATATAGTTCTTGCCATCCGGTTGCAAGCAGCGGACAATCTCTGAATAAAGTGCTTGATAGGTCAGCAAGTCGGCGTTTTCCGGGTTCTCCAAGTTGAGCCGGATGATGCGATTCTCCGGAACACCGGATTCTATCAACCGCGCAGCAAACAAATCCAGCAATGTGGACTTCCCGCACCTGCGGATGCCTGTGATGACTTTGATGATTTGTTTATCGCGCAAACGTTCCAGTTGTGCCAAGTAAAGCGGTCGGTCAATAAGCATAATTTCCCCTCCTTTACCTCTATCATAGCATAGTTTGCCGCAAAAGTCAAGGATTATATTCAGTTGATTGAAAATATATTGTAATTCATACTGTTTTATTCAATCGTCTGAATTATTATGACTATTGGAATAGATACTCGGCAATGCCGCCGGAACATGACTCTTCATGTGCGGCTCCTCTCAATCTCCACTTTTTCTACAAGCGGATGATTATCGTAGTGCGTGCAAAGCTTTATTGAAGTCGTTTGATTGAAATCACAACCTGCGAATCGCCTCTATCCTTGCGATGCTTTTTTCCAAATCCTCCGGCGCAATGCTGCGCATACCGAAGTGCAGACCTGCCCCGGAGCCGAGGGCGGCTATAACAGCCTCTGCCTCCGCATAGCCGTCATAGCTCACGACCGCACCCTTGCCGGCGGCGCGGATTTTTCGGAGTACATCTGCCCAATACGCGCCGGTGGGCTTGCCGTCGCCGGGCTGCCATTGCACGGCGCGCAAATTTGGGATGGTAAGCAAGTCATCCAAGTGCGCCAACTGCCCGATGCCGTCTAAGTGGTAGGTACTGCGCTCCAGATAGGCACACTGCCGCACCAGCGTCGGGCGCACAAATCTTCGGAACATATCCGGCGAAATCATATAGGCAAAGTCGCACTGAATGGTATAGCTCGGCGCGTCGGAATACACGCCCAGCCAGTCGGAATAGCCCGGCACGCCGCGCATTTCGGCGCGGAGGTCGGCATAGAAAACGCGCCAAAGCGCCTCCAACTCCGTCAATAGGCGCACGACGTTTTCCGGGTCATCATATAAATCCAAGGGCAAGAGTTCACCCGGGCGAAAGGACTGCAGCACATCCATCACCCCGCCGATGTCGGTCATGCAGATGACGGCATTGCCCTCGAAAGCTTCCGCCGCAGCGCGGGTCAAGGCTTTGACGCGCTTCAGCCAAGGGTTATCGGGGTCGTATTCAAAGTGCATATCCGCCAAGTTCCGCGGCTTGTCTACGCAAAACCAGACACGGCCGGTTGCGTTGTCGAGCTTTGCACCCAGAAAGGCCGCCATCACACCCGGACCGAATGCATGATTCGTAACACAGGGAAAGGCATCTCCGATAAAAGCCTTACGGGAGAGGCTGCGCGCCCAGTTCTGCGCGATGGCTTCCGGCGGTACAGAAAAATCATGGATGTTGCTCTGGTTCGGCCAAGGCGCGCCGCTGTCCGGGCAATCCGGGGGGTATATATTGCAATCGCCGCCCATCAACGCACGGGGCAACCGATTGTCCCACCAAGCCGCATAGGTCTCACGGATGCGCTTCCAGTCTGCGGGGGTGAAATGAATCATACGTTTGTTCTCCTAAGACCGGCCTCGAGAATGAAGTCTTACTTATACTGATAGCACCGTACATAGTCAATGACGTAGTCCGTCGGATGCCCCGGGAGGTTATCCGCCGGCTTGCCGCACCGAACGTCATCTCCTTGCGCATTGTTGACGGTAATATACTGCGGTATCGCGCTGGTACCGTCGCCGTTGGCGTTGCTGCGGGCGAATTCATTCCCGTCTATGTAGAAGATGTACCATTCCTCATTCCATTCCACACCATAGGTATGGAATTCATCATAGCAATCGGCAGCATGGAAGCGACCCAATGAGTCATTTCCGTTATAGTAGTTATAGTGTACGGTGGTTTCGAAGGACTCCCGCTTGAACTTATCCTCGCTTTTGGCGTGCCAAGCCTCGAACACATCCAACTCAGAGCCGGCACCGGCATAAATCCAAAATGCGCTCCAAATACCCAAACCGTCGGCAAATTTGCAGCGGATTTCGAAGTAGCCGTAGGTCTGCCAGTAACCCTCTTTCACACGCCGCCAGTCGCTGTCCAAACCGGACGTGTTGATGGCGCCTGTTTTGACGGATACCGTGCCGTCCTCGTTTTCAACGAGACTGGTTTTGATGTGCAGTTTCCCATCCTCTAATACCAAGTGGTCATCTTCTTTATAACTGATCCACTCGGGGCGTAAGACGCTGCCTGTGAACTCATCATGCCAAACCAATTCAAATTGGCTCATGTCAATCTTTGCGGTGGGGTTGAGCAGCTGCGGCAGCTTCAACTCCACCATCAGTGGGTTGATGATGTCGGAAAAAATCCAAGCGATGACGGCAAGGATACACGCGATGATTCTTTGCATTTAGCATCTCTCCCTTTATATTATATATGATGTAATATAGTATATAATGTAATATTGTATATAGTGTAATACAGTATATAGTGTAATACAGTAAATAATGTAATACAATGTATAGTATAATACAGCATATAAAGTAATACAGTCTCGGCTTTGCCGGCAAGGGGGGATACCGCTGTTTTGGGGCGAAACCATTCGGTTGCCACTCAAATCCTGCTTCCATTATACCATGCTTTGCGGGATAATGCAATACTTTTTTCATATCTCTTCTGTAGGTACGGCATTCAGCCGACTGTTGACAAAGCTTGCGCCATGTGTTATAATAATACCGGCAGTAGTACAGGAAACCAAAGCATAAGGCAGGAGAGCGGAGATATGGCAGTAACGAGCGTTATGATTGTCGGTGTCGGCGGCCAAGGGACATTGCTGGCCTCCAAGATTCTCGGCAAGGTCTTGACCGACGGCGGTTTTGATGTCAAGGTGAGCGAAGTCCACGGCATGAGCCAACGCGGCGGGTCTGTGGTTACCTATGTCCGCTGGTGCCCGCCGGAGGAGGCAGTCGCCTCCCCGCTGATTGACAAAGGGGAAGCGGATTACATCCTCTCCTTTGAGGAACTGGAGGCGGCACGCTGGCTGCCCTACCTGAAGCAGGGCGGCAAAGTGATAACCAACACCCGACAGCTCAATCCCATGCCAGTCGTGACCGGGGCGGCGGTGTATCCGCAGGGCTGTACGCAGGCCGTCGAAGCCGCCTGCGGGAAAGTCAAAGCCGTGGATGCCCTCGCTCTGGCCCAAGAGGCCGGTTCACAGAGGGCTGTGAATGTAGTTCTTTTAGGTACCTTGGCGCGGGAGTTGCCGTTTTCGTCTGCGGCATGGGAAGCGGCTATCACCGCTTGCGTCAAGCCTGCGTTTGCGGACATGAACAAACGCGCTTTTGCCGTAGGCTTGGCTGCATAAGTACAGCGCCTACCAAGTGGATATGCGTCCGACCTTAGGCATATGTTTATCTTCCTGTTCTAACTGCGGCGCGGTGTGCATATACTGGCTGCGGATACGAATAGGGGGTTATTGCCATGCAGTGCTGTATCACGGATTTACGGAATAAGGATGTTGTGAATAAGCGTACCGGTGCCCGGCTTGGGAATGTCTGCGATGTGCAGGTAGACACTTGCACGGGTCAGGTGGTGTCCCTTGTGGTCTGCGGCCGCGGAAAGCTCATGGGCTTCACCGCCCCACGGGAAGAGCATTATGTCCGCTGGGAAGACATTGAGGTCATCGGGGATGACATCATCTTGGTAGAGTATACACCGCACCCCGCAGAGGCGAGGCGCAGCAGCGGCTTTTTCCGATAAGCAGATGCGCTTACAGTTCGTTCTCGTCCACCCAGCGTTTGGCGTTGTTGACCGCCTGCCGGGACTGCGGATTGAGGACGGACTTCGGTGCTTGTGTATCCGGGAGGCGGGCAGCGGATCCGGCGGGCAGTTGTGCCGGCGTATGGTTTTGGTTTGCGTGCGTTGCCTTGCGGTGTTTGTTCTTCATGGTGCTTATCTCCTTTGTATTCTGTTTTATGGGCGACATCCTTATATATTTTGGCACCGTTCGAGTTGTTCACGCATGGGAATTAGAGGAAGCGAGTATTGTTTCTTGACGGTTACCTAAAGGGTTCTTCGGTTCCACCGCTTAAGAGGCGGATTCTTGCTTCTTGGTCGGGTGTCCCTGCTCCCCGCAAAAGCAACGGTCTGGATTCAGATTCTCTCTCGAGCAGCCCTGAAACACCGGCGGGAAAACGGCGGGAAATGAAATAGCAGGCAGAATCGGCGGATTTTGGCAAGGATATGTGACAATTATTCAAATTTTTCAATTTTTTTCGTACTACCCTCTTGTATTTCGGAAAAGAGTATGTTATAATATTTTTATGAACTAACGTTCAATCATTTACAACCTCACGCGGGACACTTAGAGAGGAAGAAAAAGGATGCAGTTAGAATTCAACGCAATCATGGAGCCTTCTGAAGGGACGGCTAAGCTTCGCACTGCAGTCTATGTCGACTATGAAAGCCTGTACTGGTCATTCTATAACCAATTAGCGGCGCTCCCCGACTTGGAACTGCTCGTGGCGGACATCAAGAAAAATGCCGCCGTAGCCAAAATCACCGTATTCGGCGACTTCCAGTCGGAACCGCTGGGTAGCGAGCGGCAGCGGATACGAACCGTAACAAATGACATCATTGACTGCTCCTCCCACTCGGACAGGCGCAAGGACTTCACGGATTTCATTATGCTCGACCATATGTACCGTGATATATTGCAAAACTCTTCCATGGAGCAGTTCATCCTGGTAACCGGGGACGGGCACTTCTCTTCCTTTGCTACATTTGTTCGGACATTCTTGGATAAGTCCATCGGGGTGTACGGTGTGCGCGGTACGCTCTCGAACCAGTTAACTGTCTGCGCCTCTTGGGCGAAGGTCATCGACTGTGTGGACGCCGACGACAGCGTCTATGTACGCCACCTCATACATAACTTCAAGCTCGCGGAGGCAAAGGGCACCTTCCTGACGTTCAAGAAGACGGCAGCCTATACAGCACAGTATCATTCCGGGGAAACGCTGAAGTATGAGCGCATCTTGTCCCAGCTCATAGAGGATGGCTATGTCTTCAAGCAGGTCACCAACCAGTACGGCAAAGACTTCACCGCTATCATGCCAAACTGGGAGCGGATCAATGCGGAGCTTCTGCCGCAGCTGGATCAGGTAGCCTAAAGCATTAAACGCCTACATTGAAACAGTGAACGTGCTGCCGTTCACTGTTCCCTTTTCATTGCTATCGGTCAAAGGGCTTCCAGCCAAATGTTGCGGAATGACACCGGGTTACCGTGGTCTTGCAAAAGCAAAGGACCGGTCTCGGCCTCTTTGCCGGATACCCCGCCCGGGGTACAGCGAGAGAGGATGAGGTTGTTGTGCACGACTACGCCATTCTGAATCAAAGTCAGGCGCGCAGGCTCTGTGACCGCACCATCTGCAAAACGGGGTGCGCGGAAGATAATGTCATAGCTTTGCCACTCCTCTGCAGGCAGGCAAGCATTCGTGCGGGGGGCAGCCAAGTTATATATGGCTGCACAGTCGTCGTGTGTTGGCTCTTCCACACCATAGGAGTCCAGTACCTGAATCTCATAGCGGCCTTGGAGATATACGCCGCTGTTGCCCTTGTCCTGCCCCTTCGCCCACGGCATTGCAGGAATCCGAAACTCTACATGAAGCCGGGCATCCCCAAACGCTGCCTTGGATACGATGTTCCCTTTCCCTACGGTCATGCAACCGTCGGTGATTGCCCAGTCGGGAGCTTCGCCGTCTTGGCGCGTCCAGTTGTCTAAGCTCGTGCCGTCAAAAAGGATCTCCATGGTTTTGCTCCTTTTGATGTTTGTAGTGGAGGGCGGCCGCATTGCGGCCGCGGGTGGGGAACCGCATTGCGGTTCCGGCGGGGGACCGCAATGCGGTCCCCGCTTGCTGCAGCGGTTGGTATCTGCTGCCGGGGGGCGGCCGCATTGCGGCCGCGGGTGAGGGACCGCAATGCGGTCCCCGCACATCAAACTCTCCGCATAGCGCGGCGCACAGCGACGCTGACGGGGATAGCGAGCACGACAGCGGCAGCAATCTCAAGCGGGGCATTGACAGCGGCAGCGACCCAGATGAGTTTAAGGAGTTGACCGGCATTGGCGACAGCGGGGAGACCCTGATCCACGGAATGCAGGAGGTAGATGGCGGCGAGCACACCGATTGTATTGACCAAGCAACCGCTGATGGCAGCAACGCCTGCACCGATGACCTTAGAGGACTCCGTACCTTTCTTAGCGATGGCAGAGAAGACCAGACCGGCGACCACGCCGGCGAGGATGCGCGGCAGGAGGGAGACCACGGGGTCGGTAAAGATAAGACCCTCCAAGGGGGAAGGCGGTGCGAAGTAAGCTTTGATGAGGCAGGTCACACCCCATACACCGCCCAAGATGGCACCGCCGGGCGCACCCAGCATGACGGCCGCGAGGATTACAGGCAGATGACACAGCGTGATGGACAAGCCGCCGGCGTTGATATAGCCGATGGGTGTTACGGTCATGACGATGACCAGAGCGGAGAGCAGCGCATACTGTGTTAGCTCAACAACTTTGATGCGCTTAGCGGACTTACGGATAACGGTTTCTGACATAGGAATTACCTCCGGTTGGTGCTGCAGCTCCTTTGGGGATGCTGCGCAGATTATGTAAAGGCATAAGGCCTTACATTTGGATGGCTCAGCGGTTCTTCAGCAGAATACTGCGCAGGCCGGATAGAATCAAGTCATTGCAGAGTATAACATCCCTGCGGCAGTGCGGGAGGATGGCCTCCGCATAGCCCCCGGTTCCGAGAAGTGCAGCGGCCGGTTGCGGCAGTTCTTGCTCCATGCGGTCGGTCATGCCGTCGAGCATGGCAGCGGTACCGTACACAATCCCGGAGCGCATGGAGGCTACGGTATTGGTACCGATGGCTTTCTCGGGTGCCTCCAAGCTGATGTGCGGCAGAAGCGATGCTTCTCCGGCCAAGGCGTCCAGCGAGATACCGATGCCGGGCGCTATCATACAGCCCAAGAACTCCCCTCTGCACCCCAAGGCACTGATTTTGGTTGCAGTGCCGAGGTCTATAATCAGGCAGGGCATGGGGTAGGCATTCTTTGCCCCCACGGCGGCGGCTATCAAATCCGCACCCAACTGTGCGGGGTTGTCTATGCGTATGTCCAGTCCTGTCTTTACTCCGGGGGCGAGAACCAGCGGCTGAACGCCTGTAATAAGTGCCGCAGCTTTTGCCAGTACTGCGGTAAGCTCGCTCACGACGCTCCCGATAATGCAATCGGTGAAGCCCTGTCCGCCGTACCCGTACAGCTCAGCCAAATGTGAGAGCGCAATCGCATATTGGTCAGATGTCATGCGGCGGCTGGTCTGCAGGCGTGCAGTAAAAGCAGGGGCATCACTCCCCGGCGCGTATGCTCCAATGGTAATATTAGAGTTTCCGGCATCAATGGCCAGAATCATCTCCCTGTCCTCCTCTGCTGCATTCTCACACAGTGCCTCCCTTATTATATACCATTCTTTCGGAAAAAGCAATGTGTAAGCCGGCGTTGCGCAGGATTGTTTATCGGTTTATCGGGCGAGCGGCAGGCTATGCCAAGCGGGAGGCAAGTGCGGCATTCACCAAACCGGAAAAGAGCGGGTGCGGACGGTTCGGGCGTGACTGGAAACAGGGGTGGTACTGTACGCCAACAAACCACGGATGGTCAACCAGTTCTACGGCCTCCACGAGCATTTCATCCGGCGACAGACCGCTGATGCGCATCCCTGCGGCGCGGACACGGTCACGATAGAGGTTATTGAACTCGAAGCGGTGGCGGTGGCGTTCACTGATGAGGTCTTTGCCATATGCCTCGCGCAGGAGGGTATCCGGCAGGACTTTGCAGGGATAAGCCCCCAAGCGCATGGTACCGCCCATGTCCGTGACGGTCTTCTGGTATTCCATAAGGTCTATGACTTTATTGGTGCTTTCCGGGGAAAACTCCCCGGAGGCGGCATCCGCAAGTCCGAGGACGTTGCGGGCAAACTCTATGACTGCCAACTGCATTCCGAGGCAGATGCCTAAGTAGGGCTTCTTATGTTCCCGCGCATATTGGATGGCGAGAATCTTCCCCTCCGTGCCGCGCTGACCGAAGCCGCCGGGTACCAGGAAACCGTCGCATTTGGCGAAGATGGCCTCCACTTCCGCCGCCGGCATATCTTCAATGACTTCGGAGTCTATCCACTCGATATTGACGCGGGCGCGGTTGGCTATCCCGCCGTGGTACAGTGCTTCCATAACGCTGAGGTAGGCATCGTGGAGCTTGACATACTTCCCGACCAAACCGATGGTTACCTCGCTGGTGCGGGCATAGATGCCCTCCACCATGGTTTCCCACTCCTTGAGGTCGGCACCGCGGCAGGGCAGACCCAACTTCTTGCAGGCGGTGTCCGCCAAGCCGCCGCGCTCCAACATAAGCGGCGCTTCATAGAGAGTGGCCACGTTGACATTGTCTACCACGCAGTCATAGTCTACGTTGCAGAAGAGCGCTATCTTGCGGCGCATTCCTTCCTCCAACGGTTGGTCGCAGCGGCAGACCAATACATCGGGCTGGATTCCGATGGAGAGCAGTTCCTTTACGGAGTGCTGCGTGGGCTTCGTTTTGTACTCCTCCGAACCCGGGACAAAGGGAATGAGCGTGACGTGGATGAAGAGACAGTTGTCCTTCCCCTTGTCACGGCTGATTTGGCGAATGGCTTCCAGGAACGGCTGGCTCTCCATGTCGCCGACCGTGCCGCCGATTTCTACGATGCTTACGTCTGCATCTGAGGCCTCGGCATTGGCATAGACCATGTTCTTGATTTCGTCCGTGATGTGGGGGATGACCTGCACGGTTTCCCCGAGGTACTCCCCCTTGCGCTCTTTGGTCAGGACGGACCAGTAGACTTTCCCTGTTGTTACGTTCGAATTAACGTTCAATCGTTCGTCAATAAAACGCTCATAGTGACCGAGGTCAAGGTCGGTTTCCGTGCCGTCGTCGGTGACGAACACTTCCCCATGCTGGAAAGGACTCATTGTGCCGGGGTCGATGTTGATGTAAGGGTCGAGCTTCTGCATCGTGACGCGGATCCCCCGCGCTTTGAGCAGCCGCCCGAGGCTTGCGGCCGTAATGCCTTTCCCTAAGCCGGAAACCACACCGCCCGTGACAAAAATGTACTTTCGCATACTACCTCCCTATGTTTGTCCAACTAAAGTGCCGCTGCTATGTCTTTAACTATCCTATTATACAGGAAACGAAAACGAATTGCAAGGCTTTTTTTACATTTTCGCACAGGAGAAAACGGTCAGTGCATATTTTGTGCAATTTCACAACAAAGAGGCTGTTTTTGCATTAAACAATCGTGAATTTGACGAAGCGGGGGTAAGAACTTTTGCCTATAGCTTCTTGCCTCTTGCTGCTTGCCACTTGTTTTGTGCAATTTCACAACAAAACGGCTGTTTTTGCTTTGAACAATCGTGAATTTGACGAAGTGGGGTAAGAACTTTTGCATATAGCTTCTTGCCTCTTGCTGCTTGCCACTTGTTTTGTGCAATTTCACAACAAACCGCCTGTTTTTGCTTTGAACAATCGTGAATTTGACGAAGCGGGGTAAGAACTTTTGCCTATAGCTTCTTGCCTCTTGCTGCTTGCCACTTGTTTTGTGCAATTTCACAACAAAACGGCTGTTTTTGCTTTGAACAATCGTGAATTTGACGAATTGGTATGTAGAACGCTTGCTTTATGCTACACGCCTCTAAAATACCCCTGCTTCCTCTAACTCTAATTATACTTATAATTTTGGATTTGTCAAGAGATAGAGAAAAATTAATATATTGTTCACATATTCGGATACGTCTGTTTTGCCCATCGTCCGGCGTAACAGAACTTTTCAACAGAATAGGGATTGCAAGGAAAACGGTTTGGCCGTTCCGCAACGCCCGTGGGCTGTGTTTTCTAAAATAAAAAAATGTTCTAAAATAAAAAAATATGTTCTAAATGCTTGACAAACACACTTTATTGTGTTACAATGGACTTATCAGACCGGTCGGTCACCTATGGGAGGGGGAATGCGGATGCATGAGATTAGCACATATCGATTCATGCGCACAGCAGATAATTTTCAATTCAATTCACATCGAAAGCTGGCAATTCTCATGACACGCAAGTTTATCGCGCTCCTACTGGCACTATCGGCAGTACTGGCTTTTTCTGTCATTCCCTCTTATGCCGATACCGCCGATTCCCCTGTGCCGCAAACCGTCACTCCCCCCGACGGCACATGGGATAACCCGGGTTCTTGTATCACGCTGAGCGAGGCAACAGCCCTGCTTTCCGGTAATTCGTTCTGGGCATCGCACCCGGCTTCTGATGGGCATATCCATATACCGATGCTTGCAATGCAAAACCTTTTGCCGGGGTCGGATTATCCTTGGTATGGATATGAGTGCAGTGTATGCAATCTGCCGCTCTTCTTCTACGAAGATACCGCAGGGGCGGTTCAGCACGATTGGCAAGCCCTCTTGACACGCCAAGCACTGAGCAAAGATGCGGCGGCGCATACCGCCGTTTTTCCCGCCGTATGCCGCAATTGCGGGGCGGAGGGCACAACCGACATCAACATACCCACATTGGATCTCTATTTTGACTACCTGTCTTTGGCGCTCAAAGCGGAGTGGAATGCCGCATTTGCGGGCGGCGATTTACTGAAGCTCACCGGTAACGCCTTTTCATGGGTTGGCTACTATCTCAACCGGGCAGTGTGGTATGTTCCCTCTACTGTGCTGGGCCTGTTCAATGCTTTCCCAACGGAGCTTTGGTTCTGGATGGTATAGTGCCATGACCGCGGTTCACATGACATCATAAGAATGCAATCAGAAAGGACTCCCATGCTCCCCTATCTCTACTTCGACGACACCCCGCTGTCCATGTATAAAATCATGGCTTGCGTTTCTTCTTCCCTTGTGCTATAATTAACACTTGGCAGGCATCATCCCTTGCCAAATCCAACACAGGGAGCCTTTCATGCGCAAAGAGAAGAGCAAAGACAGCCATGCCGGGCAAAACGAGCGGCTTTCATTGCGGCAGATGCTCTCCAACCTTGCTTTCCTCTGGAAGCCGTATTGGAAATACGGCAAGGCGCAGCTGATTGTTTTGAGCATTGCACAAGTGGTTTTGCAACCGATTGCCGATTGGTGCTTTGTGCATGTCTTGCAAAGCGCGATTGACGGCTTGACGGCCGGCCTGGATTTCAAAACCACCTTTATGACTTGCCTAGTCTACTTGGTTGTTGCCGCGGTGCTCTTTTTACTGGTACATACATTCCGGCCTGCGTTCTCGGAATGGGCCGGCGTGCGCATTGAAAACAAGCTCAACCGAGATATATACACGAAAGCCCTGCTGACGGATTACAAATTCTACGATTCCTGCGGTTTCATGAGCGATTACACCTACGCCGTCAATCACTTCGCCGCCCTTTGCAAGGATACGAGCGAATCCTTGGTTACGTCTCTCATTGCCATGGTGGCCCGTATGGCGGCTATGATGACCTATCTTTCGAATGCGGGGCCTTTGGTAGTGGGGATGTCGGCTCTGACTTCGATTCTCTATGCCGTCACCAACCGCCGCAACTCCAAACTGCGCTCGGACTACACAAAAGACAAGAACGCCTACAACAAAGTGCATAATTATACAAACCGTGTGATTTACCCGCAAGCTTTTGCGGCGGATATGCGCACAACCTCGGTCAGCGAAGAAATCCTGGAACGGTTTGCGCAGGCAGCTGTCACCAAGAAGCGCCGCGTAAAAGTATTCAATCGCAAGACTGTTCCGCTGTCCGTGATTCGCAGCGTTACCACCTTATCCTTTGACATTTCACTCTATGCGTATCTGATTTGGCAGGCGTTCAAGGGAACCATCTCCATCGGTGCCATTGCCGGATCGTATACGGCGGCGAAACAAGTAGGCTTTTTCTTCAGCAACATACTGGACTATGCTACCGGTAAGCTTTTGGAGAGTACTCTCAACGCACAGAAAGTGCGCGCTTTCTTTGATCTGGATTCGGAGATTGAACCCACGAAAACCGGTCTTTTGCCGCAGGAGGGACCGCTGTCGCTTGAAGTTTCCGATTTGTGTTTTTGCTATCCCTCCTCCTCGTTTTGTCTGCAAGGTGTGACTATGCATGCCCAAGCGGGTCAGAAAATTGCCATTGTCGGCGAAAACGGCACAGGAAAGTCTACGCTCATGAAGCTCTTGCTGCGCCTGTATGACGCCGACAGCGGCAGCATTCGCTACAACGGCACGGATATCAGGGACTATGACCCCCATGCCCTGCGGAAAAGCGTCGGAATCGCTTTCCAGCAACCGAATATCTATGCACTGACTTTGCGCGAGAACCTGCAAATCAACCACAAAGCCGATGACGGTACTTTAAAAGCCGCACTAACCAAAGTCGGATTGGATCGCCTGGCAGACAGCTTAGATGCGCTTGTCACAAAAGAATTTGAAGAGGATGGCATCATGCTCTCCGGCGGGGAGGAGCAAAAGCTGGCATTGGCACGGCTCCTCATTGGAGATTTCGGGCTGATTCTCTTGGATGAGCCGTCCTCCGCCCTCGACCCCATTGCCGAGGCACGCATGACCCAATTGCTGTTTGAAAAGGCCGATACGACGACGACCATCATGGTCGCGCACCGGCTCTCCACCGTGCGGAATGCGGATTGCATTTATGTCATGGACAGCGGGCGCATCGCCGAGAGCGGCACACACGAGGAATTGATGGCTCTCGGCGGGAAGTATGCGCGGATGTTCACGGTGCAGGGGGAGGGGTATCGGCAGCAAGGGTGAGGGTGTCTGCCGGACTTCCGCACGACCGCCGTTCTGCCCCGCCGAAAAGTGCCGGCGGCGCTCCGTTGGGAATATACACCAATTTTTGCAGAGCCCTTGACTTTTCACCCAAAACGTCGTATAATAGTAGCGTGAGGAATGAATGGAGGTGGTGCACTTTGAAGTTATACTTGGAAACGACCGTATTCAATTGGTATTTTGACGACCGCCCGGAGCGCGAATATGTACGCACGCTGTTTGAAGAGATTCGTCAAGGCAAGCATGAGGGATACACCTCGATTTATGTGGAGGCAGAGTTGAGCCAAGCGCCTGACCCGAAGATGAGCGGAATGTTTCAGCTGATTGCGGACTGCGGCATTAAGGTGTTGCCCACCGGTTCGGCCGCCGATACGCTTGCCGAGACCTATGTTGCGGGCGGTATCATCCCGGCGGATTACCTGCTTGATGCAACGCACATCGCCTGTGCGGCGGTCTATGGATTGGACTATATCGTATCCTACAATTTCAAGCACATCAACCGTATCCGCACGAAACTGCAAACCGGGCGCGTCAATGCCGCGTTGGGCTATGGTAACGTGGTGATTTGCACTGCAAAGGAGGTTCTTGATGATGATGGACAAGATTGAGGTCGAGGTGGATGCCATCCGCCGAGCTTTCTATGAGAAAACGCAGAACATGGATGCTGAGGAGCGTCGTAAGTTCTACGAGGCGCGCTGCAACGCGTTGAATGAGAAGTATGGCATCCATACTGCACCGGAAAAGGTCGTCACACATGATTACCCGCAGCAACGCGCCGGTTGACGCTTAAAGGATGCCGAGCGATTGCTCAAAATTCGCTGCCTGATGACCGTAAAATCAATAGATTGCCCGGTCACGCCTGCGGCGCAAGAACGCGCTCGGCAGTTCATACAGGTAGACTTCAAAGCATTCGATGCCTTGCACGTTGCAACGGCAGAAGCCGCGAATGTCGATGTTTTCCTGACCACCGATGACAAATTCCTCAAATACGCAGAGCGCATATCAATTCACATTCCTGTTATGAATCCGGTAAACTGGCTTATGGAGGTACTGAAGCATGAATAACACCATGGATTACCGCAACCCGGCAATGCTGCGCTCGATTGGGATTGAGGCCTTGACGAAAGTATTGGGACCGGTCGGTATGGCGGCTTTTCTGCGAATGTACGATTGCGGAGAGGGTGACTATACCAAAGAGCGCGAGCAACTGCTTGAAGGGATAACACTCGATGACATTTTGGCTGAACTGCCGCAACATGCTTAACAACGCGAAGCCCCGAAAAGCCTGTCGGGGCTTCAAAATTTTATACGCCCAATAACGCTCTCCGCCGCCTGAACCTTTTTGCCCTTTCGAGCGACTATTTAAAGGAGAGCGCTAGGAGGTGAGAACGTGCAAATTCCCAAGGAAACTTGGCCGCCGGTGGAGCGCTTTGTGCGTTTCAAAATGGGCAGCCGCGATGATGCCGAGGACATCCTGCAAGAAGTCCGTCTCGCCGCTTGGCAGTCGACCGAGGGCTCGGTTGCGCCGGAGAAGCAGAAGGCCTGGCTCCTGAGCCTTGCGCGGCACAAGATAGTCGATTTCTATCGGAGCCAATCGCGCCGTGCAGAGATGACGCTCGCTGAGGAGTTCATCGGCGAGGATGGCATGAGCGCACCGCACTTCCACACGGCGCTTGAAGTCGAGGATGTGCTGGAACGCTTGCCGAGGCACCATGAAGATGTCCTGCGCTTGGCATTCTTGGATGATGTGCCGCAAAAAGACATCGCCGCGCAAATCGGCGTGCCGCCGAGAACCGTAAAGAGCCGCCTCCATGCCGCCAAACAAAGCTTCCGTAAGGAATACGAAGGAGAGACCGCTATGTCAGCCAAACCAAAGCAGCTGCCCGACATTCTGCCGCACTACACCATCACGCCGACCGACAAGGAACCGTTTCCGGTACTGTGGGAGGAACTCTTGGGCTGGATGATCGTGCCGAAATTCGGCAATACCCTGCAATACGGACTCTACGACTTCCCCGAACGCCGCCGCACCGAGGCGTATTCCCTCAGCGTCACCGGCAAGACCGTCATTCACGGCGTGGAGGGCGTGGAAATTGAGGCCTATGAGATAAACGGCGGCCAGCATGAGGGGAAACCTGAGAATCGCACCTTTCGCCGCACATTCGCCGCGCAATTGACCGACACCCACGTCCGATTTTTGGCAGAAAGTCATGTGGATAACGGTGTCCGCAAAGTGTTCACATTCTTGGACGGCGACAGTTTCCACGGCAATTGGGGCTTCGGTCCGGATGGCGTGGGGAAAGAGACGCATTTGGTACCCAAGGGGCTCATCACACGCGAGGGTGATGCTTTGACCGTGAGCGGCAACGAGGTCATCGACGTCATCGGCTGCGACCTTGTGCGCATCGGCGGAAAAACCTATGACTGCCTTTGCGTGGCGGATGCCGAGTTCTACGGCGACAGCGGCACATTGGCAATCTCTTATATTGACAAGACCGGACACACCGTGCTCTGGCGGCGCTTCAACCGCAACAATTGGCACGCCGAGCGGTACGGCGGCACACCCTGGACCGAGCGCCTGCCGCAAAACGACCGCATCACCGTTAACGGCGAAATCTATGTGCATTGGTATGATTGCGTGACGGATTATGTTGTTTAGGCGTGGGTGGTGATAGCTATGGAACTCTACCTGCCCTTGGTCGTAGTAGATACAGCCAAAATGCGAATGAATCCTCCGAATTCTGCTTAGACACCCCAAAATTGCCTTAACAGCGATGTTTGGATGTGATATAATTTGGGTGTTAGGGCGTTAATAGAGGTGCCCGGGAGAAAAGTCGATTGGTCGAAACAGGTTCCTAACAACTAATCCGCCGGGTTCGGCTTGTCAGGCAGGACAACAAGGCACCATTGGTGCCATCGGCGGTTGGCGCGTGGACGGGGTGATGAATCGGGTGTATTTGCATCTTTCGCCGGGGTGGTTGAGGCGATTGGGGGTGGAAGTGGAGGGGATTTTGGCGTAAGACGGTCAAGCCCTTGCCTTGATGAATCCGTCAATGTCATCCACAATATAGCGTGGTCCTGTCGTGTGCAGGGCTTCGTAGTAATTGCGGATATAGTCGAGAATTCCATAGCGATTGAACAGCCGTATGACCTCGCGACCGCTCAAGTTGCGGGCAGCTTTGTATTCTTCAATGCAGTACACGATAAAATTGGTGTTCTCTTCCATGTTCAAGCCTCCTCGGGATAGGTGATTTGCCCGGTGGCGCGCTCTTCTTCAAGTAGTTGCAGAAGCGCAGGCACGCTTAGGTGCCATAGCTTCGTTTCTTCCACTTCTAACTTTGCATACAATTCTGAATCATAGACAAGGGTGCAGGCTTCATTTTCGCTCAGCTGCCATTTCGCTTGCGCGGCGCGAACCAGCCGCGGCACCAGCAACTCCAGCGGACCTTTGATGCTTTCAGCCATCGCTAAACCTCCCTCTCTATGATCTGATAATCCTTGTAGTGCAAGTATGCAATCGCGCGTTTGGAGCAGAACGTGAGCTGGTTATACAATTTGCGGACTTTCAAACGTGCAATGGTTTCTTGCTTCGTCAATTGGCCGTCTTCATAGGCAATGAACGTGCGGTAAATCGTGTCGTTTGCAACCGGTCCGAACACAAGGTCATAGCGGTCGCCGCGATACTTATCGTTGCGGTTCTCATACACAAAGTCCAACCAAGACTCGTCCGGTTCGGGGAAGATATGGACAATCAGCGCAGATTGTAACTCCTCCATCGAGGGGACATCATAGATGCTTACAAAGCCCTTGTCGGATTGTGTACGGTTACAGACTTTGCGTGCAAACGCCTCCGCTTGTATTTCGTTTGTGGTGGTATAAAACCCTTGACCGAAGTCAAGCCCACGCTGCGCAGGCAGCAGAATCGGCTTATCGACAATCACGTTGCTCCCATGGTACAATAGCATCCGGCTCCTCCTCTCTCTGCATTGGTCTTATACTTATTATACGCCATATTGCCGCAAAAGTCAAGTGGGAGCGCAAATTTTAGCCCCGGCGGCACCTTTCGGCACCGCCGGGGCTTTCTCTAAATCTTTCTTCTTATATCTTGCCCCTTGCTTCTGTTAGGCTCACATCCAGATCCAGCCGAAGCAAATAATGAAGAGAATCCAGTCAAAGAACGAGAAGCTTTCTGCCCAAACATCACCGTCAGCGGCGCAAGTAAGCTCCCAGTGGGTACCTACGCGGTGTCGGTTGCCGTACGTATGGGCGTGGAGATTGGCATGGGCGGTAATCAATGCAGAAAGCGCGGCATCCACTTGGGCTTGCGTGGCGTTGACATCGAAGCTGACTGCAGACGCAGTTGCTAAGGCGCTTTCATAGGACGCTGCGGTTTCAGGCGTATAACGCCATTCCTCAAAGCCGGCGTACTCTTGCATTTTTTGGGTCAATGCCGTTTTGTTAGCTTTCGGAATCAGCACCCGGGAAGCATTCGGAATCGGCACGGCATTGACGGCCGCAACCGTCGTGGCGGCATAAATGGCTGCGTTCGCTGCCGCGATTTGATCATAAAGCGCACTGACTGATGCCGGTGTGTAATTATTGAGATTTATACCGTCAGTCAGTGCTGATACCAAGTTGTATCGTTCCTGTTTTGCGTTCTCCAAAGCCACGACAGCGGGGTCGCGCTTCCAAACCACCCATACTTGGACATTATAGTTTGCAGGCATAGTGAATGTGGTTGTGGTTGCATAAGGATCTGCAAGCTGTATGGAATCGTTTCCTGCACGTCCGGACCAGTAATCAAACACATAGCCTTCGGGTGGAGCACTCGCCGCAACGATAACGGTAGCGCCTTCCGCATAGTAGCCGGAGCCTGAGCCGTTAGGGACTGTGAGGGGGTAGGTGGGGATGGTTTTATACTTTGCATAAATTGTTCGACCAGTGGAAGACGGATCTTCGTCACTTGGCATGACAACTGAAGTGCTTGCCGAATGCTCATCTGTAATTTTCAAGTCATCACTAATCACTAGCCAATAGTCAAACATCTTACCGGTTTCGGGAGCATCGGCGACGACTTGAACAGTTTCTCCTGGGAGGTAATACCCGCTCCCGGAGCCATCATATACGGTTAATTTGTATTTCGAGTAGATGTTCGTATACACAGTTATAGTTGAAGTACTGTCGTCAGGCATAGTAACCGTTGTGTTTTTTGCATTCACGTTTGCAACCACATCATAATAATCGTCCCAAGAGTGAAAGTAATTACGCTCGGTCAGCACAGATTCGTCAAAGGATATATTGACGGTTGTACCCGGAGCATAGTATCCGCTGCCAGAGCCGTTTTTTATTTCAAGGTAGCACAACTGAGTAAAGTTAGGCGTCAGCGCCGTGTCCGCACCGGGCATGGTGATGGTCGTCGCAGGGGCGCTTGCATCCGCCACAGCGGCACCCGTCCACCCATCAAAACGCTTGTCCACGGGCACTTTGGTAGAGATGTCCACGACTTGTCCTTCGGCATAATAGCGGTAAGTTTCAGCTTTGTCATAAGCAGAATTCGGATGATCTAAAAGGTATCCGCCGGAAACACCGTCAGCAACCGCCAATGTATATGCTCTTCCTACAGCGTCTGCATTCAACCGCAACGCAGGGCGCACGCCTGCTAAGTCAGGTTCACTCGGATTCACTTCATGATACTCACCGCGATAGAAATCTATTATGGAGCTCAAATTCGTTTCGCCGGGGGAGCGGATAAGCCATGGTGTCGAAATACCGAAAACTCTTCCATAATCAACCAAAATACCGCCGTCGTTGAATGGTTCAAACGTGACACCCCGAGCGAAACTGTAAGAGGTTAAGCCGGTCAATTCAAAGTATTTTTGTTCGTAGAGTTCATGAATAATAAACCCATTGTCCGGATTCAAAACATCTTCCAAATCAAGAAGAAACACCTTGTCTTCGGTATCATCACCGCCATCGTTGCCTTCGTAATCGCTCGTCTGCAGCGCAGTCGTTAAAATATCGCTTTGCTCGGCGGCGGTAAAGGCGGTGTCATAGAAACCGTCATTCAACCAAGATCGAATTTCACTGTCCGCCCATGTCGGGAAGAACTCGTCATTATCGACTTGCGGATGGAATCGATGCGTGTCAATGACGTACTCCGCCACCACAAATAGGGTGCCGTCATTTTCTGAAAGAACACGCCAGACAATTGGTTCGTACTTGAAATAGTAAGTACCTACCGTATATCCTCCCGCACCAAAGGCTCCAAAGCCGATAGTTGAAGTAGTTCGCGTCAGCTTACGGTATTTTACACCGTTATATTCGAGATCAGCGTAAGTGCAACCATGCGCCTCGTCCGTTGTAACAGGTCCGGTAGTCACGCTTTCAAGCACCGCAATTAACGCCGCATCCTTGACCTGCGACTGCGGATAACTACCGAACGCAATGCGATCCCCCGGGGCATAGGTTTCTCCGGCCGCAACGGCACCTACTGCCGATGTTCCCCCCACCAACAGCAAACACAGCAAAGAGGCGAGGGCGCGTTTCCAAAGCTTCATTTTCATCTTGGTTTCTCCTTTCAAATGCAAATATACAAAAACCGCCCTATTACGGGGCGGCATACGGTTCAGTATTGCGCGTATCGAGGATGTCCGTCAGACCATAAGTATATCCTTGCTTGCTTGCTTGCTTGCTTGCTTGCTTGCTT
>JAISUW010000017.1 GCA_031271865.1 Oscillospiraceae bacterium
CTGGGGGCTCCTTTCCTTCGTGGGGGGTTATTTAGGGGGCGGGGTGCCGCTACGCGGCATTGGTGCCGCGTAGCGGCATTCATGCCCCGTAGGGGCACTAGTTCGCCGTCACAACCACAGCCTCCCGCACAATCCGCGACCCAATGCGGCAGCCTTGCTTATAGACAGTAGCAAGCACATTCTTACCGAGAGAAGGGTCATCGATATGGGAGACGCTTTGGTGGAGGTTGGGATCGAAAGCATCGCCGGGCGCGCCGAAAGCTTCTGCGCCGAGCTTGATTAGGGCATCATTGAGCTGGTTGTAGACTTTTTGCGCTTGCGCGATGAAGTCCACAGGGTGTTCTACGCCATGCTGCAGCGCGAGGTAGAAGTCATCCATAGCCGGCAAGACGGCAGCGACACAATCAGCTTTGGCGCGGGGGTAGCAGTCGCTGATTTCGCGGGCGGTGCGTTTGCGGTAGTTGTCGTACTCAGCGGCGAGGCGGAGAAACTTCTCATTCAGGCTTTGGAGTTCTTCTTCGAGGGGGGAGACGGGCGTTTCTTCGGCTGCCGGAGCTTCGGCGGCTTCGGTTTGTCCGGTAAGGACTTCTTCCGATTCGGTGGTGTTCTTTGCCATGGGTGGTATTACCTCCGTTGGTATGTGTTATCTTATTTCAGCGTTTTTTGCTGAGAGAGAGCAATTCGTTGAGGAGCTTGGCAGCCAAGCGGATTTGCGGAAGCTGGAGTTTATAGTTGCGGCGCATACCGCCGACAAGAGCCAGGAGGGAGGGTTCCGGTGCTGCTGCAAGCGGTGCTTGGAGCGGTGTGAGGATTACCGCGCTGTTGTGGAGGGATGCTTCGGCTTCGTCCAGTTCTTCCCCCAGGATTACATGAATGCCTTGCGATAGGGATTTATCCGGGAGCAGTTTGGTATTGCGGTGTTCTAAGGCGCGGAGCGCAGCGGGGGCATGGTTGGCGGTGAGGTATGCGGTGTTTTCTATGGTGGCAGCCATTTCTGCAATGGCCAAGAGGATGGGCATCAGAGCCGGGTCGCCGCACTTCGCTGCGATGGATTGGATTTCCCCAACCGTGCAAAACTCCACCGCCTTGCCGCGGAATTCCGAGCCGAGAAGCTGGGAGAGCCGTTCCATCTGGGATTCGCTGAGGGCTTCCTCAAGACGCAGGAGACGGGACTGACGGCTGCCTTTGTCTGTTTGCAGCACAAGGAGCAGGAGGGTTTCTCCCATGACAACGGCCTCAAGGGCTAAAATGTGCGCGGCTCCCGTGTTCTGTGCTATGCGCATAACCGCGCAGCCGGTGATTTCATTGAGGAGCTTTGCGGTATTGGTCATCCAGTTTTCCGGCTCACCGACGCGGGCGAGCAGCTCCGCTTCCAAAGATTTTGCGACAGGGGCAGGCAGCTCGCCGCCGGGCAGGATGTGGTCGAGATACTTGCGGTAGCCGCGGGGGGAGGGAATGCGGCCGGCGGAGGTGTGCGGCTGCTCCAAGTAGCCCATGTCTTCCAGCCGTGCCATTTCGTTGCGGACGGTGGCGGAGGACACATTGTCCGGGAGGAGTTCCAACAGATGCTTGGAGCCGACCGGCTCGCCGCTTTCGTTGTACGCCTCCACAACGGAGAGCAGGATACGTTCCTGCCTCGGGCTGAGTTCCATATACCTGTTCCCCTTTCATCGGATTTGCCGGTTTGTTAGCACTCTATGCGGGAGAGTGCTAATCTCATGTATATAATACCCCAAATCGAGTAAAAAGTCAATATGTCCGGATGTAAAGAGATTGTAAATTCTGTAAAAAATGATATAACAGCAGCAAAAAAATACCGCCCTTTCCCTTCGGGAAAGGGCAGCCAACAGAAAGGAGAAACTGCGTTGAAATCAGGCTTTGGCTGCGGCAGCCGCGTGGACGATTTCGCGCTCCGCGCCGTCGGCGCAAAACAGATGTTCGTTCATGTAGGTGACAGAGGATGAGTCACCGCCTGCTAAACGAATTCTGCGGCGCAAAAGCGTTCCGGCACGACCGGCGTTTTGGCGGTTGGAGACAATGATGCAGTTGACTTTTCTTCCGCCGAGGTCATTTTGGAAGAAAAACTCATTGCATTCCGGGGTCGGACGGCCGCCGTTGAGGGTAGCGATAACGGTGACATCTGTATACTCCGACCAGTCGATTTCCATGGGTAAGACGCGAGTACCCCGTCCCGCAAAGGCGCGGTAGCAATCGCCGATGCTGTCAATCAGGAACCGTTTCTTATACCTTGGGGTGATTTCGAGGACATCTACGTCCCCGCAGGCGAGAGATTGGCACTTGCGACGCACGGTCTGCTTATTTGTGTGGTATATAAGCAGCGTTTTCATGCGCTCTCCTCCTCTTTCCGTAATGCAGCGGCGCGAACCGTTGCTGTATAGAAGCCGAAGTCAGGAACTCGGTCCCTTTCCCCGGGATCAGGCATTCTTCAGGCAGGACTCATTCATCCATTTGATGACGGTGTCGTAGACCTTTTGCTTCTCGGGATGCAGCAGGATTTCGTGGCGCATACCCTCGAAGATTTGAGCGGAGCTGTTCTTCTTCCCGGCGTTGCGCATCCGGCGCAGGACACTCAGGACACCTTTGCCGTAGCCGCCGATGGGGTCGGCATCGCCGGCAATGAGGAGCATGGGGAACCGGTGGGGGATATTGGCGCTGTACCAGCTCCGGCGCGTAGCGGATTTCATGAGGGAAAGCAAATCCAGGTACCCGGCTGCGGAGAATAAGAAACCGCAATAGGGGTCGGCATCATACTTTGCTACTTCCGCAGGGTCGGTGTTCAGCCAGTCGAATTTGGATACAGGGTTCTCAATCTTTGCGTTGTTGCTGTCAAAGAGCAGGTTGTCAAGGAAAGCGGACTTATACTTGGCACCCTTGGAAGAGATGACCATCTGGCTGACCAGTATCCCGGCCGAGGCTGCCGGATTCAAATCCGCCGTGCCACAGAAGCAGGCACCTGCCAAGGTTGCGGCATACTTCTCTACATACGCTTTGGCGATAAAGGAACCCATGGAGTGCCCGAAGAGCAGCAGGGGGACACTGTCCCCATAACGGTCATGGATATGGTCAAAGAGGCGTTTGACATCCCAAATCCACGTCTTCCAGCCGACACCGTTGTTGGAGCCGAAGTAGCCCAAATCACCATCGTCTTTCACGCTTTTGCCGTGACCGGCCAAATCCATGCACCAGACGGCGAAGCCGTCATCTACAAGCGCATGGGCAAAGCCCTCGTAACGCTCTCCGTGTTCCGCCATGCCGTGGACAATCTGTACGGCAGCCTTGGGGTTTCCGCCTTCCGGTTCCCAAGCGCGGACAAAAATCTCGCCCAAGCCGGCGGAGGAGGGGAATGTCATCTCCGAACGAATCACTTGTGTCATACGCTTTGGCGCGTCCTTTCGTTCTGCCTGCCCGCGTACTTTTTCGCGCCAAAGCGTGAAATGGGTAACCCGGTTTTGCAGATAATGAACCCTGAACTACGCTTCTCTGCCTCCCATTATAGCACATTTTGAAGCAAAATGATATAGTTTTGTAATAAATTTTTACAATTTCTGCGTTTTGCACAAAAATGACCATCGATTTTTGGTCAAAATGTATAGACTTATTGACAAATGATTCCAAATTGGAACAAAATCATCGTTGCATTACCGGATAAAGGCAATTCCGGCAATTACAGGCAACGGCGTTACAAGTGTAACTTTTATAAATCTTCTTGCTTTTTTTTGCTCCAATCCTTGCCACTTGCCCTGCAATGTGGTATAATATAGACAAGCGGGTACATATATTAGTTCCGTCTAACCGAAAATTTCCCGGCTTTTCCGGGATGCAGCAGGCAAGAAGTAACACCGGCAAGAGTAAAAGGAGCAAGCCATGTTCAGACCTCCCCTTCGCTTTCACCCGAACGGCAAGTTCAAAATCATGCAAATCAGCGATGTCCAGAACTGCAACGGCATGACCGACCGCAGCGTTGACCTTATATGCGCGGCGTTGGACAAAGAGGCGCCGGACTTTGTTGTATTCACCGGCGACCAGATTAAGGGCTACGACCCCCGCTTCTACTTGGGAAGCAAAGCCGCCAAGGACAGAATGACGCGCAATACCATTGCGGCCATCATAGCCCCGCTGGAGGAACGCGGCATACCGTTTACTTTTGTGTTCGGCAACCATGACCATGACTGCCCCACCTGTGAGGCGGAGCAGATCCGCATCTATCAGGAAAGCCCGCTGTGCTATACGCAAGACACTCCGGGCGTTCCGGGCTATGCAAACCATGCCGTGCAGATTCTCCGGTCCGATTCCGATGCCTATGCCCTCAACTTATATATGCTCGACAGCCACGCTTCGAAAGGCTTCAGCTTTGAGTCCCTCGACCCGGCACAGATTCAGTGGTACCGCGATACCCGCGATGAACTGGCACGAAACAACGGCGGGCGCTTTGTGCCTTCCATGCTTTTCCAGCATATCTGCGTAGAGGAGATTATGGAGCTGTTTGAGGAAGTCCCGCGCGGCACCCGCGGCGCTTTGGAGGGTTTCCGCAACTACCGCGGCAAGTTCTTTGTCTTGGATACCTTTAAGACAGCGGAAGGTTCTTTCTACGGCGAATTGCCTTCGGCGCCCGACACAAATGCCGGCCTGTTTAATGCCGCCGCCGAACGCGGCGATGTCATGGGGATGTACTTCGGGCATGACCATAACAATGCCTTCCACGGAAAAGTGCGCGGCATAGACTTGGGCTACAGTCCCTCTGCGGGTTTTACAGCCTATGGTCCGGGACGCAAGCGGGGCGTTCGTGTGTTCTCGTTTGATGAAAACGAAATCGCAAACTACCAAACATGGGTGCTGACGGATGCGCAGCTGCTGCCCAAACACGCGCATTTGCCGTGGTACACACCGTTTGCCGACCGTATTCCCTCCTCGTGGGGCGCGGCGAAGCCATTAATGCGGCGCGGGGTGATGACGGCTGTCCTAGGTATAGCCGGCGGCGTTGCCGTTGTTGCCAATCGTTCCCTGCGCAGCCGGTAAAATGATATATATTCTATTTCGTAATTATTGTGAAGCGGATTTGTAAATTTCATTACCACTATCTGACAATATGTAAATTTTTCTTTCCCTATTGACATTTTGTCCCATTTGTGGTATGCTATACCTACTGAAGGCAGAGGAGGCTGGGTACACGCGTTCCCCCCTTGCGGGACGAAAGGAGAACCGACATGGCATCGAATGAAGTATACTGGACCGACCGCAAACGACCGTTTTTAGGCCTGCCGCTGAGTTTCACTAAGTATACACTCACCGAGAAGTTCATCCTCATCCAAACCGGTTTTTTTAATTCGGAAATATCCAAGGTGCGGCTCTATAAAGTAAAAGATACCAGTTGGTCCGCATCTTTCTGGCAGAAACTCTTCGGTCTCGGTACCATTAGGGTTATGTCTGACGATGAGGATACGCCCGAATTGGAGATTGAAAACATTACTTTCTCTAAGGACGTAGAGAGAACCATTCTTGAACTCGCAGATCAGGATATGCGTAATTCCGCTGTCCATCTCAGTCGGCCTATGCACGGCGATGCGCGCCACGCAAGATTAAGCTCTACCGATATGTAGTCCCGGGTTGCCGCATTGTAAAATAGGATAATGAACGGGTGAGCGAGTTTTCGGTCATCCGGTTTTTGTATTAAAATGAATTCATTTCCCCGGCCCCCGCAAGTCTTTCCCCTCAAACCGCCAGACACCGAACTCCCCCATCAGTCTGGAATGCACGCGCGAGCCATATTTTTCTTCCAACCCATAGGAATCCAGATTGGAGGAGATAATCGTCGGCAGACCGCGCAAGAGACGGGTATTGAGGATATTATAGATGGCAGCCTGCGTGAAAGAGGTGGAGAACTCTGCTCCCAAGTCATCTAAGATAAGGAGAGAGCAGGAGAGCAAGCTTTCCTCTACAGCGCCTGTATTCTCGCTGCTGCGGCCGAAGTGTTCCCGTTCCAGCTTGCCCATGAGGGTAGGCACGGAGCCGTAAAGAACGGCATACCCGCGGTTTATTACAGCTCCTGCGATGGCCAAGGATATATGCGTTTTGCCCAAGCCTGTGCCGCCCAGAAAGAGGAGGGAAGGTGCGTGCTCATCGAAATCGGCGGCATACTTCTCCGCACTCTCTTTGATTTGACGCATTCGTGCGGCTGTAGCCTTGTCGTTGAATATATCCAAGCGGAATTTATCGAATGAGGAGTTTTCGAGCGGGGTATCCATGCAGAGTTCCTTATACGCCAACTGCTGCAAAAGCGTACGGAAGCAATCGCAGCGGATGCCGTTGACGAAGCCGGTGTCGCGGCACTTCTTGCAAGTGAACTGCTCGGTCAGGTAATCCGCCGGGAAGCCGGCTTTGCGCAGGAGTTTCTCCCGCTGCGCCTGTGCGTTTTGGTTGATCATACGGAGGTCTTGCAGGAGGGCTTGTCCCTCTTTGAAAGAATGGGCGAGTGCCTGACCGATTTCCGCAGCCGTATCCGCAATTTCATTATCCAGCTGCTGCAAGGCGGGACACTTGGCATAGGCCTCGGTCCGATGGGAACGCAAGCGAGACGCGGCCTTTTCGCGGCGGCGTTTCAGCTCTTGCTCGGCTTTGATAATGTAGTGTGCGGATGTTTTCATGCTGCCTACAGGCGAAAGCCCAACCTCGCTTTGTTAATTTGGGGAGAAACTGCCCGGTTGCCATACGGCGCTGACGGCCGCAAAGCAACCGGGCGCAGCAGTCAGATGACGCGGACACGCACCACGCCGGGTAGAGATGCAACGGCTGCCGTATCCGGGGCAGAGCAGTAGTCGGCAATAGTATAACCGATTTCGCCGCGATTTCCGGTCACGGTAAAGTCCGGCGCACCGCCGAGCGCGGAGAGAACAGCGGCATCATCCCCGGCTTTGTGTATGACACATACCCGCGACCCAAAAGAGGGCGGCAGGTCGTCTGTCTTGGGGAGGTTCACGGAGTTGCGCACGGCGCCCCATTCCAAATAGGCTTTGATTTGGTCGGCGGCCATGACGGCGCAGTTGTCCTCGCTCTCCGGTGTGGAAGCACCCAAGTGCGGGATGGCGGTAACACCGTCCGCGCCGATGAGGTCATCGGTCGGGAAGTCGGTAATGTATGCGGCGATTTTACCGCTCGCCAGTCCCTCTAAGATGTCCGCCGACTTCACCAAGCCGTCGCGGGAGAAGTTCAGAATCCGCACACCGTCTTTGGCTGCCTCCAGTGTGCGCGTATTGATAAAGCCTTTGGTGTCCGGTGTCAGCGGCAGATGCAGGGAAACGTAATCCGATACGGCCAGAACCTCGTCCACCGTAGGAACGATTTGCACGGAGGTATCCAACTTTGCTTTCGCGGTGTCGGAGAGGAAAGGGTCATAGCCGAAAACGCTCATCCCGAGGGCAACGGCCGCGTTGGCGACCAAACCGCCGATGGCACCCAAGCCTATGAGGCCGAGGGTCTTTCCGGCGATTTCGGGACCGGTGAATTGCGCTTTGCCTTTCTCTACAAGCTTTCCCACTTCCGCGCCTTGCCCTTTGAGGGTTTTCGCCCAATCCAATGCGGCGGCGACCTTGCGGGAGGCAAGCAACAGCGAGCAGATGACCAATTCTTTCACAGCGTTGGCGTTGGCACCGGGGGTGTTGAATACGCAGATGCCCTGCGCGGTGCACTTGTCTACCGGGATGTTGTTATAGCCCGCGCCGGCGCGGGCGATAGCCAGCATACTTGCCGGGAAGTCTGTGTCCAGCAGCGAAGCCGATCGGACAATGGCGGCGGCGGGATTTTCAACCGCATCCCCGCAGGTGTACCCCTCCGGGAAGCGGTCCAGACCGATTTTGGCGATTTTGTTATAGGTTTGGATGGCAGGCATTTTGTTGCTCCTTATGTTCGTAATATGGCTCATGCGTTCTTTTGTTCGAATTCCTTCATGAACGCAACGAGAGCTTCCACGCCTTCGATCGGCATGGCGTTGTAGATGGAGGCGCGCATACCGCCCACGGAGCGGTGGCCTTTGAGGTTCACGAACCCTGCGGCGGCGGCTTCCTTCACGAATTTTGCATTCAGCTCCTCCGACGGCGTGACGAAAGTCACGTTCATGCGGCTGCGGCATTCAGGTGCCACAGGGTTGGAGAAGAGTTCCGATGAATCAATGAAGTCATAGAGCAGTTTGGATTTATAGATATTGCGCTCCTCCATGGCTTCCAGACCGCCGATGGATTCAATCCACTCCAGCACGAGCTTGCAGATATAAATCGGCCAGCAGGGCGGCGTATTGAGCATGGAGTCATTCTCCGCCTGCTCTTTCCAATCCATGACGGTCGGGATGTCCTTGCGCGCCTTGCCGAGCAAGTCTTCCCGCACAATTACAATCGTCAGACCGGCGGGGGCAACGTTCTTCTGCGCTCCGCCGTACAGGACGCCGAACTTGCTGACATCCAGCGGTTCCGACAGGAAAGAGGACGAGATGTCCGCCACGAGCGGGACTTCTCCCGTGTCCGGAAGTTCCGGCCAGCGGGTGCCGAAGATGGTGTTGTTGTGGCAGATATAGAAGTAATCGGCATCCGGCGTAAAGGCACTCTTATCCAGTTCGGGAATCCTAGAGAAAGTCACGTCCTTGGAGGAGGCAACGGCTTTAATCTCTCCGTATTTCTGTGCCTCTTTGTAAGCTTTTGTAGCGAACTGTCCGGTCAAGACATAGTCCGCTTTGCCGCTCCCGGTCAGAAGGTTCAGCGGAATCGCCGCAAACTGGAGGGATGCGCCCCCTTGCAGGAACAGCACCTTATAGTTATCCGGAATACGCATTACCTTGCGCAGGAGCGCTTCGGCTTCTTGGATAATCTGCTCGTATACCTTAGAACGATGGCTCATCTCCATGACGGATTGCCCGCTGCCTTGGTAGTCGAGAATCTCTTCGGCGGCTTGGTTCAGGACACTCTCCGGAAGCATGGAGGGTCCGGCGGAAAAATTGTATACGCGTGCCATTGTTGTTGTACCCTTTCGTTTTTTGTGGTGTGCAGAGAGAGCCCCGTAGGGGCTTGGGTGCCCCGTAGGGGCATTGCGCCCCGTAGGGGCGTTTCCTATCACCGACTTCGCGGAAATCTGCGCACATACGTCGGCCGATCTATCATCCGGCAACCTCCGATTTCTTTTCGAGGAGGGCTTTGATAATCTTGCCGCACTTATAGACATCCCCGCAGCCGAGCGTAATGACAAGGTCGCCGGGTGCAGCGTTTGCAGCGACGAATGCAGCTGTTTCCGGGAACTCTTCAAACCAGACCGAACCGGGAATTCTATCCGCCAAGTCCTGCGTAGAGATTCCGTAGGTATTGATTTCGCGGGAACCCATGATTTTGGTCATGACGACTTTATCGGCGATTGGCAGTGCTTTGGCGAAGTCGTCAAGGAGGATTGCCGTCCGCGAGAAGGTAAACGGCTGAAATACCGCCCAAACGTTTTTGTAGTTCATCTGCTTGGCGGCACGGAGCGTGACTTCCAATTCCTTGGGATGGTGGGCGTAGTCGTCGGCGAGCGTAACGCCGGCGAACTCTCCGATTATCTCAAAGCGCCGCCCTGCCCCCTTGAACGCAGCCGCACCTTTCTCGCAATCAAAGACCGATGCGTCCGAGAGCATAGCAGCCGCAATCGCCGCAAGGGAATTGAGTACATTGTGTTCTCCGGGCACAGAGAGCTGAATGCGCGTCAATAAGTCGCCGTTATAGATGAGGTCATAGCTGTAGAGCGCATTCTTTGCCCGCACATTTGCCGCCCGGAAGGTATTCTGCTCCCCGCGTCCGAAAGAAAGAAGCTTGACGTGCGGGTTGTAGGTTTTGTCTTTGGCGACTTGACTCAGGCACTCGCGGGTGTTGTCGTCGTCACCGTTATATAGGACATACTTCTTTGCCATGAGTGCGAACTTCTTGAAAGAGGCGATGATGTTCTTCAGGTTCTTGAAGTATTCCAAGTGGTCCTCGTCTATATTGAGGATTACGACGGCATCGGGGTCAAGCGCGAGGTAATGGTCTTGGAACTCGCAGGCTTCGCACACCATATTCTCGCTTTTACCCACCATGCCGTTGGAGTTCGTGGCCGGCAGCTTCCCGCCGATGACGGCTGAGGGGGAGAGCTTTGCGGTGAGAAGAATCTGCGTGAGCATAGCGGTTGTGGTGGTCTTCCCATGCGTCCCGCTGACGCAGATGCAGTTCTTATACCTGCGGGTGACAGCCCCCAGTAATTCCGAGCGCTCATACATGGGGATTCCGCTTTCCCGGGCGGCAACCAATTCCGGGTTATCCTGCAGTACAGCGGCGGTATAGACGATCATATCAGCCCCGTTGATATTCTCCGCCCGCTGCCCTAAGGCGGCGACTTTCACACCGGCCTCCCGGACGCGCTCCAAGGTTTCGCTCTCATTATTATCACTTCCGGTCACATCATAACCCCAAGAGAGCAGAATCTCCTCCAAGGGGCACATCCCGCTCCCGCCTGCGCCGATAAAATGGACGCGCCGGGCTGTTTTCAGTGTCTCATCAATTGCGGGTATGTTAGCCACTGCGTTTCCTCCGTGCTTTTTTCGTAGAATGCTATTATACCAAATTATAGTGAAAATTGCAAGAGGGAAAGACCGCGTTTTCTAAATTTTGTCAACTTCCCCTTATATAGCATAAAAATCAGCACAAAACTGTATGATTTGCCGCTTGGTCAGTAATATTAGGAGAGAATCGGAATTCACAATCTTTTTTCTTGACTTTTCCCCTAAAAAAGTGTATTATATACAAAAGGTTTGGACAAGGCTATAGTAGGACAAGGAGCGCGGTATATTGCAGACGTCATTCCCGGAAGTAACAGAGGAAGCCCTGGCTGCCCTTGAAGCCGTTTTGTTTGCTTCCGGCGACCCCATTGAGCTTTCACGTGTTGCGTCTTTGCTGGGGATGGATGATACCGGGGCGGAGAGCATTGTCACCCGTTATGCCGCGCGGTTGGAAGAGCGCGGCGGTGGTTTGACACTTTTGCGATTGGGTACCAAGCTCCAGCTTGCCACGAAACCGGAACTCGGGGAATACGTCCGCGCTGCCCTAGATGCCAAGCGCAAGATGCCGCTCCATCCGGGTGCCATGGAAGTCCTCGCCGTTATTGCCTACCACCAGCCCGTAACCAAGAGCTATGTGGACAAAGTGCGCGGCACCGACTGCTACCACATTATCTCCAACCTTTGTCAGAAGGGTCTTGTAGAGGAAGGCGGGCGTTTGGAGCTCCCCGGCAGGCCGTTGGTCTACCGCACAACGGATCATTTCCTCCGTGCCTTTTGCCTCTCTTCTCTGGATGACTTACCCCCCAAAACCGACCCGCCGAAGCTGACCCAAGCCGCCGAGCAACTCCAAATCGAAGAGACATAATACTTAGCCTTGGCATCAGCCGAAAAGTGCAGATTCGATTATCCTTTACTATTAAGGAGGTGCAGCCTTGATTGCCCTTTGGATATTCTTAGGGATAATAGTATTCCTCCTCGCCGCCCTCTGCGTCCCCGTTGCCGCGCATATTTACTATGCGGACGAGCTGGAGCTGACCATAGGCTGGCTTTTCCTCCGTATCCCCATAATGCCCAAGAAAGAAAAACCGGACAAGAAACCGAAAAAGGCCAAGAAGCCAAAGAAGCCGAAACCCAAGAAAGAACCCGAATCCAAAGAAGAAGAACCCAAACCAACCCCCAAGAAGGGTTCGAATCCCTTTGTCAAATACTATAAGTACCAAGGCATCGAAGGCTATGTCGAACTCCTGCGCCGCTTGTGCCGTGCCCTTGCCAAGTTCGGCAAAGGCATAGCCAACAGCTTCGTAGTTAAGGAATTCTGGCTCCGCATGGTGACACCCTATGACAACCCGGCGGAAGGCGCCGAAAGCTACGGCAAAATGTGTGCCGCCATCTTCCCGGCGCTTGGCTTCCTGCAAACCCATCTGCGCTGGAAGCATTGCCGCGTAGATACCCATCCCGACTTCACAGGCTGGCAGCCCAAAACCTTGAAGTGCAAAGCCGTTGTAACCGTTACCCCTATGCGGCTCATCGGTGCTGCCCTTGGATTGGGTGTCCGTCTTGTTGCCAAGGTGCTGATTAAGTTCCTCATGGGCATCCGGCCGCCGAAGGAAGAGCATCCGGGCAGCCCGCCCTATGCCCCTACAGGGCACAATGCCCCTACAGGGCACAATGCCCCTACGGGGCACAATGCCCCTACGGGGCACGCCCCCACCCAGCTCCCCAAAGCCTCTTGAGGCTATCCAAATAAACAACCTTTCAGCAAGGAGAATATACCATGAAAGAGAAATCCGCCGCATCCAACATTTTGAGCACGTCCATTGACAATATGCGCGCATTAGTGGACGCCTCGACCATCATCGGAGAGCCAATCAAATTGGGCTCCGTGACGGTAATACCTGTGAGCAAGGTACAGTACGGTTTTGCTTCAGGCGGTTCTGACTTTCCATCCAAGGGCAACCAAGAGTTATTCGGCGGCGGCGGCGGAGCCGGCGTGACGATTACGCCGGTGGCATTCCTCGTAGAGAGCAACGGCAGTGTATCTGTGAAGTATGTCAACGCTTCCGAGTCCTCTGTAGAGAGCCTCATCGGCCGCGTTCCGGACATCGTGGACAAGCTGACGGCCACGGTAGACAAGTTCCTGGCCAAGAAGGACGGCGGCAGCGACCCGGTAGACGATGCCGTAGCATTCGCAGAGGACGCTTTAGGTGCAGACCTGCCCGAGGCACCGGAGGCATAATGGCTGTCCCGTCCGACAGAAAAAAGGTATTCGTATCCGGCTGTTATGACTTGTTCCATTCCGGGCACGCGGTGTTTTTGAAGCGCGCCGCTGCGTATGGGGAAGTGACAGTCAGCATAGCGCGGGATGCGACAGTGCTTGCGCTGAAAGGCCGCGCTCCTGCCAATACGGAGGCGGAGCGGCTTTTCATGGTACGCAGCTGCAAATATGTAAAAGATGCGTTCCTGACCACGGGCGTCGGGATGATGGATTTCGCGGATGACCTGCGTCGCTGCCGCCCGGATATATTCATAGTCAATACCGATGGGGATTCAACAGATAAGCGCGGCTTATGCGAGGAGCTTCATATAGAGTATATCGTGCTGCCGCGCACCCCGGAGCCGGGCCTGCCGCCGCGGTCCACGACCGCCCTGCTCTGCGGCGGACACTTGGCACTGCCCTACCGCGTGGAAATTTGCGGAGCTTGGCTGGACCAGCCCATCGTGTCGAAGCTTTGTCCGGGCTGGGTGATTACTGCAAGCATAGAAGCCGCCGAAGGGTATACAGAGCGTTCGGGGCTGGCTACCTCCACCCGCAAGCGGCTCTATGAGCTGTATCGGAATCATATAGATGTACCCTCACCGGAGCTGCTGGCGCGGCTCCTGTTCCGTTATGAGAACGGCATAGATACCGGAAACGCTTCCGTCTCCGGAGCACAGGATGCCATTGGGCTTTGCATTCCGGCTGTCACCATGCACTACTATGAAGGCGGGTGGTGGCCTGCGCGCATTGAGCAGATCTGTGACGAAGAGAAGCTGCGCTTTATTGAAGAGAACCTGCGCCTCTTCTTTACCGGCGAGCGTCCTGTCGGCTGCGACCCGGCGGCACAGCCGCAGCTTTCGGTTTCGGCTGCCGCAGCACTCAGCCGCGCTTCCGCGGCATGCCGCGAAGCCATCTACGCCGAAGATGCCGCCGCGCTTGCCCAAAGCCTGAACGCTTGCCGTGCGGCGCAGAGAGCCCTATTTCCGGCGATGTTCCCCCCGAAGTATGAGGACATCCTCCCGCCCGAAACGGCATGGAAGTTCACGGGAGCCGGCGGCGGCGGATACCTTGTCACTGCCGGACAGCAACCTGCGGGTGCAATTCCTTTCCGAATCCGCAGGCAAGAAGCAAGCAGCAAGGTGGAGGAACCGAGGAGTCCTTTTATATAACCATCAGGTTAACCTGATGAATACATACCCACGTATACGTACCCACGTGTACACTAGCCACGTGTACACTAGTCACGTGTACACTAGCCACGTGTACACTAGTCACGTGTACACTAGCCACGTGTACACTAGCCACGTGTACACTAGCCACGTGTACACTAGCCACGTGTACACTAGCCACGTGTACACTACCCCCTCAAAGCAGAACTTCGTCAAAATCACGATTGTTCATCCAACAAACCACCACTTCTTCGTCAAAATGCACAAAAAAGAGGCAAAGAGCAGCATGCACATCACACCCAGACAGGAAACTGAAACCATGCCCCCAAGCAACCGAAAGGAACAGCGTAGCGCCTATGGAAAATTTGCCCAACAGGACATAAGGCAAATTTTCCATCCAAGCGGGCACTTCTCCACGGGGGGTCCAGGGGGGACCCCCCCTGG
>JAISUW010000001.1 GCA_031271865.1 Oscillospiraceae bacterium
GGCTTTTTGGGGTGGTCGTCACGGCCTCTTGACCCCCAGTGAAGAACTTGGCGGGTGATGTGGGTTAAAATCGGTTAAATTCGGTTAATGGGTTCGCGGAGGTTCGACATAGTGTGCGAAGAAGTGACGGGATGCGGGTTGGGTGTACCCTGGGTGACGTGGGTGTGCTAACAGGGGTGTCAAGGTTTTTTGTGTAAAACCGCAACTCACTTCACCAACCAATACCCGCTCTTGTCCGAGCCCACGCGTTCAAGTTGTCCGGCCTCGCGCAGGTCTTTGATGTGCCGCTCGATGGTGCGTGGGGTGCGGTGCAGGGCGGCGGCGATTTTGCGCTGCGGTTAGGTGCGGTTTGTCCTTAAGGATGGCAAAGATGGAAGATTTTACACCGACATTTACACCGACATTTGCACCGACATTTGCACCAACTTGAGTGTCGGGGCTGTCGGTAATGGCTACGATTCCCGCTTCCTGAATGATGTCTTGTCCGGCTTGGGTTTTGGCGGCGACATCCACATATTTATACAGCGAGTTCTCAATTGCCTCGAGCATGAAATCGATAAACGGTCGGCAATCAATCGGCTCGCCGTGGGAGTCCTGCAAGGCTTTGTAGTACCGCGCTTGGTTGTAGTGCACCAGCGTTTCAATGGGCATCCAGGCAAAGAGCGGGTTCCACTTAGAAAGAATCAACGTCTGCCACAGGCGACCGATGCGCCCGTTGCCGTCCGCAAAGGGGTGGATGTGCTCAATCATAAAGTGCACCGCCGAGCTTTTGATGAGCGGATGCACCTCGGACTCATCGCCCTAATCCAGCAGCTCCACCACGAGATACAGCACACTGGACGGGTATGCGCCGCGATGCAAGACCTCCTGCACGCCGTTTCGGTAGCTGACAACGGCCACACTGCTGGAGCGGTATTGCCCGGCTTCGCGCACCAAACCCTCGGTCATCCTGCCGTGCGCTTTGAGCAGGTCGTCGGAACGCCATGGATTCAGCTCGTCGATGAGTTCATAAGCGTTCTCTTATGACTTTCATATCGTTAGAATAGCCAATCGCAGACCATACCGCTTGTATTAGAGGTAACGTTTCAACCTCTTTGGCTTCTTCGCTGATTATGGATATAGGTTCGCTCGTCCTCACTGCCTCAGACTCGGCTTGTCCCATACAAAGATATGAGTTTGTCGAACCCGCCTTCGAGTGCTTGTCTTGAACGGCACTGGCCCTTTCCCCGCCCCCGCAGTTTAATTCCTACATACAAAACTTGACTTCCTCTGACAAGGACGCTTTGCTTTGATAAAATGGACTTGTTATGCAAGTCGGCATGCCTGACGAAGGACGAACGCGAATACTGGACATACTAAGAAAAGCGAAGCAAGAACCAAAAGCCCAACAGGAACCAAATGCAAGGAGAAAAAGCTATGCCCTCTGCAACACGCGCTTGGTACAGCTGCAGCTGTGAGCACTTCTGCGAAACAGATAATCACACCATCATCGGTGCCCTGACTGTAAACAGTGCCGCCGATGGTTTCGATGCCGCGCAGGCTCAGGTCGAGGCATGGCCGATTGAACTGGATGTGCTGCGAAGGGCTTTCCGTCAGATTGACTCGGTTACACGCTCGCGCATGGAGGTGTACTTGGAGTTCAATATTCCCCGCATGGGGCGCCGCATTGATGCCCTGCTTCTCCTCCGCTCCGATAAACCCCATTTGCTTCTCCTGGAGTTCAAGGTCAACGCGAAGACATTTGATGCCGCCGCCATTGACCAGGTGACCGACTACGCCCTGGAGATGAAGAACTTCCATGAGGCAAGCCATGGCGCGGACATCTACCCCATCTTGGTTGCGACCGACAGTAGGCAAACCTGCCCGGGGTTTCATCTGGGTCCGGACGGCATCGCCAAAACCGTGTGCGTGGGGGCTGAGGGCATAGCGGGAGCAATCAAACAAGTGGTCTACACCCCCGGTCATGTCGTTCCGGCCGAATGGGCTGCATCTCCCTACAAGCCGACCCCCACCATCATTGAAGCCGCCAGAGCGCTCTACAACAGTCACAACGTGGAGGCGATCACCCGCTCCGAAGGCAGTGCAATTAACATCACGCAAACCTCGCAATCTCTTCTGCGGATTATCGAAGAGGCCAAAGCTACCCGCAGGAAAGTGATCGCCTTTGTCACCGGGGTGCCCGGGGCAGGCAAGACGCTCGTGGGCCTGAATGTCGCTTCTCTCAAAGAGGAGACAGATGATACGCACGCCGTGTTCCTCTCCGGCAACGGACCTTTGGTCAAGGTTCTTCAGGAGGCCCTCGCACGGGACGAAGTCAGCCGCACGCATGTGACAAAATCCGCTGCCCGCACGCGCGTTAAGGCTTTCATTCAGAACGTGCATCACTTTCGGGACGAGGGATTGAAGTCGTCTGCCCCGCCGTCCGAACACGTGGCCATCTTCGATGAGGCGCAGCGGGCTTGGACACGGGAGATGACGTCGGACTTCATGCGCCGAAAAAAAGGCAAGCCTGACTTCAACAAGTCCGAGCCGCAGTTTCTCATCGAGTGTATGGACAGGCATGCAGACTGGGCCGTCATTGTTTGCCTTGTCGGCGGCGGTCAGGAGATCAACCGCGGGGAGGCCGGCATCTCCGCCTGGATCGATGCCGTCCATACACAGTTCCCCCATTGGCACATCGCCGTGTCCGATAAACTGATCGATGCGGAATACGATGCAGGCAAGGCTTTGGAGCGTATACGGCACCGACCGGCCGGCGCGGGTGCTGTAACAGAACTATCCAACTTGCATCTCGCCGTATCCATGCGCTCTTTTCGAGCGGAAAATGTCTCGAACTTCGTCAAGGCACTCCTGGATTTGGACACGCAGACAGCCAAAGCCGACCTCGCTGTGCTGACCGCCCCCAAGGACGAGAGCAACCCCACCGAACGCTACCCGATTCGCATCACGCGTGACCTCAAAGCCGCCAAGCAATGGATTCTGCAACAAGCCCGCGGCACGGAACGCCCTGGTATGCTTGCCTCTTCCAAAGCCCTGCGGCTCAAGCCTTTTGCAATCGATATGCGCAATCAGACCGACCCCATCCACTTCTTTCTGGAAGGGAAAGACGACCCGCGCTCCTCCCACTTTCTGGAGGAGGTGGGTAGTGAGTTTGACGTGCAGGGACTGGAGCTGGATTTCGCCATCGTGTCTTGGGACGCGGATTTGCGCCTGCCGGAGGGTTCCCGCGATTGGTCTTACCACGACTTCAGAGGAAATAAATGGCAGAATGTGCACAATCCGCAGAACCGTGCCTATATGAAGAATGCCTACCGCGTGCTTTTGACTCGTGCCAGGCAAGGCATGGTGATCTTTGTGCCGGAAGGGAATTACCCGCCCGATGACAGCCGCCGCTCCGCCTACTATGACGGAACCTACGCCTACCTCAAGTCCATAGGCATACGAGAGCTGCTTTGTGCAACCATCGATAAGGGATATGGTATGCCGGCTGTATCGTAATTACTGAGCGATACGCGGCAACACGCACGGCGGGAAAACCGCTCGCGCCTATGACGAAGAAGCCGGTTTCGGCAACGCCATCTATGAAGCGGAGTGGGACCGGCTCATCGGATTTGCACAGCAGGAAAGCGGAATCGCGCTGCAAGACTTGCCGACAGAAATCCCCTTTTCGCAGCAGGTTCTGCTGACGGGGTTTGTCATCCTCTGCGATTGGCTATCTTCTTCCGGCGAGGCGGCGCTTCTGTCCTGCTGGCGGCCGGATGGCATCGCACCGGCTGATACTTACGCTGTGCGTTTCAGCTTTTCCTCCCGGCCGTTGCAGGCAATGACGGCTGCAGTGCTCCAAACCGGTACCCCACGGCTATTAATTCTGTGAAGCTCCTATTGCTTCCCTGAAGCACATCCTCCCATTCTTCGAACGGCGCGGTACACTTCTTGCCGACATGACCCGCGAGGATCTGCAAGCCTTTGTAGCCTATCTGTTCGGCAAAGGCTTGAAGCCCAAAAGCATTCAAGGTTACATGAAGCCCCTGCAGGCCTCATGCCGTCGGGCGTATACCGATGGCTTGATAGCAAGGAACCCGAGCATCGGCATTAAATTGCCGATGGTCGTTAGAGGGACGGCACCCTCGGGCGCGGGCGTTGCCGCTTCCGAGGGCACAGCTCCCAGCCACACCTTGGAGGAAGTCAGGCAGCTGTTAGACTACACGGCCTCAATCAACTGGGACCGCCACGCCCTCATCTTCACGGCGTATTATACCGGCATGCGGGGCGAGGAGCTTTTGGCTTTAAGATGGGATGACGTGCTATGGGAACATCGCGCCATCAAGGTCCATAGGGTTCGCGTGCGGACAGCCGCCGGCGAGGTTTATGAGCGTGAAGGCACGAAGACCTCGGAGGGGCGCTTAGTCCCAATGGAGCCGAAGCTCATGGAAGTCTTGACGGCTGAGAGGGAGCGCCAACAACGCAACGCCGCTCTGCTTGGCATAGAGGCAGGGGAGTATGTCTTCGCCCAAAACGACGGCACGCCATGGCGGCCGGGGTCACGCCGCGAGCCTTTTAAGACCGTGCAGCGAAAGGCGGGGCTGGCGAATATCATATCCCTGCACGGCACAAGGCACACGTTCCGGTCTTTGATGCATGAGGGCGGGATGGCGGAGTGCGATATTGGGATGATCGGCGGGTGGAAGCAGGACGGGGTGATGAATCGGGTGTATTTGCATTTGAGTGGGGGATGGTTGAGGCGGTTGGGGGAGATGGTGGAGGGGATTCTATCCAAAAAATAATTTGCAAAACTCCTTGCAATCCGAAGCGGTTTGAGTTATAATATACTCAAGAGTTACTTACTCATGTTTCATTAAGGAGAATGACTATGTT
>JAISUW010000002.1 GCA_031271865.1 Oscillospiraceae bacterium
ACAGCCCTCATCCGCGCCACAAGCCTTGACGGAGAACGGATTGCCTCCTGCAAGGTGAGCGTAAAGCCCACGTTTTGGCAATGGGTAATTACCATCGTCCTCTTCGGTTGGATTTGGTATTGAGATATTTGCGGCTAATATATGCACCGCTCCCGCCTGCACAGATGTGTACACTTCTTAAAAATCAACACATTGACAAACAAAGAAATCTGTGGTATAATACGCAAAGAATATATGCCCCGGGAGGGAGAAGGAGTGTATTATGCCCGCACAGAAAGACATCCAAACCATCCGCGCTTTGGCAGCGCAGTATTCCGAGGCCGCCGGCAGCGACCGCAACCTTTATAACCGCCGCCTGCACATCGCCTCCAATGACTTGCATATGGAGCGCCCGGTGGTCATGATTAACGAACTGCCGTGGGACCAGCTGAACATTGACGGGCGCCTCACGTGCGTCTGCGAGGACGAACGCCTGCGCGGGTTGGAGCTCGATTGGCGCAAGAAGCTCCTGCAGTGGGAGCTTTTCGGCGGGGATATGGTGCTACGCCCCTTTATGGCCGTCGGGAAATCCTACGGTAATACCGGGATTGGTCTGACTTCCCACGATACCGCCCTCAAGCAGCAAGATCCGACTGCCGCCATCTCCGCACACAGCTATGAGGATTTGCTGGAGAACGAGGAGGATGTGGAGAAGATGCACCTCCCCCTCCTCACCTATGACGAGGAACACAAGGCCCGCACCCAAGAGAGATACAACTTCTGGGGGGAGATTTTGGGCGACATCCTGCCCGTGCGTATCGTCGGGAATGCGGCGGTGTTCAATAACAACTGGGACGACATCTTCCGGCTGCGCTCCGGCATGCCGCTGCTGATGGACTTGCTGGACCGTCCGGAGCATTCTCATGCCGTCATCAAGCGCAAGACAGAGTGCAAGGTCGCGGAGTTCGAACAGCTGGAAGCCCTTGGACTCCTGGACGACTGTATGTACGGCGAGACCCTCCACTGCACGCCCATCCTGACGGAGCAGATGCCCAAACCCGCGCCCGGCGAGCCGTATAAGCTCTGCCATGTCTGGGGCCGCGGCACGGCACAGATTTTCGGCACCGTGAGCGGAGAGATGCACGATGAATTCGACATTGACTATATGATACAGTCCGTCGGTCGCTGCGGCATGGTGTACTACGGCTGCTGCGAACCGTTGGATAAGAAGATAGACATTGTGGCGCGCATCCCCAACCTGCGCAAAATCGGCGTGACCCCGTGGGCGGACGTGGACAATGCCTGCGCCCAAATCGGCGGGAAGTACGTCGTCTCCAACAAACCCAACCCCGCCGCCGTCGCAGTCCCGCAGCTCGTTGAAGAGGAGCTGCGCAAGGAAATCGGCCGCACCCTCGCCGCCGCCAAACGCAACGGCGTCAAGGGATTGGACATCACGCTCAAAGACATCTCGACGCTCCACGGCAACCCGCAAAACATCATCCGCTGGCATGACATCGTGATGGAACTGGTGCGCTCTTGGTAAGTTCCCGCCGCGGCCGCAAAACGGTGCGGTGCCGGCTCCGACACACCGATAACAGAATATGAGGATACATCCCATGACCAACAGAGAACGTGTGCAGGCAATTCTGCATTACCAACCGACCGACCATGTACCCTGCGTCCACTTCGGCTACTGGCAGGAGACCCGCCACAAGTGGCTGGAGGAAGGGTACCTTACGCCGGAGGAAGCCACAAGCGACACCAAAACTGCCCTGAAGCAAGGCTTTGACTTTGAATGGACCTCCAACTACAGTCTGGGTGCCGGGCTAAATCCCGGCTTTGAAACCAGGGTGGTCGCCGAGTTCCCGGACGGTTCGCGCCATGTCCGCAATGGGCAAGGCGTCACGCTTTTGGAGCGCCCCGGTGCTACGAGCATCCCTGCGGAGATTGCACACCTGCTGACCGACCGCGCCTCTTGGGAGGAGCACTACCTCCCCCGCGTACAGTACAAGGAGAGCCGCGTCCCTGTCAAGGGCTTGTTGGAGCACAAGGCGCGCTTTGAAGCCGGACAGCTTTCCCCCGACCATCCCTATGGCTTTTACATCGGCGGCCTCTATGGCACCATCCGCGACATCGCCGGCGTGGTGGGGCTTTCCTATATCCAAGCCGACGATGAAGATTTGTACGAAGAAATCATACGTACATTCGGCGAACTGCATGTCAAGTGTACGGAAGAGGCCTGCAAATACATTGTCCCGGGGATGTTCGACTTCGGGCACTTCTGGGAGGACATCTGCTTCCGCTCCGGTCCCTTGGTGATTCCGTCGGTCTTTGATGAATTGGTAGGTCCTTACTACAAACGGATTACCGATTCCCTGCGCGGCGTGGGGATTGACATCTGCTCCTTGGACTGCGACGGTTGCATTGATGCCCTAATCCCGACATGGGTATCCAACGGCGTCAATACCATGTTCCCGATTGAAGTCGGCGTCTGGGACGCGAGCATCGCCCCTTGGCGCAAGAAGTACGGCAAGGAACTGCGCGGCGTGGGCGGCATGAACAAAAAAGTCTTCGCGGAAGACTTCGCCGCCATAGACAGGGAACTCGAACGCTTGCAAACACTCGTAGCCCTCGGCGGCTATATCCCCTGCCCCGACCACCGCATCGCCCCCGATGCCAAGTGGGAGAATGTACTGTATTATACCAAGCGGTTCAAGGAGTTATTCTGAACTTGCTTTGGGAGGGACGCGCCCGGCGCACCCCTCCCTGCCGCAAAGGAGAACAGAGGATGCGATACTTTACCTTCGGCACCGACTGGTATACGGACGTTGACGATGTGATGGCCGGTCGGATACTCTCCCGCTTCCACAACAGCGGACAGATTACCCTCATGGGCGTTGCCGTCAATGCCGTAATGCCGCATTCCGTGCCGTCTGTGGATGCGTTTTTTACGCACGAGGGCTTGCCTAACCTGCCCATAGGGATAGACCTGAATTCCGAAGCCTGCACCGGACGGGAAATGTACCAGCCGCGTTTGGCGGCGCTCCCCGGCGCTTGGCGGACGAATACCCAGGTGCCGGCGGCCGTGCGTATCTATCGGCAGGCACTCGCCGCGGCGCCCGCGCCGGTGGATATGGTCGAAGTCGGCTTCCTGCAAGTGTTAGGGGAGCTATTAGACACGCAACCCGATGAATACTCTCCCCTAAACGGGGCAGACTTATTACGGATGAAGTGCCGGAAGCTCTGGTGTATGGGCGGTACGTGGCCTAAAGGTTTAGAGTACAATACCTCCAATACAAAACAAACCCGGGAGGCGTTCGCGAAAATCTGTAAGCGTTGGCCCTCCCCCATTACTTTCCTCGGTTTTGAGGTCGGCGAAACGGTCATCTGCGGCGGGCTCCTGCCGGAGGAGGATGCTGTCAAGAGGGCTCTGAATGACCACGGAAGCCCCACCGGCCGGAGTGCTTGGGATCCGTTGACGGCGCTTCTCGCCTGCATCGGCGATGAAGCGGCGGCAGGCTATGAAACGGTTCGCGGATATGCCTCCAATGACCCGGTAACCGGCGAAAACTTCTTCACCTCCGACCCCAACGGACGGCACGCATACGTTGTAAAGACCCACCCCGATGAATGGTACCAAGCGCAGACAGATGCCGTCCTCCTCGCCGCGCCAACCTGAATGCTACTGCATTGTCCTCTGTTCGCTATTTTCTATTCCCTATTCTCTGTTCGCCGGAAAAGGAGATGCCCATGCCGCAATACCATGAGTATACTCCCGGCTTGCCGGACAAGCCCCGCCGCTTTGATTACTACTTCGGTCCCCACCGCTTCCTCTTTGAAACCAACAGCGGCGTCTTCAGCCCCGATGGCGTGGATGAGCATACCAATGTGCTGCTCCATGCCCTCCCGCCACTGAAACCCGGCAGCAGCTTGTTGGATTTAGGCTGCGGCTGGGGTGTTGTCGGGATTGTCTTGGCGAAAACCTACGGCGTGCAAGTCACGGCTTCGGATGTCAATCCGCGGGCGGTGGAGATGTGCAGGAGGAATGGGGAATTGAATTCAATTGAATTAAATTCAATTCAATCCCACGCCTTCACCAACCTTCCCGACCGCTACGACACCATCCTCTTGAACCCGCCGATCCATGCCGGCAAAGATGTACTGGAAGCCCTATACGAAGGTGCCTACGAGCACTTAAACCCCGGCGGCAAATTTGGGATTGTACTCTTGGACAAGCACGGAGCGCAGAGCACTCTGAAGCATCTGACACAGATGTTCTCAAACGGAGAGACACTCTACCGTAAAAAGCAACTGAACGTATATCTATTCAAAAAGGCAGACAGCGAGGCAGAGGCATGAGAGTTTTGTATTGCGCTTCGGAATGCGCACCATTCTTTGGTTCCGGCGGTTTGGCGGAGGTAGCGGGCGCACTGCCCGACGCATTGAACGCCCTTCCCGGCGGGGCGGTAGATTGCCGCGTATTCCTGCCGTTTTATTCCTCTGTCAAGGAGGAATACACACGCAAGTTCAAGCAGATAGGCACGCTTACGGTAGCGGTCGGTTGGCGCCGGCAGGAGTGCATTCTCTGGGAATACAAGCGCGGAAGTGTTATCTACTACTTCCTGTCGAATGCTTATTACTTCAGCCGCCCGGGGAGCATCTACGGACACTATGACGATGCGGAGCGCTTTGCGTGTTTTTCCCGGGGAATATGGGAGGCGCTGGAACTGCTGGGGGACTGGACGCCGGAACTGATTCATTGTAATGATTGGCATACTGCGCTTGTGCCCGTGTACCGTTCGTTCTATCCGCAGCATATGGGAATCCGCACGGTACTGACGCTACACAACCTGCTTTTCCAAGGGGTGTATGACCCGTATATCTTAGGGGATGTGTTCGGGCTGGACGAGGGCTATCTCGGCTGTATGAAGCACCGCGAGGCACTGAACCTCCTGCGCGGCGGCATCACTTGTGCAGATGCCGTCAACGCCGTCAGTCCCAACTACGCCAAGGAAATTCTGACCCCCGGCGGCGGGGAGGGCCTGGACGGTGTCCTGCGTCGCTATGAGGGGAAGCTGCGCGGCATCCTTAACGGCATAGATAACGCCTTGTACAATCCCGCCGATGACCCGGAACTGGCAAGCGCCTATTCGGCGGAAAATACCGCCGGGAAAGCAGAATGCAAGGCGCAGTTGCAGACACTCTTCGGCTTGGAAGCAGATGCGGCTGCGCCCGTCATCGGCATGGTAACACGCCTCTCCGCTCAAAAGGGACTGCAAATGCTCATGGACTGCATGGAGGGCTTCCTGAATAACTACCGGGCGCAGCTGGTCATGCTGGGCAGCGGCGATGCAGAATATGAACGGTACTTCTCCTGCCTGTCGCGGCGATTCCCCGGGCGGGTGGGGATAGAATTTGCCTATAACCCGGTCTTGGCGCACAAGGTGTATGCAGGCTCCGACTTCTTCCTGATGCCCTCGCTCTTTGAACCTTGCGGCTTAGGGCAGATGTATGCCCTGCGCTACGGGGCCGTACCGATTGTCCGGGAAACAGGCGGTCTGAAAGACACCATATCGGATACCAACGGCATCACTTTCTTTGACCCCTCCGGCTATGAACTGTACCGTGCTTTGGAGCGTGCCATGTCGCTTTGGGGGGATAAAGCAGGCTATGCCGCCCAGCAAAAACGCGGCATGGAAGAAAACCACGGCTGGACCACCTCCGCCGCCGCTTATGCGCAGATGTATAAGAATCTTGTTTCTTAGAGTGCTTCGAAGCACTTTTCACAAAATAATCCTTGCATTCCCTCTGAAACTGTGTTATAATGGTTACAGAATATGATGCAAGGGTTATCGTTTTGTAGCTCTCTGCACGAAAAGAGGATTATTGTGGCTGAAAAAAATGCTCCCGAACCCACCAAAGGCAAGTCTGCTCCAGAAAAAGGCGCACCGCAGCGCGGTGCCTCCACGCAGCACAAATCTGTCCCGGCTCAAAAAGGGAAGAACGCCCCGCCCGCGAAGAAAGAAACCAACACTGTTGTGAAAATTGTTCTCATCGTGTTGGGTGCCGTCGTTCTTCTGGGCGGCGGGTATCTCTTGGCACGGTATACCGGCTTCGGTTCCGCTAAGCTCAAAGCCCTCCTTGCCTACCCGCAGGACATCCTCACCGGCTGGCGGGAGGATGCTCCGTTTCAAAGCTATGAGCTCGACGAGTATGTCAAGCTCGGTGAATACAAAGGCATCCCCGTCACGCTCGCCAAAGAAGAAGTTACTGATGCCGAAGTGAATACCACAGCGCAGGGCTACTTCTCGGAAAGCGGTATCTCCCTCGGCGTGAAGCAGACTCCCGGCAAAACCAAAGTCGAGGCCGGCGATACCATTGAATTCGATTTTGAGGGCTCGGCTGACGGCGTTTCCGCAGAAACATTGGAGGGGATGAAGGCCACCAATTACGTTCTCACCATCGGGAGCGGGAACTTCATCCCCGGCTTTGAGGATGAACTCATTGGGGCTACCATCGGCAAAGAGATTGATGTCAAGGTCACGTTCCCCGATGAATACAGCGAGGAACTCGCAGGGAAGCCCGCCGTCTTCAAATGTACCGTTCATAAAATCGGATCGGAAGTCATCACCGATTCCGCCGTTGCGAACCTCACGAGCGGTCAACTGACTACCGTGAAAGAACTCATGGACTACGTCCGCACCGACTTGGTCAACCAAATCCAGCAGGAAAACGCCTACGCCGCCTTTGAGGCTGCCTACGCCAATGCCGAAATCCTCCAAATCCCGGACCGCGAGCGTAAGTACTATGAGGATATGCTCTCCTCCCAGATTGCAGGTTCCTACTCCTCCCCCGATGACTACCTCTCCCAGAACGGCTACTCCGGCACCTATGAGGACTACAAGCTGGAGTACGATGAAGAGAATATCAAGCGCGACCTCTTTGCCTTTGCCGTCGCCGAGAAAGAAAACCTCAGCGTGGACGGCACCTATATCGCCGATGCCATTAACAATGTCCGTCAGAACAATTCCGATATGGCTTCCCTCTCCGATGAGGAAATCCTCGACCAAAACGGCGGCCGCGGTTTCGTCATCCGTTACCTCGTGGCTGAACGCGTCCGCGCTTTCCTCTATGATAATGCGGTGAAGTCGTTTGAGTGAGTTAAGTTAAGTTGAGTTGAACTAAGCTAAGTTAAACTAAGCTAAGCTAAACAAAGCTAAACTAAACTAAGTTCCCGGGATGTAACCTTATGGTTACATCCTTTTCTTTGGAAGGAAGTTAGTTGAGCTGAGTTAAACTAAACTCAGCTCAACTCAGCTCAGCACAACCCAACCAAGTTCGCAATATGTATCAAAGCAATTGCAAAAGCTTTTAAGGCATGACTTTAACAGTTTAACGAGTTATAATGAATTGGAAGTGAGATTAAGCAAATACAGAGAGTGGAGTTGGAGGAAGCTTCTTCGGGCAAAAAAAGCTCCCTGCGCCGGCATCCTCTGATGTCCGAGGGTTATTGAAATGGCTCTGGCAAGATGAGAAACCTAAAAGGTACGCTGATTGTATCCTCTCATAAAGCTACAGCATTCTTCCTGCAGTGTAACTGTATTGTTACATTTTTTCGATTTAGCAGGATACCATTTGACCACAGCTATATTTGTATTGTGAAACCGTGCGAGTTGTGACAAGCTGAGCTCAGTTAAGTTAAGCTTAACTGAGCTTAACTGAGCTCAACTCAACTGGACTCAACTGAACTAACCTCCGCGCTGCCACGAGAAATCACAGAGCGAAACCGAAAGAGAATCGCTTAAATACAGTTGAAATACGAAGCTTTGCGTCGATGTTAGCGTCGAACCCTGCCCCCAGACCCCCTGCCAATGCCTATTCAAAATTCGTCTGCTCCGGAATCTCCTTGTACTGGTAGATGCGGAGGTAGTCTATGATATAGTCGGTCGGGTAGTTCGGGTCATCGGGGTCGGTGGGGTTATTGGCTTCATCCCCCGCCCAACTGCCCGTAGCAATGCACAGAATCGGCCAAAGCGGGATATGGCAAATCAGCTCAGGGTCGGTCATGCGGCTGGTCTCTTTGCCGTCTATGTAGAAGATATACTCGTTCGGGTTCCACTCCAAGCCATAGGTGTGGTAAGAATTATATAAATCCCAGCCGCCGAAGACCTGCTCCCCGTAGGCCTTGTGGTAGTCCCGGTAGCCGTCGTAATGCACGGTATGGTTGACGGTGTTCTGCCAATAGCTGAAGGGGTGCGCAAGGTAGGTGCCGTTGTCCGCTTTCTTATACCAGTAGGCATAGGAGTAGGGGGCCTCAAAGATGTCTATCTCCGCGCCGTCCGAGGCACCGACCACACCTGCGGGCGGGTAGGTGCCCGACACATGCGTATCATAGAGCCAGAACGCCCCCCAGCCGCCGAACACCCGCGGCAGAATCGCACGGATCTCAAAGTAGCCGTAGCACTGTTTGTAGGTCCGGCGCAAATCAATGGTGTCGGTATACCAGCCTACATAATCCGAGCCGCCCATGCCTTCCGGGGCATACTCAAAGCCGATATGCAGTGCGCCGTCCTTCATGGAAAGTGTCTGATGCTTGTTATTTGGAGAGTAGAAATACTCCCCGGAGCCATTCTGCCAGTGGCCGTGCCAACTGTTATAAAACGGACCGTCCCAGTCATCGTACTGCCAGTCGTCGCCATACTCGAACTCATCCGCCCAAGTGAGGGTGAACTCTTTCTCCAAACGGCTCTGTGTGATACCGGGGTAGAACTTCCCCATTGGGTATAATCCGAACAGCACCACCAACACCCAGTTGGTGAAAATTTGCAGACCGTCCAGAATAGACTTGCCGGCATTGCAGAAGTAGGTTAAAGCAATATCCATTTGGCAACCGCTCCTATGTTCATGTTCTTATTCTGTTTACAATTCTATTCTACCACAACGATACTGGTTTGTCAAGACAAGAAACAAGAGGCAAGTGGCAAGATTCTGACAATACCTGAATTCACCCTTGCAATCCGCGCCGGAATGTGCTATAATGGATGGCTGTAGGGTGCAGACTTAGGCACCCCGAAACGAAACGGAGGACATACGGCGCAATGAACATACTGGTAATCAATGCAGGCAGCTCATCCCTGAAGTACCAACTCATCAACATGGAGACCGAACAGGTCAGGGCCAAAGGCGGCTGTGAACGCATCGGCATAGACGGCAGCTTTCTCGAGTGCAAACACGGCGCCGGCGAGAAAGTCAAGATCGAAGCCCCTATGCCCAACCACACGGCAGCTTTTGCCATCGTGAAGGATGCCCTCACATCTGGCGCCACAAAAGTGCTGGACAGCTTGGATGAAATCCATGCCGTCGGGCACCGTGTCGTGCAGGGCGGCGCGAAACTGGTTGTGCCTATGCGCGTGACGGACGAAGTGGTCGCTGAGATTGAGCGCATCTATGACTTGGCTCCCCTCCACAACCCGGGTCATGTGCAAGGTATCCGCGCCTGCACACAGGCTTTCGGGGAAGACCTGCCGCAGGTTGTGGTGTTCGATACGGCATTCCATGCGACCATGCCCCCGGAGGCCTACATCTTCCCGGTAGCCTATGAGTACTATGAGAAGTATGCTGTGCGCCGCTACGGCTTCCACGGCACAAGCCACAAGTATGTCAGCCACCGTCTGGCCGAGGTATACGGCAAGCCGCTGTCCGAACTCAAGGTCGTCACCTGCCACCTGGGCAACGGCTCCTCCATCGCCGCCGTCAAGAACGGTGTGGTCGTGGATACCACCATGGGCCTCACGCCGCTGGACGGCTTCATCATGGGCACACGCTGCGGTGCTGTGGATCCCTCCGCCGTCCTGTATCTCATGAAGAAGGAGGGATGGACCCCAGACGAAGCGTCCGAGATACTCAACAAGAAGTCCGGCGCCTTGGGACTGTCCGGCGTATCCTCCGATGACCGCGACCTGCAAGCTGCGGAGAATGAGGGCAACGAGCGCGCCGCCCTCGCCCGCAAGATTCAGCGCTACCAAGTGCGCAAATGGGTGGGTGCCTATGCCGCCGCCATGAACGGCGTGGATGCCATTGTTTTCACCGGCGGCATCGGGGAGAACACCCGCGACCTGCGCGCCGAAGTCTGCGAGAACCTCGCCTACCTCGGTCTGGACTTTGACCCGGTGCAGAATGAACTCCTCATCCGCGGCGCGGAGGGCGAACTGACCAAGCCCGGTTCCAAAGTCCGTGCGTTTGTCATCCCGACCAATGAGGAACTGCTCATCGCCCGGGAGACCAAAGCGCTCGTAGAGTAATTCCGTATTTATGAATTCTCCCCCCAAACCTGCACAAACTGTTAGGGAGTATGTGCGTTTTGGGGGGATTGCTTTGTCTCGGCGGATAGAAGCGTTCTGTATGGCCTTTGTTGTGTTTGTCGGTGTCACACTCGGTTGCCGCACCATCGCGCAGCGGGATGCCGTTGCTGCCATGCGAATGAACTACTACGACTACAAAGCGATGGGGCGGGAAGCCTTCCCGTCCGTGTTTTCTGTCTTTCTCAAGGAGGGGAAGTACAAGGGCTTCGTGGAGGCTTCCTTTCCGGCTTTCGCCATCCCGGAGCTGGGACGGGGCTTTGTGCCGCAGGGGCTGTGCTACTGTTCGAAGCTCAACGCCTTCCTGCTGACCATGTATGCCTCCGACCGGGAGAGTGCCTCTGTTTTGGTGTCTGTCGACGCAGACACGGGGGTGCGCACGAAAACACTCTCCTTGCGGGATACAGCGGGTTTTGTATTCAAGGGTCATGCCGGCGGCGTAGTATCGGGCGGCGGGGACATCTACGTCGCCTCGGAGGCAAAGGTATACCATCTGTCGGCGGATACAATCCGTTCTGCCGCCGACGGGGACAGCGTGCAGTTTGACGGCTACTTCAAGTCCGTGACGGCTGCTTCCAATATATACATTGAAGCCGGGGTGCTTTGGGTCGGGGAATACTATGCCAACTCGCCGCTCATACATCTGGATGCCGCGCACCGCGACAAGGAGAGCGGAAACCGTGCATGGGCGGCGGGATACAAACTGCAAGCCTCCGGATTCATGGGGGTGAAAGGTGTCAAGCGTAGCGGCGACCAGCCGGTACCGGCGTACCTGCTGAGTCTGCCGCGCCATGTGCAGGGTATCGGGCAGGCTGCGGACGGTCGGTTGCTGTTTTCCTGTTCCAAGGCGGCGGCGCTCCCCTCCGAGTTGTTGGTGTACCCGCCGCTGGCTGCGATTCTCCAATCGGAGCCTGACTATCAGGCGGATGTCCTCGGCACGGTTCGGCCACTGTGGGTCTTAGGAGAGAACAGCGCAGAGCGCCTGACGCTTCCGCCGATGAGCGAGGGCTTGGCTCTATACAAGGACAGCGTATGCATCCTCTTTGAGAGTGCCGCGAGTATCTACCGCCCGCGGGCGGAACTCTTCGCCGACCATGTGTATGCGCTGAACGTAGCTGCTTATGAGCAAGGGGCGTGAAGCAAGAGGCATGTGACAAGAACCAAGAATCCATATCCTACCTCATATAGAACACCGAAACCGTGCCCCCAGCTTAAGCCAAGGCACCCCAGCAGCGCATATGGAAAATTCGCCCTACAGAACATAGGGCGAATTTTCCATCCAAGCGGGCAAGTCTCCATGGGGATCCGGGGTGCTCCCCGGCCGCGGGGGGGCCGGGGGCGCCGCGGGACGCACCCCGGGGCGGGGGTCCGGGGGCTGACCCCCGGGTGTGTGGAGGAATTAAGGAATCCTTTTATAATACCATTAGGCAAAACCTGACCAAGAAACAAGAATTATCCTACCACTTAATGTTAATCTTCTTGCCGTCGGCTGACAAGGTGTAGGTGATGCCGGTGGACTTCTGGCTGTCGAGGGCTTTGAGCAGACCGGCTTTCATTTCCTCGTCCTTGGGTTGGACGGTGGAGTAGAGCGTGGTCGCCTTGGGGGTATAGGTCTTTGTACGCATGGCAAAACCTGTGAGCCACCAGTGGTTCTGGAACTCACGGTCAATGAGAACCGTGCCGTCATTGGCAACGAGCTTGAAGCTCATGGGGATGCGGTCGGCTTCTACCGCGCAGTCATACCAGCCGGAGAGACCTTTATTCTTGTTGTACAACCCGACCTCGCCGCCGGTGGAGATGAAGTAGCGGCCTTTCCAGAGCTGGAGCATCCAGTCCTTGCCTTTGTAATCAAACTGGAGGCGGACGGTGTCCACATCCGTCCAGTTGAAAGCGTGGAGGGCGACGGCATCGTAAATCCAGTGGTACTTGAGGGATCGCTGGAGTTGCGGATTCTGGGAGGAGTAGACGAAGCCTTTCTTGATATTGACCTCGAAGCCCGAGGCAGCAATTCCCACCTTATCTTGGCTGATGAGGCCGGTGGAGGCATTGTAGTTCACGCCGCTGTCAAAGCCTTTCTTGCTGCCGTCGGCGTAGGAGAACTCCATGAAGATGTCAGATCCTTTGACATAGAAGCGGCAGCCGGTCGGCATCGCGGACGCGACCCCCTCCAAGCGCACCTTGATATAGTCCAAGGCAGGCTTTCCGGCGGCTTGCATCCGGTCGGCCTCGGCCATCTTCTTGTCGCGCTCGGCATTGTACTTTGCAGGATTGGCATTGTAGAGCCAGCGATAGGAGTAGAATGGATCCGGTATCTCAGCGAGCAGCTTCATCAGGTCAAAGCCGCCGCTGTTCTTCTTCAGCTCAGCAAAGGCAGCGGAGAGGGTGGAATCCATCTCCACTTTGAAGTTGCCCTTGGGCTGTGCACCCCATGTGCGCCAGCCGAGGTCGCTCTTGAACTCCGATATGATCTTTTCAAACTGCCAGACACTCCCCTTACCGTCCTTTGCCACTTGCGCAGCGGGGGCGGAGAATGCCGTCATAAACGCCAGTCCGATGGCAATGATGGTATTCACTACGCTGTTAATCATAGAAACATCTCCTTGCTTTCGCGGGCAAAGGCGGGGTTGCCGCCCCGCCTTTTGCAGCCTTTACGTCGGTCGTAAAACCGCTGGTGTTCAGAATATCAAATCCAGCCAGATGGTCGGGAGCTTCCAAACGTAGCGCCATACGCCGAGGAGCAACCCCCACACACCCTCAAAGAACTCGACGAAGTAGTTCGGGGCATAGCTCTCGTCTTGCGTGACAAAAGTATCCCAACCGGTACGCTGCTTGTTGGCAGCCACCCAGACGGAGAATTGCGGGAAGACCGGGTTGGAGTTGACGGTCGGGTTCTTGGCCTGCAGCCACCACTCGTACCAGCCGGAGTAGCTGTACTCACTCTGGTGGCGTTGGTTCAGAGCAATCCAAGTGACTTCTTTATAGCGGCAGGTGGAGGCGTCTACCATGTGGTCGGGGGAAACGTGGTTGTGTCCGCAGGAGAGATCCAACTGGATGTGCAGCGGGGAGAACGGATGCTCCGGCAGGGCGCAGGTCGCGCCGAAGGTCGCATACTTGGTGTCAACGGTGGTATCGGTCGTGACAAAGGCGTTGTGTCCGATGGGGTAGTTGTAGCGGCCGTAGCCGGCACGGACGGCGAACTTCATCTTGGAATACACGTCGTCGAGAATCTGGTTCTGCTTGGCAACGATGTCATAGAAGTAGTGATCCATCTTCGCTACGAGCTTGGCGTACTTGTTGGTCTTGGAGAAGCCGAGCTTTGCCTTCGCCAACTCATAGTCCTTGATGGGAACGTAACTCCAGAAGGCCGGCATCTGGAAGATGAGCGGGATGATGGCCTCCTCATAGAGTTTGTTGACGGCGACCGGGGACATAATCTTGGCTATGCGCTCCAGGATGTCCAGTAGGCCGGTGTTGTATAAACCTTGCAGCAGGTCGGAGTAATCCGCCATGCTTTTGCCGTTGACTTCCTTGGCGTGGCCGAGAACCTCCGTATTGAGGGTCATGTCTCGGGTGGCGAGGGCACCGAAGAAGCTTGTGCCGTTTTGCATGGTGATGTTCTCTACGACAGAGGCGACCTTGGAGGTGCCGTACTTCGCAAGGTAGGCCAGCAGAATGGAGCCGGAACCGCTCACGGCGTACATATTGACCTTGTCCTTGCCCTCTTTCTTGCATATCTCGTCCACGTATTTGGCGAGGATGTCGGCGTTCTCCACGGGGTCTAAGCGCCAGTCAAAGTTGAAGAAGTAACGGCCGATCCACTTAACACCATTGGCAACTGTGCCGTGTTTGCAGGTGATATTCTTGTTGATGGAGTCGCCGTCCTCGTTCATCTGCACGGGTCCCAGCACCGCCCAGAAAATCTCGATGGCTATATCCAGCGCCTTATTCAAATCCAAGGCGGATATGGCGGCATTCAAATCCGCTTCGCGCTTCGTCATCTCCGTACCCATGGAGGCGGGATTGAAAATCGTCTTGCCCTCGTTTATAAAGAGCGCGTGCATATTCCCGGTAAAATGGATAATCGGATACTTGCTTACATCCGCCTCTTTGAGATTCGTATCCGCCGAAACACACAACGGAAGAACGGCCGTCAATGACAGCACAGCCAACAGGACACACAATACTTTCTTTAAACGCATGGGGGATAACACCTCACGAATAGAATGCAGAGTGAACACAAATGAACGGTACGGCCGAGGCAGGCGGCACTTTTGTTTGCTAAACGCGCCTTGCAGGGCGCGCTTTATACGTCTGTGCCTGTCCTCTTGTCGGTCATACCCTTCGCTTCTTCACTCCTATGCTCTTGCAATCATTATAACATAATTTCTGTCTTTTGTCAACCTATTCGTCATAACTGTATCGAATGGTTACAGTCCGCCGGGAATACTCTTGTGTCGTATACTCTTGCGCTTTTCCTCACGGTATATACAGTTTTTGCCGGTTTTGGGGGGAATATCCTAAGGTTTGTGTGATTTTTTGGAGGTGCCCCGTAGGGGCAATCACGCGCTTTTGGGGAAGAACTGACCATCGGTGATAACATACTCGGACGCGGCAAAGAGAACCTTTTCCAATTCACGGAAATGAATCTTGCCCATGAGGGTGAACGGAAGTTCGTCTACGGCCTTATAGGCGATGGCTTTGTCGCGCTCGGGGAGAAGACGCTTGCAGAAGCGGTCGATGTCCTTGAGCTGCGCGGTAATGTCGCCGGTGCGGTAGTTCTCCTTGAGGATGATGAACGCTGTCGGGATGGCACCGCTGTGTCCTTCCCAGCGCAAGCCGACCACGGCGCAGGCCTGCACGGCTTCGTGGTTCATGATGACGTTTTCTATGGGGGAGGGATGGACGGTGTGGCCATCCGGGCGCATGATGGAACGCTTGTATCTGTCCACGAAGTAGACGGTGCCGTTCTCGTCGAGGCGGCCTTTGTCGCCCATACGGTAGTACTTCACGCCGTCCTTATCGTACCAAGTGATTTCGTCGGTGGCAGCCTCGTTGCCGTGGTAGTAGAGCATCATGCTCTTGGAGTGCAGTAGAATTTCGCCCTCCTCTCCGTAGGGGAGGATTTCGTCTGTTTCCGGGTCAATGACTATGGCCTTGCAGCCGGGGAGTAGGTAGCCGACATTGCCGTCTTCCTCCCAGTTGAAGTCGGTTGTTTCCGGGTCATAGTGCGGCATAACACAGATGGAGCCGCCGAGCTCCGTGGAGCCGTAGCCAATGCGGAGTCCGCCGTCAAAGCCGTTATCGCGCAGGGTACGGTTGACGGCGCGCATGGAGGCACCGCTCATCTTGTCGCCGCCGGAGATGGGGATGTTGATAAATGAAAGCTTCTTGGATTTGCCCTTGAGCTTCGGGTAGCGGGTGAATTGCTCAATGAAGCCTGGGACAGCCAAGAAGATGTTGGGCTTATATTTGAGTATCAGCTCGGTGAACTTGTTGGTGTCAAAGACAGGAATGAGCAGAACCTCCAAGCCGCCGCAAAGGGATGCGTGCATCCCGCAGAACATTCCATAGGCGGAGAAGAACGGGGCGAAACCTGCGAAAGTCTTGCCGGGACCGTAGTCCTCCTCGCGGACGCAGTACTGGAAGTTGCCGGGACCGGCATTCAAGGATGCGTGGCTGTGGACAGCGCCTTTGATAACGCCATCGGAGGATGTGCCGCTGGTGTAGAGAATAGCGGCGGGCATATCATTATAGTAGACACAGCGCACATCTACCTGTGCCTGCTCGAGTTGGCAGAAATCGGTGTGCCAGATATAGAACGCCTTGTCGCTGCCGCGCAAGGGGAGAGGTTTGCTCCCAATGGCGGTAGGGGCGGAACGCACTTGACCGTCCGGGGCATAGAGGCGGTAATACTTTCCTTCCCTCTGAATGGAGCCGAAAAGGGAGGGCCGGTTGGCGGCAAAGACCTTCTTCTTCTTTTTGTAGAGCAGACCGCCGGCAAGGGGGATGAGTCCGGCGCTCGGTTTGAAAGAATCAGCGGGACTGACTACGACGACGGGAATGGGCGGCAGTTCATCCATGATTTCGTCTATCTTGGGGTCGCAGAGGTCGAGGATGACCACGAGGAGCTTGGAGTTGGTGTTCCTGACGCGGTCGGCGATGCCCTTGCCGTTTGTGCGCGGGTCCACAGGGTTGGCGATGGCTCCCAAGCGCCAGGTGCCGTAGATATACATCAGGGTTTCGGGGGTGTTCGGCAAGGCAATCGTGACACAGTCCCCCGGGCGTACGCCGTAGGCATACATGGCGCGGAAGACTTGCTCCACTTGTCCGTCAAGCTGGTCATAGGTGGTTTTGACGCCCATGTAGTTGGTGGCAACGCGGTTGCGGTCGGCACCGCGGTGCAAGCCGAACATACAGGCATCGGCGTTTTGCTGGATGCGGCCGAAGGCGGCGTCTATGACGTTGGGGGGATAGTGTTTGAGTTGGGGCATCCCCGGTCCGGGGACGATGGGGTCAGGCGCCGCACTTGCCGGCGCGGGGAAGGTGTGTAGGTTATCCAATCGTGCATCTCCGTTCTGAAAGTCACTTTTTGTCATATTATAGCATATTTTGGGAGATTTGTCAAATCCATGCTATCTTATGACCTGTGCGCATGATACGCTTGTCCGCAAATGTGTCGTGACCGGGGGCGGATTTCCTCTTATTCGAGATGCAAAAAACAAGAGGCAAGAAGCAAGATTTGCATCATGCCTCTTGGACGGGGTACTTCTCGCGGTACTGCTTGACGGTAAGATTCTCAGCCTCCATGACCGCCAAAACTTCGTCTGCGGGACGGCCGGCAATCTCACATTCTTTGTACTTGACTTCTACGCCGCCGCGTTTTGTGATGAGGTAGTTGACGATGGCTATGGCGGCGAGGCTGACTGCCAAGAGTGCCAAGCCGATGCCGAGATGCGCGGTCACGTTGCCGACGAAGAGGCGGGAAACTTCCTTATTAAAGAATAGGATGCCAAGGAGCCAGAGCAGGACACCGCCGATGCCTATCGCGGGAAAGATCGGCAGCTGCTTCTGGAGCTTTAGGCTTGCCGTGAAGAATACGATGACTATAGCACCTATAATGCCAACGGCTACCAGTATAAGTCCGCATAAACAGAGGAGCAGCGCGAGACTTGGCTTTTGAAGAATGCCGCCGCCGATGTTCTCCAGCCACGAACCGAAGTCAAAACTTGAAAAGAGATTCACGACACCTAAGATGCTCACATCGGCGTTTTCCCGTGTGAAGAACGGCAGGTTTGCTGTCACTTTTGCCAGCGGAAGGAAGAGCGCTCCTATCGGCAGGAAGAGCAATACCAAGCGGGTGATGAGGAGCTTGCTGCCTACCAGAGCGGCCTTGAGTCTGTCAAAGTGCTTTTGGAAGCGGGCGTGCTCGACCTCGGCGTTGTCCGCGTCGCCTTGGAGACGTTCCTCCATGTTGTAGTAGAGGATGTTTACGCCGCACTTGGGGCAGTTGGCACGCCAGTCCGTGAGTTTCAGATGATAGCCGCAGGCGGGGTTCGGGCAGATGGCGGACATTTGTTTCATCTCCGTTTTTGTTTTTTTTACGCTTCAATTATAGCATATATAGACTTGGTTTGCAAGGGATTTTTCTTCGCATTCCTGCTTCTTGCCTCTTGTAAAGGGAACCGCCCATCCGTAAAGGATGGGCGGTGTGGATTCAGTGCTTGCCTCTTGCCTCTGTTAGGCTTCTTCTTCCGCTTCCTCACGGCGCTTGCGCTTGAGGAGAAGCGGGAAGCTGAGGGCACTGGCGGCTAAGAGGGCGAAGTAGGCGTAGGGACTGCGGTCGCCGGTGTCGGGTACGGTATCCGGTCCGGGTTCTTCGCCGCTGTCCTCATCCGTATCTACCGGGACGACTTCGCCTACGGCGACACCCAGCGGAATCGGTACCGGGAGGGCAACCGGGACGGTCACCGGGACGGGAACCGGGATGATGATCGGCTCGTCCTCGACTTCCTCGAAGAACGGATAGAGGGTGATGATGTGGTCTTCTTCGCCGTCGGTGGAGAGATCGTACTCATAGAGGGCGAGGTCTTCCGGTGTGACGTAAATCTCTTCATCGGGGCTCAGGGACCAACCTACGAAGCGGTTGCCGGCGAGGTAGGCGGGGTAGAGCGTGCCGAACGGACCGTCGACAACAATCGGGTGGCTGTCGGGGGCAACGGCTACGCCTTCCTGGCTGTGGTCGAAGTAGAGCGTCCACGTCTCGGGACGTACACCGACCCAGAATTCCTTGTGGTAGGTCGGGTAGGCACAGGTCTCGACCGTGACATCGCCGGTGCGCGTCGGGACGTAGGCGTCGGCTTCGTGCAGGAATAAGTAGTACTTATTCAGCGTTTCGTATCCGTTGCGGTGCATGATGTCCGGCTCGGCATCAGAGGCGTAGTAGCTGACGGTTTTGACTGCCTCTTCGGCAAGCTCGGAGAGAATCGGACTCTCGGCGCGGACATAGATGATGCGGTCCACGAAGCGCGTCTGGTCGGCCGGGTAGGCTCCGGGTTCGTTGGTGTCGGGCAGACGCAGGACGATGCGGATGCCTGCCTGCGAACCGTCGCTGTCGGGCGGGCCGTCAAGGTTGGACGGAGCGAGAATCGGGTAGAGGTGAATCTCGTTGGAGTTGCCGACCTGGCGGACAATGGTGCTTTCGTCCACGAAGTTCGGGTCGCTCTGGAGGGCGATGCCGGCATCGAGCTTCGGATTGGCGTTCTTCGGTGTGGCGTAGTCGGTGACATCCGGGTGGGTGGCGTTCGGGTCGCGAATCCAGCCTAAGAACTGGTAGCCGTCAAGTTCGGCGTGCGGCCACGGCACCGGGCTTTGCCCATCGTTCGGGACGACGGCGCGGTTGTAGCCATAGGACTGACCGGCCGTTACGCTAATCTCGGTGTGGTCGTGGATGGTGGTGTGCGGCACCGGGTACGGGTCGGTGTGGAAGATGACGCGCAAGCCGTTGATGATGGGTGTCCAGTGCGCCCACATGACGAGCACAACCGTTTCGCCGTCATTCTCGGTGTAGTAGCCATCGCCGCCGTTGTAGTGGTCTTCGGGGCTGGGGTCGCTGAAGGTGCCGTCGGGGTTGACCTCGTAGCCGTCGTCTCGCATATGGAGGGTGGGATCGATACGGTCGCCCTGCTCAATGCGCGTGCCGTTGGCGATTGGGTTGCCATCGGCGTCTTCTGTCGGCGGGTATGAGTACCAACCGGCGAAATTGTAGCCGCCGCGGGTGGGTTCGGCCGGGAACGGATAGGGGTCGGCGGCGTACTGCGGGGAGCTGTCGGGGATGGTCGCCGGTGCGCCGTTGTTGGTATCGTAGCGGATGATGATGTTATTGACGGAGTCATCCAGGTTCCAGACGGCATAGAGGGCGAGGAAGTTATCCGTCGGGCGGTAGGAGCCTACGTACTGGGTGTTGTCCAGATAGGCGGGCACTTGGCCGTTGTCGTAGCGCCAGCATTCGAAGACAAATCCGGGGCGTACGGTCGGGAAGTCGGTCAAAAGGTCTTTGTGGGAACCTTGGCTGGTGTTGGCGTCGCGCAGCGGGTCGCCGGCCTGTGCCTTGATGTAGTAGTAGTCCACTTCGCCGTTTGCGTCATAGTGGGCGGTGGCACCCGGAACGGCCATGCCGTAGTTGACATAGTAGCGAATCTCATAGCCCGGGCCGTCGTTCGGGTCGGTGGGGTCTACCGGCGTGGTCTCAGGCTCGCCCCAGTGGGCATAGAGGGTCAGTTTGTTTTCACCGGCCTCGTTGATTTCGTTCACGTAGGAGCCATTGCTGACGAGGGTGCCGTCTTGGGTGTACCAGCCGAGGAAGACGCGGCCGTTGGAGTCTACGTACGGGGTGTAGGCGCTATCGCCGCTGCCGTGGATGGAGAGGTCGGGACCGCCGCCCTGCCAGAACGTGTTGTCCTGACCGTCAGTGGTGGACTGAATCTCCGTGGTATTGACGATGTTGCCTGCGCCGTCGTTCAGATAGAGCGTCAAATCGGGGGAATCCGGCGTGTTCGGGTTTTCTACAGGCTGTGTGTCAGGGGTAATCTGCTCCCATTTCGCCTTGAGGTAGATGACATTGGAGAGCAGGTGTGCGTAGTTCTCTACAAGGTTGCTGTTGCCGACCGGCTCGGAGAGATTCAAATCACCAATCTTGTCACCTTCGTCACGGTTGGCGTAGGGGATGCCGTTTTCGCCGAGGGCGGAGGGGAACTCTTCGGTGACGTAGTACCAGCCGAGGAACTTGTAGCCCTCTTTGGTAACGAGCACTGTGTAGGCGGTGTCGCCTGAGCCGCGGATGGCAAGGTCGGGGGCGCCGGCTTCGGCAAAGGTGTTGTGGTTGGATCCGGTCTCCGGCGGGATGACCCACGGACCACCTGGGACTGCGTTGCCGTAGCCGTCGTCGAGGACGAGACGGAGGGCATCCGTGTCGTTTGCCGGGAGGGCTTGCCAGATGGCTTCGGCTTCGGCGATGGCTTGTTCTTGCCCATCATAATCCACCGATGGGACGCCGTCGCGCAAGGTGAGGTCGACATCGCGCAGACGCCAGGGGCCTGTTTCAAGGTAGACGGTATAGGTTCCGAGCTGAGTACCAAGCTCGCTGTCGGTACGCCAACCGATGAGGGAGTAGCCCGGACGGTAGATGTCGAAGACATAGCTGTTCAAGCCTTGGCGGATTTGCAGCGGGACGTGCGGATACGGCTGCCCCACAACGCCGGCCCATGCCGGGTCGCCGTTATTGGCGGGAATCGCACCGTCTTCACCGGAGATGTCGTCGCGGCTGAGGTCATAGGAGCCCACGAGGTAGGAGGCTGTGAATGCGCCGCCCTGCGGGTGGTAGACTACAAGGACACCGGCGGGTTCGTATTTGGCGCGGAGGGTGACGATGTAGTAGGTTTTGCCTGTATTGTCAATTGCAATGGGAGCATCGTCCTTGATGTCGGCGTTGGTGAAGGGGCTGACGATGTATTTGCCGTCGATGTTCGGACGGATGGCCCAGTCGGGATTTACCGATTCCCAAGAACTGCCGTTCCAGAATTCGAAGCCGATGAACTTTTCGCCGGATTTGATGAAAGCGGTTTCGCTGTAGGCGGTGCCGTTGAAGAAGTCGCTATCCAGACTACTACTCAGCTTATCTTCTGCCGTGACGGCATTACTGTAGAACGCTTCCGCACCGGTATTGCCTCCGGCACGGGTACCGCCGTTGGGCCAGACTTGGATGACGAGCGCGTCTTCGACCGGACTCCAGTCGGCGTAGAACTTCAGGGAGTTGCCGGGGTTGGAGCCGTCAATGACCGGGTCGAGGACGGTATCATCGCCAACCATTACTTTGTTCTCGGGGTCGCCGTCTTTCCAGTAATACCAGTAATTGAACTCGTAGCCGGCGCGGATAGGTCCGTAGGGCAGGTCGTTGCCGCGTTTATCTTTCTTGTTGTTGGCATTATAGTATGTGGTAAGGGTATCGCCGTTGGTGGCTATCGAACCGTCTGCGTCGGAGCGGGAGGTCCACTGGTGGACTCTGGCGCCGGTGGTGGCGTCGCCGATGTAGCCTCCGTTGGGATCCCAAAGGACTTCCAAGCTGTTGGAGGAGTTGAGGGAATCCCAGAAAGCGTAGAGGTGGAGCGCCGGCGGGAGCGTCTGCGCGTCTTTCGCGAGGGTGTCTATGGGCATCTTCGCGAAGTCCCAGACGTACGTGAGGTCTGTCAGCGTCTTTGGCTGGCGGTCTGAGCGGGAGGTTTTGCCGTTGTTATCTGTGTCTACGTCATAGTACCACATGAGGTTCGCGGCATAACCGTCGAGGCCGGTGTAGGGGCTGAAGGCGGAGCCGAGGATGGTGCCGGCCTGTACTGTGATGTACCAAACGCAATCATTGCTGACGCCGGTATCGCAGTCGTCATCCAACCAACCAGCCGGAACCTGGCTATCGTGGGAGGTCACTTCCGTCAGTTCGTACTGCGCGGGGATGCCCTCGGGCTTGGAGCCGCCTTGGGTGTGGAAGTAGACGCGTACCCAGTTATTCTCGTTGCTGTCGGCAACCCACTTGGCGGTGAGGGTGATGTCGGTACTGCCGGCGGGCAGGAGCGGGTAGTCAAGGGTGTAATTACCAACTTGATTTGCTGCAATGAATGTGATTTCTCCCTTGCCGTCACCGACAATCCAGCCTTCAAAGACCCAGCCTGCGGCGGTGGGAACGGGCAGGCCGCCGTCTATCTCTTTACCATCATAATATACATCATTGAGGTTGGTCGGATTGGCGGGGGTGGAGGCAGTGGCGTAGTAGACGGCGCTGCCGTCTGCTTCCATGTCCTGACCGGACTGCAGTAAGCCTGCCTGCTCTGCGTTGAGGGTGTGGGTGGTTGTGCCGCCCTTGAGAGTGATGGTGATGCCGTTCTCTTTACCCTTCCAGATGGCGTAGAGGTCTACGATGGAATCCCAGGGTTGGGTCGGGTAGATCTTGCCGTCACTGGAAAACTCCTTGACAGTAGCACTTTCAGAATCGGCGGCGTTGCCGGAGTTATCTTTCCAGTAGGGGGTGAACTCAGGCTCTGCACCCGGACCCGGGTCGCCCAAGCACCAGCCTACGAATTCATAGCCGGCGCGCGTGGGTTCGATTGCCCAGTTGGTGAGGGCGTTGAAGTTGGATTCTGCGACCACTTGCGTTTGGTCGGGGTGGGTGGTGTTAGGTAGATTGTTGAGCAAGTGGTAGCGGACGGTCAAGGTGCCTTTTAAGTCGGCAAGCTTTTCCCACTTCGCTTTGAGGATGACAATCTTGTGGTCTCCGTCCGCGTAAGAACTGACGAGGGTGGTGTTGGTGACGCGGTCGGTGTTGGCGTCGCTGAGGGCAGTGAATGTGTCGCCGGTTTGAAGCTGCAGCGTTGACGTACTGACGTAGTACCAGCCGGCGAAGTACTTGCCTGTGGGCGAGGTGACGAGCGGACTATAGGCAGCTTCCCCGGAGCCGAGAATGCGCAGGTCAGGGGCCCCGGCTTTGAAGAAGGTGAGGGCGGTATCACCTTCATATGGCGGGATGTCCCAACGGGATACACCGTTGACTTTAACTAAGTTGCCATCGCCGTCGTCCAAGTAGAGGTAGTAGCCGTCTGTGTTGACCGGGGGGTTTACCGGGGGGTCATACGGATCATCGGGGGTGCCCGGATCTGTCGGCGGGTTGGTGATTTCAGGCGACCAGAGCTTCCAGAGGTGGATGGTCATGACATCATTGTCGTTCTCATCCTTTTCGAGGCTGGCGTAGGCCGGGTTCACCAAAGAGGAGTTGTCGCCGGTGTTCGGTGTGTAGGTGTAGGGCGCGGAGGAGGGATCCGGTCCGCTAGCATTGCCGACATACCAGTAATTGACGGACTTGTGGAGGGCGTCCGCGTCGGCGGGGTAGTCCACATAGCCTGCACGCTTCACCTGCGGGATTTTGAGTGACGGGAACGTTTGTTCGGCTATGACACCCACTGATGTGATGTTTTCTGTCTCGTTGCTACCGTTATACGTGTAATAACCGCCGTTGGTATGGAAGATGATTCTGAGCGTCTGCTCTGTGTCGACTTCCCACTTGGCCACGAGGTAGATGCGGTTGGAGAGCGGGTTCTCGGGGGAGAGCTTGGTTTCTGTGTCCACAAGCGTACCGGAAACGCTGTTTTTGTGCCACCCCACGAACTTGTAGCCGTAGACGCCTGCGGGAGAGTCGACAGGGTCTGCTTGGGTTCCTAATCCCGGGAATTTCGGGCTGGCATCTGAGGGGTCGTTGCCGGCGGTGAAGGTCTGCTTGTAGATAAAGCCCTTGGCGTAGTCGGCAGCGTAGTCGGTGTCACTGTCTGTAATCGTTGTACGACCATCGGGTGTCATGTTGGTGACGGCGGAGCCTTCGCCGTACGGCGGGTTCGGGTTGAAGAGGACTTCGGCGCCGTTTTTAATGGGAACCCAATCTGCTTCTAGGATGGTGGTCAACACACTACCGGGATGGATATACTTTTGCTCGGTGATTTTATCGTGATCTACTGTATCAGACGGCAGCGTGAATTTGACCGCCGGGTGTTCCGGAGAACCGGTCTCGGCATTTTTGAGCTTTTCAATGGTATCGGTGGTGCTGTACCAGCCGTTGAAGGTGTAGCCGGCGCGGGAGAGTGCGCTGTCCAGCGGGATTTGTCCGGTCGCATCGGAGATGTTGTTCCACGTGCTGTAGTTATCATTGAACGTAATCGGGCGGGTGCGGGTCGTGAGCGGAATGCTGCTGCCTGCCACGCCGTTGAATGCGCCGCCGTTGAAGTCAATCTGCACCTTGAAGACACCCTCGGCGGGCTTCCAGATGCGGTAGAGGGTGGTTTCGCCGTTCCAGACGGTTTCGGCGGTGACTGCGTGTCGGTTGGGATCGTTTTCCGGTGCCCAGTCCTCGGGTGCCCAAGCGAAGTAGCCGTCGGCAACGACATAGGCTGCGCTCGGGGCTTGGCTATCGTAGAGGTCTTGGAAGAGGGTGACCGGGTCGAAGCCGAGCTCCTCGCCGTAGGTGACGGAGTAGGTATAGGTCGGGCTATCGCCGACGGAGGTCGGGTCGAAGAGGTACTTGGAGTATTGGTCGCTGCTATCCAGGCCGACGATGCCGGGGAACGCCGCGTCGCTGTAATCCAGCGGGTCGTCACTGTCTTTCGGACCGAATGTGAAGCGTGTGGGACTGGAATAGATACCAGGGAGGAGATTCCCGCCGTTCGGGTTGAACTTCAGGCGGACGTTGACCAGTGGTTCCCACATGGCCTCTAAGTAGAAGAGGTAGGTGGTTGTGCTATCGGTGTCGACCTTGCCATAGTCATCTGTGTCTTTATCTTTGGTCACATTGGCGTTCTTATCGGCGGCGGAGGAGATGAAGTCGCGCAGATCCAGCGGGTTGTTGTGGACGTCATAGAACGCCACGCCGTCCGGGCTGATGCCTACGACTTTGCCTGCAGCCTTCGCGGAGAAGGTAATCGGTGTATTGTCTGTGGTCGTGCCGGCATACTTGGCTTCTTTGAGCAGGTAGCCCACGAAGCGGTAGCCCTCGAGGGTGGGTTCGGGTGTGCCGTTAATCTCTGTGATGGGTTTGGTCGCGTCAAAGGCATAGTAGGAGTTCTTCATGGCGGCGGCGTAGGCTGCGTTCCAAGCTGCCAAGTCTTCTTCATATGCCGTGTAGGCGGTGCTGCCGGGGGTGGCATCGAGCGGGACCGTGGGCTTTTCGCCGATGTCGGCAATGGCTTTGTCCGTCAGCGGGAGCCATGTGATGCCGTTGGTGAGGATGTCATCATGCTCCTCAGTAGCGCGGCTGTCGCTCTTGGAGCTCATGTAGGCTGCGAGGTCATCTACATAGGTGTACTGCCCGCTGCCGTCATTCTGTACGACAATGCCGTTTTGGAACTGCACCCATGAGCCGTCTACCGGCGCAACGTAGGCTTTGTACTTCGCGACAATCGCAATGCGCGCAATCGGTGCATTGAGGATGTAGCTGATGCTCACGCCGATAACCTTGCTGCCGTTGCTGTTGTCTGTTTTCATGAGGACGTCGCCGGGGTAGAACTTCTGCGCGGCGGCGGGGGCGCCGTTGTCATCTATGGCTGTAGACTCGCGCAGGGGCTGCCACTGGCCGGCTTTGTAGTTCCAGTTGTTGTCGGCGGTGGTGTAGTAGACCTCATAGTAATCGAGGACATAGTGGTTCCCGGCTAGATCATCATAGGAGGGGTAGTTGTTCTCGTTGATGGTGTATTGCGTCTCGTTGACGATCTTATTATAGTCGCTGAGGGTGTTCGGGTCGGTGGTCTTAAATGTCGCGCCGGTCTCCACCGGGAAGTACTGCACTTCAATCTGCGCCGGACCGAAGACGGGGTAGAAGCTGAGGATGGGCGGGTCGGTGTTCGTGTTCTTCACCGGCGGGCTCTTGGCTTTCAGTTGGTCGATGAGATTATCAAAGGCTGTCTCGCCCGGAATGAACTGCCAGTTGCTTGTGTAGGTGTTCCCTGCCTGGTAGCGCGGGGCGTTGGTGCTTTCGTCGAAGTAGTCGGTGGGATCGTAGCCCGTGTGCGGCGCAACCAAGTCATAGCCGTCGTAGTTGGCAATCCAGCCCATGAATTTTTGTCCGTCGGGCACAGAACGCAAACCAAGGCTTTGGATGTCGCCGTAGTTCCATACGACATCATAGGCCTCGCCGCCGAGCGGGGTGCCGTCCGCTGCGGCTTGGGCGATGGCGGCTTTGGTCGAGTTGGCGTCGTCGGGTTTGACGAGCGTGCCGCCGTTGAAATTATAGCCCTCGGAGGTCTGTTCCACATACTTGCCTTCAGTGTCATAGTACCGCACGACCTGCGGAACCGGAATCCACTGCGCGACCAGCTTATGCAAGCCGCCCATCTTCGGTTGGTAGACGTAAACCTGCTCATCGTCCGCGTCGAAGGGGTCGTCGAAGGTCTCGAACTCTGCGGCTTCGGGGACTAAGACCCAGCCGTCGCCGTATTCGCTGTAGACTGCCCAGCCGGCGAAGGTGTAGCCGGGGCGCTTAACGTTGGAAATCGTGACTTTGGTCCCGGAGAGGTCGGCGACCTCCTTGCTTTCGAAGTAGGGAAGTTCCTTGCCGTAGCTGGCGGCGTTTGTGCCAATCGGCGTGCCTTGCGCGGCGATAATGGCGGCCTGCTTCTCTGCGAGTATCGCTTCCCAGTAGTTATTAATATCTTCTTGGCTGGGGGTCGTGTTGCCTTGGAGTGCCAACGCTTCCTTAGCGGCGGTGTAACCGGCCAATTTATCCGCCATGATTGCGGCTTGGGTTGCGGCATAGGCGGCCTGCGCGGCGGCGACTTGCGCGGCGCGGGTTGCTTTCTGGCTCTCGTTCTCACGGTTGAGGGCAACGTAGTTCAGCAGCGTATCGGGCAGCAGATCGGCGGTGGTGTCGGCTTTCGCAATGTCAAACATCGCGCCGGTGCCGTTGCCGTCTACGATGACCTGCCCCTTGTTCGTGGCGAAGACCGGCTCGAAGATGAAGGCTTTCACGTTCGGGTCGCTTTGGCTCGGGTCTTGGAGGACCGCGTCCTCGGGCGCCCAAATCCATGTGGCTGTGGCGGGGGTGTCGACGTCGGCGTCACCGTTATAGATGGTGTCGCTGATTTGCTTTAAGCGCCAGCCTTTGAAGAAGTAGTCGCCTTTATAGTCGCCGCCCGCATCGCGCGTGGTATCATAATCCGGGTAGGCTGTGGGTGGGAGTTCATTGTCTTGCGTGCCGCCGTCGTTTTCAATGAACAAACCGTTGCCGTCATTGTAAACGGTATAGGGCGTGTTGATTGTAGCGTTAGTGGCCTCTTTGTAGTACGTCCCTGTGTACTGACTGGAAGTGAAGTTCGGAATGCTCCCCGACCCCGCCGGGAACTCGTAGTACACCTTAATCCCGGTAGTGCGCTGGTACTCGAGCTGCCAGAAGTAGCGGCCCATCGCGCCCTTCTGGATGAGGACGGAGTCATTGTAGGCGTCGGCAGTGTCCGTATTGGAACCCCAGTCTTTGGTTGCCGTGCTGCTCAGTGTCAGCTCTTTGCCCTTATTGGTGGCTAAGCCGCCGGTAGCTAAGCCGCCGCTCGACTGATAGTAACGGATGTTGTTGCCGTTGTTCATTGTAACCGCCACTATGCCTTCATTGTAAGACGTGATGGCATTCGGTGTTTGGGGAGTGGTTTTATTCTCCAAATAGAGCAGGTTGCCTTTATCTACGATGGTCGGCGAATCAGCGGCCGTCATCTTCTTCTGGTGCGCCGGATCCGCTGCCCAGCGGTAGAGATAGGCCTTGTTAGAACTGTTCATCCAGAGGTACCCCGGCACATTCGGCCACGGCGAGGCGGTAATCCGCGCGCCGTTGAAGTACACATCCAACTCCGTGCGGCGCGTTTCGGTCGCGTCCGCCCAGAGGGTCTGCAGATCCTTGCCGTTCTGGTAGACATCCGCCATCTCGTCCGGGACGGCGAGGAAGAGGACGCGCTTCTCGGTTGCTGTGTCCAGCGTTCCATCCGGTTTCAGTTTATAGGCATCCACCACGCGGTAGTAGCCGTCCTTATACTCGGAGCCTTGGGCGCGGAAAGCTGCCCATGTATCTTGGTTCGCTGTTGCTGCCGGTACACCTACCGTCGGCTTCACCATCGGGTGGTAGACGGTGACGTAGGCGATGTTTGTTGCGTTATTGCAATTCGTACAGAATCCGGAACTGACCTCATGCGTTGTACTCGTTTTGCAATACGGAATCTTCTCCTCATAGAGGTTGTAGCCGATATAGTAAACCTCGCCCGTATCGGGGTTGTAGCGGAGTTTGCCGAGGTCAGCAGCACTCGGTGTCTTGGGCGGGGCGGTCTTGCCGGGGTGTTTGCTCTCCCAGAGGCTCTTGTACGCCGCATAACCGCCGGTTGAAGACCCATCCGGCAGGAGATACACACCGGCGGATTGCTTGACCTTGAACTTATCATTGTATTCTTGCTGAGTTGAATAGCTCGTCAGCGTCTCCTCCGGCCAGCTGTCGCGGTAGAAGGGCTGCCCGTTCTCGCGCTTGACGTGCTCCAAGTACGAGCGATTCCCGCCGGCAATGCTCCCGTCGGGGATGCCGTCGACTTTGGTGCCTGCGGTTGGGCTGGTGTCTTCTTTATACAGGTGGTACCATGCGCAGTGCGGCTCGCCGGCTACAACGCTCTTGCCGTCATAGCCCCATGTAACGTGGTTTTGGGTACTTCTGTTCACCAAAGTGTTGGAAATACCTTCCACAATCTTTGTAGTATCCGTGCTGCCGTGCGCCATATGGCTATCAGCTGTAGACGCACTCCAAGTGTAATTTTCATCGGCGGCTTCAACTGCGAGGTTGTTCGCGCAAGCGGCAATCAAGGCGTTCCACTTTGTCAAGTCGTTGGAGGTCGGTTTGACCTGCTGCCAAGTGGCCTCATCCGTGCCGCTCTTGTGCGCAAACTGCAGACCTGTGCCGGTTCCGGCAGTGCCTTCGGTTTTAAAGGTATAGGTTGTCGTATCATCCTTGCTGAACACCGGCGTCTTCACGCGCCCCAGCTCCAACCCGGCCTTGGTCAGGTCGTCAATGTAGGCTTGCCACTCGTCCGGGTCGTACAAATCAACCGTGCGGGCGTAGCTGGTGGCTTTTTGGTAGTTCTGGCGGAGGGTGGATTTGTCGGTGGGGAGGGTATTAAGATTCAAATAGAAATGGAAACCGCCAATATGTGTCGATGCCGTAAAAGTATTTTTTAAAACATCACGGTGTGATTGCCCCATCGCGCTCATATCTACCGCATAGTTCAATGTGTGCGTAGTTACAACAGTATCACTAATTGATGAGCTTTTAGGTTTAACCAGGCCTGTTGTTATATTTTTATCATGACGTGAACTGCCAAAGGGCAATCGATATGGGTCATCTCCTTTGTTACTGCCGGCAAAAGAGTAATCGGTACCGGTATTATCAAAGAATAATAATCCGCCTGTTTTCAGCGATTCAGGATCTGTGCTTGGTGCGCCATTGACTTCTGCAATACGCTGAATACCATAAACCCAAGTAGTCTGCGCCCTGCCGCTTCCGAATGAAATGCCTCCGGAACTCAAAAACGGTATCTTTTGATAATCATCGAACAAACTGGTATCTACCGTTAAATAAGCATTTGGCATGGATTCCATATCCGTCCGATTTCCTGAAGCCGCGTTTTTTGGAAAAGTAACACCCGCTACTACGCCTGTGGTAGGACTCTGACCTAAGTCAGTACCATTATTATTGAAGTAATTAACGCTACGTTGGTTGGCATAATAACCCCATGTGGATCTCCATTCAAATTGCCCTGCGTGATGTGACATTATACCATAGAGCGCCATACTTACGCCGCCGTTGGGCGTTGATTTTAGAATATCAGTTGTACCCCCCGTATTGCGAAGAGCTTCAACATACTTTCTTGATACAACGTCTGCGCCACCAGCACTAGGTTCACTTTTCCAGTTATTATCTGGAAAAACACTGCCACTATAATCCCATGGTGCCCCCGGGGCATATTTTTTCTGCCCGCCCCATGTACCAACTTTGTTATTGGTGTATGGTCCCGGTTCACTTTTATCATCATCTTCACTTACCTCCTCATATGTTTGCCACCAGCCTCCATCATCATCATTATGACGAACTGTTGTGACAATCTCACCACGCCCATAGTTCGTTGTAATATTAGGGTCAACTCGAAGAGCGTTAGCTGCAGTAGTCGCGTTCTTAGTAAAATTCGATACAGTATGTCCGCCGTCAACAGCATGAATACCGGTCAAAAATGTGTATGCTGATACATATGTGTCATTATCATTGTTTGTGCCATAAAAATCCCAATCACCTAAATAGTCCTCTTCGAGATCTCGGCTTGCAAACTGATACATGACCGCCGCATTCCCCGCCTGCTCAATCGGCGAAGCGTGGAGGTAGGTAATCTGCACGGTGTCATAGTTCACGCCGCCGACGGTGTAGCGGAAGGTCCAGCGGATGGCGCCTTCGTAGCACTCGCCGGTGGTGGCGTCGCGCTGTACGCCGAGGAAAGAGAAGTTATAGGTATCAAATGCTCCGGATGCCTTAGGTGAAGTATTGACAGTAACAAAGTCGCCGTTGGGAGTCAATGTATAGGATTCGTTATTGGCTGTAGAGCCGTCTGAGTTATCATTATATGCTAGTTTTGTATCCACAGAAGAGATTTCAATGGAAGAAACAATCGAAGTAGCTGTTCTGTTACCTTCCACATCAAGGCTCTCCGCTTTTATCGAAAGGGAGCCGCCGCTCAAGCCGGAAGGATAACCGTACACAAGAGCGGTGTTGGCATTCGTATTTGTCCGCCACTCGGCATTTCCGCTGTTATTATACGTCGTCATCGGCCCGTTCCCTGCCGGGGACAGGTCGTGGGTTACGTCATTCGTGTGCGGCACCTTATTGTCCGGGCCGTAGATAGAGTAGAAAATCCGCCCGGTGCCGGGGGCGTAGTAGATGCTCTCGGGCGCACCGACGGTGACCGAGGCGCGGGTGGTGGTGGCGTTTTCTTCTACATAGCCATTGGAGGCAGCGACCGAGGCGGCGTTTTGGAACGCGGTTTTGTCAGTAGCGGTAAAGCTTGCCGCGGTCTTGGAGGGGTCGCAAAGGACTTTCGCGAGGGCTTGCATTTGTGTATTCAAAGTGCTAAGCGCATCGGTTGCCGAAGACTTCGTGACCAAGTTCTGCGCGTTCTCCATCAGGGAGCGCAGTTCGGTTTTATTGGTGAGGTCCAGGTTGAGGCCGACGAGTTCCTCGTAGTAGTTGTCGTCATTGCCCTCGAGGATTTCTATGCCGCCGGAGTAGAAGTTGATGTCCACATACTTCGAGAAGAGCAAGAGCGCTGTCGCCGTGGAACCGGAGAGGGACTTCACCGGCGAGAGGTCGCCGCTGAGGTGCCCGGCGCGGCCGGAGTGCTGCTTCACTTCGCTCTGCGGCCATGATGCCGACACTTTCAGACCGTTGGAGCCGCTGTAGGTCGCCAAGGGGCTGAGTTCCACAGCTGTGGCTCTGGGCTGCAGGGAAGCGCTCACGCCCAACTGCCAATCGAGCTGGTCAAACCCGGCCATCAGGTTCGGGATCTGCGAGAGGTTGGAGTAGCGCGAGAGGTCGACGGTCAGGTTGCCGTAGGGGATGGTCTTGAGCTGGTCCGGTCCGTCGTCATTCGAGCCCCAGAAAGAGGTATTGTAGTGGTTGGAGCGCTTATCCAACTGGTGGAGGAAGTAGTAGCTCTGGCCAATCTCCGCGCCGCCGTTGGCGGAGAGTGTTTCGTATTGATCCGTCAGTGACGTGCCGCCGTACACCACGCCGTTGTGCCCCGAAACAGTCTTGAACAGGCCGCCCTTTGCGGCATTCGAGCTGGGCAGGCGGATGTGGTAGTTCTCGATCTCGGCTTCTTTGGCAGCGTCTTCGCCCAAGTAGTCATTGTCATTATGATCGCCGAAAAGAGAGTAGTTAGGGGGAGTGCTGCCGGCACCACGCGCGTTCAGGTGGTAGCCGTTTCCGCCGGTGGTGGTGCCTGCATCCTCAATCTTGCCCTGCGCGTACTCATCCAAATAGAAGTAGGATGCCTGCGTCCCGCCCGAAACACTATGTACACCCGCGAGGAAGTTGTAGTAGTTCATCGCGAACGTGGAGCCGTCGCCCCACCACGTAGACCAGCCCATATCCAAGTCGACCGTCAGCGTATTGCGCGAGTAGCCCGCCTCATACTTATACGGCGCGTAGATGATGCTGTAGGCGTAGGAGGTGCAGGCTGTGCCGTTAAACTTGTAGGTGGCCGTCCACTTCACGAGTGCGGTGCCGCCCTCGGGACCTGTCATGCCGCCGATCTGGCTGCCGGCAGGCAGAGAAATGGTCTGCTTGGCGCCGCCTGAGGTCGGGGGGTTATAAGCCAACACGGAAGAGAGAACACCTGAGGCTGTTTTTGTTCCTTTGACATACTCATACTTAATCGCGACGTCCGTAGCCCCCGGCGCATTGAAGAAGACATAGCCTGTCCGTTGGTCGGACATATTGGAAGTGAGGTTCTTCCCGGCGTCATAGCCGACGAAGTACTCCACCGTCTTCTGGTCCGAGGCCTTGAGGTAGATGGTCTCCGGGACCTTGAACTCCACCACGGGCGACATGCCCGAGATGTCGTTGTCGACCTTCAGCCCCGCCCAGCCTTGGACGGCGAGCGTAGAAACGAGCATAACGGCCGCGAGGAACGCGCCGAGTACCCGCTTCAGAATCCCGAGGGCTTTGGAGCTGTGCTTGTCCGGTGTGTTTGTGTAGAGTGCCATACAAACGCCTGCTTTCGAGAAATTTGATGAACCTTCAATGTAGGGGATGTGAAAATAAGTAGAGAGAGGGAAACTATCTTTACTACTCTCTTTATTTTACTACAAAAAGACACCATTTGTAAATACCTATTTAGAAAAAAGGCAAAAAATTTTCATATTTTAGTGCCTAAAAGTACCAAAGTGCCAATTTTGCACCGAAAATTTTTCTGTTTTAGTACAAATTGACTATATTTGACCCGATTTTGACACGCAATTTCTCTGACAAGTAATTCCCTTTACAAAAAAAATACAGCGCGGGAGGGGGGGCGCCATACGGACGCTTTGTAAAGAATCCGTAAAAAAAGCGGTATCTATTTTCACAAAAAAATGCCTCCCCTCTTGACACGCGCCCGAAAATATGCTATAATGGGCTTGCAAGAGGGGAGGCGCGTTTCATAACGCGAGGCGCAGTTTGCTCTTCTCCCTCCCTCTAAGTGGTAGCAACGATGTCACCGCCACCTGTGGAATGGTTTAGAGGCGGTGGCATTCGTTTTTACCCTAAGTTATAGAAAATGCCTTGAATGAACCACTCATGCAGTAGGAGGAACCAAGGGGTAAGCAGTTCAAGCAGAACCTGTATGTTCAAAAGGGCATCCCTCCCTTCCTCCGGGAGGGACTGTAACGAAGAGCAATCACGCCGCCGCAAACAAACGTGCCTCAAGTCATATTCTACCATATCATGCAAGAAATGTCAAGAAAATTGTCGTTTTTTGCATTTTTCAATACATTATAAGCTCATATGTTCTTACCATTAATCCGCAAAACCCTTGACAAACCTATATAAATAATGGTATAATATGATTCGTTTGAATATCCAACTGCCCCCTCGTCCGTGAGGGAATAACGCAAAGAAGGAGAAACCATGCAGTACTCACACGAAGTAGAGAAGATGTGTACCGTAGCCAAGGGTCCGCACCACGGACCCGCGCCCATCCCCGAGGAGGGGAAATGGGTCAAAGCCTATGAGATTAAAGACATCTCCGGCCTGTCCCACGGCGTAGGTTGGTGCGCACCGCAGCAAGGTGCCTGTAAGCTCACCCTCAACGTCAAAAACGGCATCGTCGAAGAAGCCCTCGTGGAAACCGTCGGCTGCTCCGGCATGACCCACTCCGCTGCTATGGCAGCGGAAATCCTCCCCGGCAAAACCCTCCTCGAGTGTCTCAACACCGACCTCGTCTGCGACGCCATCAACGTCGCCATGCGGGAAATCTTCCAACAGTTCGCTTACGGCCGTACCCAGTCCGCTTTCTCCGAGGACGGTCTGCCCATCGGCGCCGGTCTCGAAGACCTCGGGAAAGGCTTGCGCTCCATGGTCGGCACCATGTACTCGACGAAAGCTAAAGGTGTCCGCTTCATGGAAATGTCCGAAGGCTACGTCACACGCCTCGCCCTCGACTCCAATGACCAAGTCATCGGCTATGAATTCATCCGCCTCGGCAAGTTCCTGGAGGATATCCGCCACGGCACCGACCCCTCCGCCGCACTCAAGAAGAATACCGGTTCTTACGGCCGCTTCGCTGACGCCGCTAAGTACATCGACCCCCGCGAGGAGTGAGGATGCCGTACGGCATCCATTCCCCACACCAAATCATAACAGGAGAACACATATGCCAACAGCAGTATTCGAAGGCAAGGACCGCCGTATTGCGAAGATAGAAGCGTCCTTAGCGGAACACGGGATAGAGTCCTTAGAAGCCGCACAATCCCTCTGTGAGGAGTACGGAATTGATGTAGAAGAAATCGTCAAGGGCATTCAACCGATAGCGTTTGAGAATGCGGTATGGGCGTACACCCTTGGAGTTGCCTATGCGCTGAAAGCGGGAGTGAAAGATGCGAGCAAAGCGGCCGCGATTATCGGCGAAGGCTTGCAGGCGTTTTGCATACCCGGGAGCGTAGCGGAGCAGCGCAAAGTGGGACTGGGGCACGGCAACCTGGGAGCGATGCTCTTAGACAGCAAGACGAAGTGCTTCGCATTCTTGGCAGGGCACGAGTCCTTTGCTGCGGCGGAGGGCGCGATTGGTATCGCCAAGACAGCCAATAAGGTCCGCAAAGAGCCGCTGCAAGTCATTCTGAACGGTCTGGGCAAAGACGCAGCAATGATTATCAGCAGGATTAACGGTTTCACCTATGTGAAAACAGATTACGACTTTTACAATGACAAGCTGAATATCCTGGAGGAGACGGCCTACTCCGATGGGGAGCGCTCGAAGGTGCGTTGCTATGGAGCCAACGACGTGCTGGAGGGTGTCGCCATCATGAAGCACGAGGGCGTGGATGTCAGCATCACCGGGAACAGCACGAACCCGACGCGCTTCCAGCACCTTGTGGCGGGGACATACAAGAAGTGGGCAACGGAGAACGGCGTCGCGTACTTTTCTGTTGCCAGCGGCGGGGGTACGGGACGCACCCTGCACCCGGACAACATGGCCGCAGGTCCGGCCTCCTATGGTCTGACGGACAGCATGGGCCGTATGCACGGCGATGCGCAGTTCGCAGGTTCCTCCTCCGTACCGGCCCACGTGGAGATGATGGGTCTTATCGGAATGGGAAACAACCCGATGGTCGGGGCTACCGTCGCCTGCGCCGTAGCAGTGGAAGAGGCAATGGCCTAACACCGAATGTTGAATACAAAGAGATGTAATCATAGTGTTACATCTCTTCGTTTTGTCCGATTGTGGTTCTGTCAGCTTCAGAGATGACTATCTCATAAGTCTTATCCTGCTTCGGTGTAACTGTATTGTTACATCTTGTGAATTCTGTTGCATCTATACGATTTCTGTGCCGGGATAGTAGTGCAGAAGGATTTCTTTCCAATCGCTCCCCTGTCTGGCCATGAAGTCCGCGCCGTATTGGCTCATGCCGACCCCGTGGCCGTAGCCTTTGGTCGTGAAAGTATAGGAGCCGCTCTTGTAACTGACCGTAAAGTTTGCGGAGCGCAGACCGAGGGCTTCGCGTAGTTCCCTGCCGGTCATGTCGCCTTTACCAACTTCTATCTTCAGTACGGTACCGGCTTCGGAACGCTCCGGCTCGCCGAACCACTTGTCGGCATCTACAGAGGAGAGTTTCAGCCCTTTCACATCGGATAGCGCTTTCTCAACCTCCGCTTTGGTAAGGGCGACGGTCTGTGTATAAGTAGGTGCCAGCTTATCCCCGGGGGAGGCTACGGAAACTAAGTAGGGCAGCTTCTCATCCCAGTAGTTCTCCGCGCTCTCTGTAGTACCGGAGCTTATGGCATGGAAAGCGGCAAATATCGGCTGCCCCTCATACTGTAATATGTATCCGTATACTTCGTCAACTGCTTTCTCCAAGGTCTTCTCATAAGTATCAAAGTTGTCGCCCCACTTTGCTTTGCGCTGTGCCTCAGAAAGGTAGGCTTGGTCAGAGGCACCTGTGTCCGTCAGTTCCGCTGCGCCCTTTACTGCGGTGCGGTACATCGCGTAGGTTGCGGAAGCTACGACCTGCGCCTTAATGGCCTCAATCTGGTTACCGACGCTCATCTCCCCCGCCACCACGCCTTTGATGTACTCTTTGGTGGGGATGCTCTCCACTTTTCCGGAGGAGGTGCGCCGCACGCTTACGGAAGCCGGGAGGTTGCCGGGTTCCGGTTCTTGGGTGCTCTCGGCTGCTTCGGTAACCGCCGGGGATGTTGTCGGTTCTGTTGTTTTTTCTGCTGCGGCAGAAGTGCTCTCTGCCTGCTGCGTGACCGCAGGTTTCTCGGCGGTATCTTTCTGCGGCTCGCCGAACTTGCCGGCACCGATGATAGGTAACACCAGCAACAGCACCAGCAGGATGCCGGCAAACGTCAAATGCTGTTTCATGCGGGATCCTCCCCCCCGTTTTACGGTTTCTTTCCTCTTGCCTCTTGACATTGCGGGGTAGAACTGCTATAATAGTTTATTAGTATCTCTTGACCATTTGGATTGTACAGTAAAGGGCAAAGCCGACAATGAGCGAACAGGAACAAGTGTTTTCGAAAGACGAGCTGCAAGCGCAGTTCTCCACCCTAAGCCACCGGATGGAAGCCGGGAATGCCATCGCCCCGGAGGCCTACCGCAACTTTGACGTGAAGCGCGGCCTGCGCAACGCTGACGGTACGGGGGTCATGGCGGGGCTCACCAAAGTCTGCGCGGTGGACGGTTACTACATCAAGGATGGCGAGAAAGTTCCGCAAGAAGGGCGGCTGTTTTACCGCGGGATAGATGTCAGCGAACTCATCGCGGGTGCCAACGCCGAGAATCGCTTCGGCTATGAGGAAACCGCTTGGCTCCTGCTCTTCGGGACGCTGCCGACCAAAGCGGACTTGGAGCTGTTTCACCGCATCCTCGCCTCCTGCCGCGAACTGCCGCGGGGATTCATAGAAGATGTCATCATGAAGACCCCCTCCCCCGACATCATGAACAAGATGGCGCATTCGGTACTCAGTCTGTACCCCTTTGACCCGAACCCGGATGACACCTCCATTGAAAATGTGCTGCGGCAATCCATTTGGCTCATCGCACAGATGCCCGCCATCATGACCTCCGCATACCAGGTGAAGCGGCGCGTCTACGACAAACGCAGCATGTACCTGCACCAGATGAAGCCGGAGCATTCCATCGCCGAGACCGTCCTGCGCAGCATCCGCTCCGACAAGCAGTTCACGCCGGAGGAAGCAAGAATCTTGGATGTCTGCCTCATCCTCCACGCCGACCACGGCGGCGGGAACAACTCCACGTTCGCAACCCGCTGTGTTACCTCCACAGGGACGGATACATACTCCGCTCTGGCGGCCGGCATCGGTTCCCTCAAGGGTCCCCGGCACGGCGGCGCCAACATCCAAGTGGCACACATGGTACAGGATATGCAGGAGAATATCTCCGATATAACCGACGAGGGACAGGTTTTCGATTACCTCTGCAAGCGCATCCGCAAGCAAACCGCAGACAAGTCCGGTCTGATTTTCGGGATGGGGCACGCCGTCTATACGCTCTCCGACCCCCGCGCCAAAACGCTCAAGGCCTATGCCAAAGACTTCTCCGCCAAGAACGGCTATGAAGCCGACTACCGTCTGCTGGAACTCGTGGAAGAATTGACCCCCCGCGTCATGGCAGAGGTCAAGGCAAGCAAAAAGCCCATCTGCGCCAATGTGGATTTGTACTCCGGTCTGCTCTATCGGATGCTCGGCATCCCACAAGATTTGTTTACGCCCCTCTTTGCCCTTGCGCGCACCGCCGGATGGTGCGCCCACCGCTTGGAGGAACTCCAGACCGGCGGGAAGATTATGCGCCCGGCTTACAAGAATGTCGCTGGCACAAGAGCCTATTTACCTCTCCATGAAAGATGAGGATCCAAGGAATGGCAAACGAAACTGAAGAACTCGAACTCGAACCGATGCCCAAATCCCGCACAGGCATCCCCTTTGTCCTTTTCGGCCTTGTAATGGCTGCGGCTCTCGTACCCTTGCGCGTCTATCAGGTCATGTATCGGCAGGAGGCGGAGACCGGCTTTTGGCTTGTGCGCGATGAATGGATCTATGTCCTCTACGGTATTCTCGCCGTACTGTGCCTTGTGCCTGTCCTCAGTGGGATGATCCTGCGCCGCCGCGCCGCCGTAGACTTGGGACGCAAACTGCGGCCGGTAGAAGCTACGTTCGCCGTTCTCTGCGCGGCGGGCTTTATCTGGGATGCCGTCATCTCGTTTCAATTTGCATCGCAGGTCTGGTTGGATTACCGCAGCGGCATCTATATCGAGGGTTTTGAAACAGGTGCCACTTCCGCTTTGCAGTACATGGTGAAGACCGGGTCGGCCGCAGCGTTCCTACAAACCCTCTTTGCCGCCTGCGGTGCCTTGCTGTTTGTGCAAATTGCACTCATCAACTTCCGCATTGTCAAGAGGATGGAAGTCGGGCGGCTCCTTGCGCTTATGCCGGCACTCTGGGCGGTTTGCCGCATCATCCGCCGCTTTGTGCGCACCATCTCCTATATCCGGGTGCCGGATTTGTTCCTTGCCCTGCTCGCCATCTGCTTCCTGATGATTTTCCTCTTGGCTTTCGCCCAACATATCTCCGGGATGAATAATCCCGGGCGGGAGGGGCGTATGCTGGGAGCGGGAATTCCGGCGGCTGTGCTACTCTTGGCAATTTTTGTGCCGCCTACGGTCATGTTCCTTATGGGACGCTCCGCCGACCTCTCACAGGATGCCTCCATGGAATTGGCGGATGTGGGATTAGCGCTCTTCATCCTCACGTTCCTCGCCGGACGGCTGCTGTTCGCACCGAAAGGCTACCGCCCCGATAAGGGCAACCCCCCGTCGGAGGATACGGCCGCGCCGGATGCCGCGCCTGAAGCCCCTGCGGATACCGAAGCACCGGCCGCCGCACCGGAAAGTGAAGGCGCTCCCTTCGAAACCTATGACGAAGATGCAATCACCGAGGGAATCGCCGCCGCCCTATCCGCCGCAGATAACCAAACACCAACCGACACCCAAGATATTACAGCGGAGACCGAATGAATACCGAACTCTTCTTTTCCAATGCCGGGATAGCGTTTAAAAACCTTGTTATCCTATATGTCATTGTTGCCATAGGTGCCTTTGCCTCCAAAATCGGCTGGTTCCGCGAGGAGATCGCCCGCTCCACATCCAAACTGCTTTTCTACATCATCACTCCCTGCGTTATCATCAAGGCTTTCATCGGGATGGAGTACAGCTCGGAAACCGTCCGTAACCTCGGCATCGCCGTCGCCGCCGGCTTCCTGCTGCATATCAGCGGCATCCTCATCTCCGCGCCTTTCTTCCGCGGGAAGAAAGACCCCGACACGGACGCCATCCTCCACTATGCCGCCGTCTACGGCAACTGCGGGTATATGTCCCTGCCTTTGGCGCAGGCCATGATCGGCGAAGCGGGTGTCTTCTACTGCACCGCCGTGATTCTCACTTTTCAAGTCTTTGCCTTTACCCATGGCACGATGCTCATGGAGGGGAAGAACCGTCCCCTCCCCCCAGACGTCAAAAAGCGTCCCCTGTGGCAGTGTATCCTCATCAACGCCGGCGTTGTATCCGTCGCTATCGGACTGCCCATCTTCCTACTTCGTATCCCTGTGCCGGAAGTCATCTCTACCCCCATCTCCTATGTAGGATCCATGAACACGCCCTTAGCTATGCTCATGTTCGGTTCCTACCTCTCGAATACAAAACTCTCCACCGTATTCAAAACTCCCAAGCTGTTCATCACGATAGGAATTAAACTGATTGCCATCCCCGCCGTGGTCTTGGCGGCTCTGCTGGCTGTCGGCGCCAAAGGCGCGCTCCTCAATGCGCTCCTTATCTCCGCTTCCGCTCCCTCCGCCAACAATACCGTTGCCTTTGCAGGCCTTTATGAACGCGGCGGCGGGTATGCCGCACAGGCCGTCGCTGTCGTCAGTTTCCTTTCTATTATAAGTATGCCGCTGATTATTGCTTTTGGGTTATCTGTAGCTTAAGCCCCGTAGGGGCTCAGGTGCCCCTACGGGGCTCTAGTGCCCCGTAGGGGCATCCGCAGGAGGATACTATGCCAATCTACGCCGGACTCGACTTAGGCGGCACAAAATGCGCCGCCATCCTCGCCCGCGACACGGACGGGGAAATCGATTTCCTCGCCCGCAAGGAAATCGCCACCGCTGGGAAGACGTGGCAGGAGATCACCGACCCTCTGCTTGCGTTCCTGCAAGACCAATCCGAAAGGCCGGAAGCCATCGGCATTTCCTGCGGCGGACCGTTGGACGGGAAACAGGGAATCATCCTGACGCCGCCGAACCTACCCTCGTTTTGGAATGTAAACATTTGTTCATATGTATCAGATAAACTGGGTATCCCGGCCGCCCTGCAAAACGATGCCGACGCTTGCGGCTTAGCGGAATGGAAGTACGGCGCAGGCCGCGGTACACAGTGCATGGTATTCCTCACATTCGGCACGGGGCTTGGTGCGGGTCTGATTCTGGGCGGGAAACTCTATACCGGGTCACGGAATCTCGCGGGAGAGGTTGGGCATATCCGCTTGAAGCCGGACGGACCCGAAGGCTACCGCAAGTGCGGCAGTTTTGAGGGCTTTTGCTCCGGCGGCGGCATTGCGCAGTACATAGAAATGCGCACCGGCAAACCGGGAACTGCCAAGACACTCTATGCGCAAGCGGAGGCAAAGGACCCGTCCGCCCTGCAACTCTGGAAAGAAATCGGCGAACACTTCGGGGAGGGCTTGGCCGTCCTCGTGGACATCCTGAATCCGGAGCGTATAGTCGCCGGCAGCATCTTCACCCGCGCCTATAAGTATCTCTACAAACCCGCAATGGAGGGTCTGCGCCGCGAAGCCTTACCGGAGAGCTTAGAGGGCTTTGCGCTCGTCCCTGCCGCTCTGGGGGAGCGGATTGGGGATTATGCGGCGGTATCGATTGCAGCCGCAATGACGCATTGAAGTCTGCCGACCGCCTCCCTTATGCTGTTCCCTATGAATCGTTACCTATTTGAAAGGGGTTCTTTGTATGAAACGCCGCGTTCTCAGTTTATGCCTTGCAGTATCAGCATTGCTTCTTTCCTCACAGCCCCTCTCCGCCAAAACGGAGAACAAAATGCCCAAAGCCGCCATCGTGTTCGTCCACGGGCTGGGGGGTTGGGGAGAAGGGACTTTTTTAGATGCCGTCTGGCCGCATTGGGGGATGGGTGCGGGAAGCATCAAAAACTACCTCGAAAGCCTTGGGTATGAGGCACACGCCGCCTCCGTGGGTCCGATCTCGAGTGCTTGGGACAGAGCCTGCGAACTGTATGCGCACATCACTGGTACACGCACGGACTATGGTGCGGCGCACAGCAAAGCGCACGGCCATGCGCGCTACGGCACGGACTATTCCCAAGCCCTTGTCCCCGACTGGGGAGCCGACAAAAAACTGCACCTGATTGGGCACAGCTTCGGGGGGGCTACGGTGCGCCTCTTCGTGCAGCTCTGCGCCGCAGGCGATGCCGCAGAAAAGAAAGCCACCAAAGCCGCAGATTTATCTCCGCTCTTTAAAGGCGGATTGTCCAAGTACATCATCTCCGTCACAACCCTCGCCGCGCCGCACAACGGTGCCAAATCCGGAAGCCGTGATATGGATGCCGTTGCGCAAACAGGCGGCGGCGATAAATCCTCCGGACTCAACCTCTCCGGGATGTTCGGACAGATGGTGAGCATCGGCGCTTACTTCCCATTGGCAACGCGGATTTATCCTTTTCGCTTGGAGCAGTTCGGCTTGGCACCCGGTGCGGCTTGGACAAACGGGTTTTCGTCCGTCGCTAAGGCGGGTACTGCTTTCATGGCAAGCGGTGATACGGCCTATACCGACCTCTCCGTAGACGGTGCGGCGGCGCTCAATAAGCGTATTCGCTTGCAAAAAGGGATATACTATTTCAGTTGGGCCTCACAGACAACCAAGGCAGATAAGGACGGCAACCAAGTACCGACCTCTGCCGTCAGCGCCATTTTTCAAGCCGGCTCCGCTATGACCGGACGGAAAAGCGCCGCTTACCGCACCAAAGGCGGTATTCTGATTGATGACAGCTGGCTTGCCAATGACGGCATGGTCAGTGTGGTATCGGCACGCTATCCTTTCACAGAAGCGCATACCGATTACAATCCCAAGAACATCAAGAAAGGCATCTGGAATTGTATGCCCCTTCTGGACAAATATGACCACGCCGACTTCTGCGGCGGACCCATGCGGCTTTTCGGGGCAAAAGACATCAAGCCGTTCTTCGCGGAGATTGCCGAAATGCTCTCCAAACTGCCGGCATAACGCCGAACCACTACAATAAGGGGGACTTATCCATGGGCATTGCACTCAAGCAACTCACCAAGGTCTTCGGGGAGAAGAAGGCTGTAGATAAACTGGACTTAGAAATGCCAGAACCGGGCATTTACGGCCTCATCGGCACCAACGGTGCGGGCAAGACGACCACCATCCGTATGATGCTGGGTGTCCTGCGCCCCGATGGCGGAGAAGTCCTCTGGAACGGCGCAGCTTTCGCGCCGAACGCTCCGCGCTATGGTTACCTCCCGGAGGAACGCGGCATTTACGCAAAGAGCAAAGTGGCAGTGCAGCTCCGGTACTTCGCAGAGCTGAAAGGTCTCTCTAAGAGCGAGGCAGCAGATGCCACCAAATGGTGGCTGGAACGGCTGAGAATCACTGAATACGCCGATATGCAGGCGGAGAAACTCTCCAAAGGCAACCAGCAGAAAGTCCAGATGATCACCTGCCTGCTCCACGACCCGGAGCTGATTGTTATGGACGAGCCTTTCTCCGGTTTGGATCCGGTGAATACGGAACAGTTCCGTGAGCTGCTGCTGGAACTGGAGTCAAAGGGAAAGTATATCTTTCTCTCCTCCCACCAGATGTCTACCGTTGAAGAGTATTGTAAAAACATTACGCTCCTCCACCGCGGCGAAACGCTGCTGCAAGGAAACCTCAAAGAAATCAAACATGGCTACGGGCATACGCGTCTCATTGTGGATGCCCCGCCGGATGCCCTCGCCCTGGCTTCCGATTACGGCCTTACCCTGCTGGACCGGCGCGGGGATGATACTACTTTTTCCATTCCCGCCGACAACGCCGATGCAAGGTGCGAAAAATACCTTCGCACCCTCTTGGAAAAGGGCATTCTGCCGCTGAAGTTTACGCTCTCTGAGCCTTCGCTGCATGAAATCTTTATCGAGAAAGTCGGTGCGGAAGAGGCTGCCACAGCGGAAAGCCCCTTGCGGGGCTGAAATGCCCCTTCAGGGCACAATTGCCCCTACAGGGCACCACTGCCCCTACGGGGCACCCCCACACGAACGAAAGCAGGTATAGATATGTTCAAGCAAATCAAGACAGTAGCGTCATTCACGATAGCGGAGACGTTGCACCGCAAGAGCTTCTGGGTAACGACGGTGCTATTTGTAGTATTGATGGCGGCGCTGGGATTTTTCATGCCGATGCTTCTGCAATCGAATGCAGACGATGCGGGAGCGAACCCAACGGAGGTACAGATTGAAGAATCGGTACTGCAGAACAGTTTCGGAGAGGGAAGTGTATGCTATCTGTTAGAGGAGGGGGAGAAGCAGTTTACGGATCTCTCGGCACTCTTGCAGGGACTGGGCTATGCGCGCGTAGAACCGGTAGCGGATGAAGCGGCTTTTGAAGCTGCCAAGGCGTATACAGCACAGGGAAACAATACGGTGTGCCTGAGAGTTGCACCGGCGCCGGATGCATCCAACCCGGTGCCTGTAGTCACCTTGGTGACAAAGGACTATATCAACGGAGCGATCGTACAAGCAATCGTGCAATCTGCGCTGGACACGCAATACAAGTCGGAGACACTGACCAAACTTGGTTTGAATCCTGAGGAAGCGCTGAAGTTGGTTTCGTTTAACGTACCGATTCTTATGGAGACGACCGGATCCGATCCGGTCGGGAGTATGATATTCGGCATTGCGCTGATGGCCATTATGTTCTTCTCCATACTGTTCTTTGGGTCGGCGGTGGCTACATCCGTGGCGCAGGAGAAATCCTCCCGCGTCATGGAGACATTGGTTGTGTCTGCCAGACCGAAAGCAATCCTTTTGGGCAAGTGCTTGGGTTCCGGAATCGTGGGTCTCTGCCAGATGGTAGCGCTGCTCTCAACGGCGGCACTCAGTCTGCGCATCTTTGTCAGCGACGCGCAGCGGGATCTGTTCCATATGCCCGAATTAGGCTTGAAGTCCATCCTGCTGCTGCTCGTGTTCTTCCTTGGTGGGTACTCGCTGTTTGTGATGATCAACTCCGCCTGCGGGGCACTCGTATCCAAGATGGAGGATTTGCAGCAGGCTTCCATGCCCGCGCAGTTGATAGCCATGGCCTCTTTCTACGGCGGCTATATCCCGACGGCCTTTTCCGCTGTTCCCGGTTCGACGGCAAGCACAAGCACGGTCACAATGCTGATTCCGTTCACCGCGCCCTATGCCGTGTGCGGACGCATCCTCAACGGCACGGAGATGGATACTAAGGTTATAGCCCTGTCCCTCCTGCTTCTCATCGCTACAATTGCAGTATGTGCTTGGTTCTCCGTCAAGGTATACACTGCCTCTGTCCTGCATTACGGCACGCGCCTAAAGCTTTCTGATGCTTGGAAACTGTCAAAGGCAGAAAAAACTGCCCGTGTGTTCGATTGATAGTATATTTATATTATAACCAGTCGTTTTTTAGGAAAACTCTCCCACCTTTTCCCTCCGCTGAATTATTTTTGGGCAATATGCACAAATATCGGCGGAAAATATACCAAAAGTTCCATTTGCATTTTTGGAAATTTTGTGGTACAATTGTAAAGTCAGTTTTGAGAGGGATGCCCCGTGCGGATGAATACAAAGCCCTTACGCCGAATCTTGGCAAGCGTGTTGCCTGTATGTCTGCTGGTGCTATTAGCCTGCAACGGTTCGGGAAATACGGATGCAGACGGCACCGAAGCCACACTCCCCCCCACCGAGGTGCAGACGGAAAAAGCCGATAAAGGTACGCTCTCTATCCCCTTTGCCAAGCGTGATGTCCTCAACCCCTACCTCGCAGAGAGCGCACTCAACCGACAGCTCACCTCCCTGCTGTACGAAGGGCTGTTCACAACGGACAGCACTTTCTTGGCTGTCCCGGTTTTAGCAGCCAAAGCCACGCAGGAAAACGCCTTGGAGTGGGTTATCACCCTGCAAGAGGGGCGCGTGTTCTCCGACGGCACCCCCGTATCAGCGGAGGATGTCCTCTACAGCTTCACCAAAGCCAAAGCCTCCACCCGCTACAAAGAGAACCTCAAGTACGCCAAATCCCTCAAGCTCGAGACACCCAAAGCTTCCGCAGCAACTTCCAATGAATCAGTGACTCCCTCCACACCCGCACAGCTGCGCCTAACGGTCACGCAAGCCAATGCGTATCTCCCGGCAGACTTAGATTTCCCGATTGTCCCAAACGGCTCCGCAGATGCCAAAAAGCTGACGAACACCGAGGCAGGCTACTACTTCAACGAAAAGTCAACCCCCGTCGGCACCGGCAGATACAAACTCACCAAAGGAGCGGATGCATTCACTCTCACACCCAACCCCAACTATCCCGATGAAGCCCCCGGCATTACGAGCATACAGCTCATCGGTGTCACCAGCACGGAAGCACTGCCCTACGGCTTGGAAATGGGCAGCTACCAGTTCTTCTATGACGACCTCACCGACGGCAACATTGTCCGCGTCACTGCCACCACCGCTAAAGTACCGCTCACGAACTTTGTCTTTCTCGGTCTGCACGGTTGGAAAGCCCCGTTTATAGACAAGAAGTTCCGTCAAGCCGTGGCGGGAGCCATCGACACCAAGACGTTGATGAACGATGCCTACCGCGGCTACGGCGAGGGAGTCAACGCACCTTTCCCCCCGGCATGGTACGGCTTACCGCAAGGAGCCGCCGCACCCGCGCACAAATCCGCAGCGTTGCTGACGGAGCTCGGCTACTCAGAAACGGATACCAATGGCATCCGCTCCAAGAAAGGCGGAAAGCCCCTCACCGTCAAGCTCCTCACGAATGCGGACAATGCTTTTAAAAGTGCCGCCGCCACCTCCGTCAAACGCCAGCTCAAAACCATTGGCATAGACATCCAAATCAACGCCCTCCCCGAAGCGGAGTACCTTGCAGCCATCAAAGCAAAAAACTATGATTGCTACATCGGCGAAGTAAAGCTCACCCCCTCCCTCAACCTGGCACCCCTCCTCTTAGACGGCGGCGTCGCCACCGGCGGACTCAATGCCTGGGGTCCCACCTCCCAAGCTTATCTCCAGATGCTCAAAGAGCTTCTGACCCCGGACGCATTTGTGGCCGTCTACCAAGACGAAGTTCCTTTCCTTGCCTTAGGCTACAGGTGCGGATTCGCTGCCATCTCCCGCAGTCTCACCAGCCGACTGGAATGCCGCGAAGCGGATCTCTTCGAAAATATTTCGGCATGGAACTAAAATAATTTTAAATAATTTGTAAAAAGTACTTGACAAACGCTCCGAATTCGAGTATCATATTATGTGGAAATTGCATTGCCCGATTTTTTCCCAATCGTCCGTTCGAAGCAGAGGAGTTGGAATACAAAAGTAAAAAAAGTGGAAAACTAAGGTGAGGAAATCGCATATTCCCTATCGACAATGTGTATGTATGAAGCAGAATTTGTTATGAAGACGTGCAAACCTTACGGATGAGGACAGGCCTACCGGTTCAGCCGGTAACCCCGAAAAACCGCAGCATAGCAGGGACGCGCCCTTAGGCCGGAGCGCGTAGCCCGACGAAAGACACATAGACCGCATCTGAAAGGTACGCTAAGACGGCGAATTGGAGGGCCGGAACGCATGATTAAGATGGAAAACCACCTCGGCATCATCGATGTCACCCAGACCTACTTCAGCGAAATCATCGGCGGCGCTGTTACCTCTTGCTTTGGGGTAGCCGGCATGAGCCATGCGGGAGCCAAGCAGAACCTGCGCACCCGCCTGCGCTCCGCCAAAGAGTTCCCCGACCAAGGGGTGCGCGTCTACCGCGTGGGAAATACACTTGTGGTGGATTTGCATATCATCGTCACCTATGGATTGAATATCTCCGCTATTGTGCAGAGTATCTCCAACAAGGTCCGCTATACCGTCGAAGAGGCCACCGGACTGACCGTCAGCAAGGTCAATGTCTTCGTCGACGGAATGCTCTCCCGCCAAACCACGCTCGCCTGAGTTCCCCGCTTTGTAGCTAAATAGGTTTACACCGGAGTCGTTTCGACTCCGGTGTTTCTCAGGCGGGCGGCGGCCGCATTGCGGCCGCAGGCGAGAGACCGCAATGCGGTCTCCCCCCGGAGGCCGTAATACGGCCTCCTCAGAACAGCCCCCTAATGAAGCGGATAAACCCACCGATGAGGTCATGAGTGAGCCAATTCCAGAGGTCGGCAAACCAGTCACAGATTTTGTCAAAGAGAGTGGGCGCTTTGACGTAGTTGACATAGACGCAATGGGTATAGCCCTGCACGGGGCAATTGTTGTAATAATAGGTCATGGTATAGCTGACATTGGTACCGGCGCGGCCGGCGGGCACTTTAATGAGCTTCCCGTCCGAAGAGAAGACCAAGCCCTCCGGGCCATCGAGGTGGGTATAGCAGTTGGTGGGGGGAGCGGCAAGGGAGATGGCACCGCTTGTTATGGTACCATCGGGGGCAGCGGTCGCGTAATAACCGGCCGCCGAGGCTCCAACGGCGAGCATTCCGCAGAGAGCCAAGGTTGCCAAGAGCAGCGCGAAGAGCCGCTTGGGTAAAAACGTTTTGCGCATGAGATTCCTCCTATCGTAAGTCTGTTGCCCACGCTTCTTTTGTCGCAGGCAGCTTTTCGGATTCTCATGGGAATGTATGGATAAAAAACGGTGCATTTTTTGTTACCATTTGTTACTATTTGGATGTGATATGGTAAAGCCGACAAGATGCACTTGCAACTTCTGCCGGAATATGGTATACTATTTTTAGAAACCAATTCAATTTACCGGAGGAAAGCGATTTGGAAACCGAAAAAGCTGCCGTCCCCCAACTGACCATGAAAGAGAATATCATCCAGACCGTCAAGTTCTTTGCGATTTCCGCCTCTGCCGGAGTGCTGCAGTTCGGCATTTATACCCTGCTGACGGAGGCACTTAAGTGGAAGCACTGGCCCTGCTATTGCATCGCGCTGATGTGTTCCATTGTATACAACAATCTCATCAACCGCAAGTATACATTCAAGTCCTCCGCCAACATATGGGTAACACTGGCAAAGATTTGTGCGCTCTATGTGGTATGGGTACCGCTGTCTACTTGGGTCAACGCTGCGATTACGGAAAGCATCACCGACCCGGAACGCTACCACACCGTGCGCTACATCTGCGAGATAGCAACCTTACTTATCAACGGTGTAGTCTGCTGGGCATGGTATCGGTTTGTAGTCTACCGCAATTCCATCAACAGTGCCGTAGAGACAGAGACGCAAACGGATACACAACCCACCGAATAGTTACAATCGGTAACAAAAAATGCACCACCTCAGAACATAAACAGCACCGTGCCTATAAAGGCAACGGCGATGCCTGCTATGCCCCACTTGCCGATTTTCTCTTTGAACCATACAGCCGCCATGAGAGTACTAATCAAAATGGAGCCGCCGGTCACGAAAGGGTACAGCGCGGAGGCGGGTACAGTCTGCGCGGGGATAAGCTGGAGCAGGTAACCGATACCGGAATCCACAGCATAGATGGCGATCACAAGATAGCCTTTCCATGTGCGCTTTGCGCCATCGGCTGCCGGAGGGCATTGCGGCAGGGCGGCCGGCGTCTTCGCTTTGCCATGCCGGCGGAGATAGACAAGCAAGGCAGTCCCGGCAATACCGGCCTGGAAGAGATTCATCCAGAGGATATAATCGCTCGCCGGGATAGCCTGCGGATGAATGGCGTGTATCTTGGAGAGGACACAACTGGTGCCGTTGAGCATAAAGACTGCCATGCAGAGCGGGTAATAGCCCTTCAGGGTTTTCTTCTGCTCCCCTTTCCCACCGTCCATAGCAAAGAACAGCAGCGCAGCGGTTACAGCCGCCAGACCGATGATGCGCACTATGGACGGCTGCTCCTCCAAAAAGACCAAGCCATAGATATAAGGCAGTATCATCCCGCCCAGCATCATGAAGACCGTGTACCCCGTAACACCGCCGCGCTTGAGGGTCAGAATCCCCGTGAAGAGGGATATGGCATTGAGCGCGGCAAACGCCGCCGCCATGCCAATGGAAAATGCCGAGACCGACGGCAGCGCACGGTTGAGCAGAAGCCCCACCAATACAAAGAACGGTGCGGTCACCAAGCCGCTGACCATCGGAAAGGTCAGGTCATCCCGCATCCCATGCGCGTACTTTCGCTGGTAAAGCTTAGAGAGATTGAACTGTGCCGCAACGCACGTATCGGCTATGAGTAAAAGAATGTATGGGTGCATCCGTGTGCTCCTTGCTCTCTTTGGCTATAGGTCCATCTCCATAATCCGCTGCTGCGTGCAAAAACCCATAGCTTCATAGAACGCCACAGAGGCTGCGTTGCTCTCTGTCACCTTGAGTTCCAGATGCGCTAAACCTTCGCCGCAGGCAAAGCACTTGGCATAGTCGATGAGCTTTCGGCCGATACCGACCCCGCGGCAGTCCTCCCGGACGCAGAGGTCGTCTATATACAGCCACGACCGTGCCTCCTTTGTGTGGTGCCGCTCCTGTCTGTATATTACGCAGTAACAGTGCCCCACTATGCTCCCGTCCGCGCTTTCAGCAACAAAAACCGGTTTCTCCTGGTCGGCAAGGACGGCAGCGTAGTCCTCTGCTTCCAGCTTCGGTGCCGGCGTATATAAGTCCGGGCGCAGTCCGTTGTGCAGTTGTGCCATTTGCCGCAACAGCTCACGCTCTTGCGGCCAATCGCGGGGTTCGGCAGGTCGGATTCTGATTTGCATGGTATGCTCCCTTTCGTTTCGTTGGGCTTCGCGAAGCCCATGGCGGTTCGCGAACCGCCGGTCGCGCTTCGCGAAGCGCGGGGGCTTCGCGAAGCCCCTATCCCCCCACCCGCCGCGACAGGACAAGCTTCAGCAGCATTCCGGTGAGCAGACCGGTCAGCACGGCTGCCAAGAGCAGCACAGGCGCAGACCACAGCACCGCCGTACCGCCGAGGAGCAGACAAGCCGCACCCAACTGCGCGGCGTTATGCGTCACAGCGCCGAGGATACCTATACCTGGGGGGGAGAGGGTTTTGTGGTCTCGGCGCAGGAGGAGTCCGGTCACGAGGGCACTGGACAAACCGCCGGCACCGCTCATAAGGAACGCCGTAAGTCCCCGCGTCACGCCGGCAAAGGCCGATTTCACAAGGGCGATGAGGATTCCGCCCGGCCAGCCGAAAAGCGCCGCCGCCGTCATGACCGCAACGTTCGATAAGCCGGGCTTCACCCCCGGCGGGAAGGCAAGCACCGGCAGCAGGAGGTTCTCCAGCCAGCCGAATACAATGGCCAGTGCCGACAAGAGGGATAAGACGGCAGCTTTTCGTGCGGCATTTTGTTTGTTGCTCATAGGAGATAGTATAGCACAAAAGGCACCGGATTGCAAGGGGTTAGGCAACGAATCGGCGCTACTTGTGGTACTTCCCGCCGCCGATGATAGACAGCGCACGGTAGATCTGCTCCAAGAGCATCACCCGCGTGAGCTGGTGCGGAAAGGTCATCGGGGAGAGACTGAGTTTCATATCCCCCTCCTGCTTCAACGCGGCATCCAAGCCATGGGAGGAGCCGATCAAGAATGCAACGCGCCCCGGCGTTTCAGCGTACCGCTCCAGCACCCCTGCAAAGCCCTCCGAATCCACCGGCCTCCCCTCAATGCACAGCGGGATGACGGCACTCTGCTTCGGGAGGAGCGCTCGCAGACGCAGGGCTTCCTCCTGCAACGCCCGCGCTATCCCTGCCGCCGAGGGGTTCTCCGGCAGATAGGTCGGGGTCAGTTCCTCTATGCGCAGCTTGCACATAGATTTCAGGCGCTTCTCATATTCATAGCACGCCGCACGGAGGTAATCCTCTTTCAGGCGGCCGTAGGCGAGGATGTCGATTTGGAGCATCGGGCTGTCCTTCTCGCAGGGGAGAACACCGTCCGCCCCTGCACTGTTTACTGTTCACTGCCAACGGTTCCTTGGCAAACTGCCTCCACCGCCTCAGGCAGAAGCACCCACTCCGCCTCCTCCATGATGCGCAGTTGGAGGCTCTCGGGCGTATCACCGGGGAGGACGGGCACGGCCTTCTGGGCGATTATCTCCCCGCCGTCACAGACTTCATTGACAAAGTGGATGGTTGCCCCGGAGAGCTTCACGCCGCGGGCAAGGGCCGCTTCATGCACACGCAGACCATAGAAACCCTTCCCGCCGAAGGCCGGCAGGAGTGCGGGATGCACATTGATAATCCGGCGCGGGAACTGCTTGACGAAACCGGCGCTGAGGATGGTCAGGAAGCCTGCCAGCACAATAAAGTCAATCTTATATTCGGCAATAAGGGTAAGCAGCCAATCCTCAAAGGCCGCCAGCCCCAACGCCTGCCGGGGGAGCACTTTGGCGGGAATCCCGGCACGGGAAGCGCGCTCCAAAGCATAGACCCCGGGCTTCGAGGACACCACCAGCGCAATCCGCCCGGAGCGTAAGATGCCGCTGTCCTGGGCGTCTATGAGTTTCTGCAAGTTGGTCCCCCCGCCGGACACAAGTACCAGTATGTTCTTCATTCTTCGCTCCCGTCGACGGTCTTTTCCATACTTGAAAAATAATGCGCTGCTGTTAGAACAACCTTCCGGGCATGAATTAGGGCTTGGCGCATATCTCTCTCCTCAAGTTCAACAGCGTCAGGGTAGCGGGGAGTGACCGCAAAATCAGAGAGTTCAATTGCTTCTGCTTCATCAGACATTAATCGGCACCCCCTCATGCTGAATGCTGTACTCCAAACGAGAGCGGTTCATGGCGTTACGGGTAAAATCATCACGTTCATATACAACAATATCTAATGGTTTGTCCGTCAGTTTGTAAATTGCCCGACGAATTGTGTGCATCAAGTCAATTCGCCGTCCCGAAATGCTTTCGCATATCACGCAGATATCTAAATCGCTATCGGCATTCTCTTCTCCGCGGGCATAAGAGCCAAAGAGATAAACCTGTGCACCGCTGCATATCTCTCCTATTCTATCCGCAATGGAAGAAATCTCCAGCCGTACCTGTGCTGTCACATAAATCCCTTCTTTCGTCCTGTGAAGAATTGCCTATACCTATTATACACCAAGCAAACCAATAAAATCAACAAATGACTGCATCATCAATCTGCGTAGGTAATATCAAATACAAACGCCGGCTCCCGCCCTTTTGGAAATTATATCACATTTTCACCGGAAGTGCAAGTATATTCTCCGCCCCTTGCGGCAAACTATCGATAACCTTTGATTGGCGGGCGTATCCCTGCGCCTTTGCCGCAAATCGGGGAACGGTCTACATTATTAAAGAAGGAGTGAAAACCGTGTTAGACAGAATCGCTTTGATCCTGGTCGTTCTCGGGGCATTGAACTGGGGTTCCATCGGTCTCTTCCAGTTTGACTTCGTGGCGTGGATCTTCGGCGGCCAAGGCGCTATCGTGAGCCGTATCCTCTATACGCTCGTGGCCCTCGCCGGAATCTGGTGCGTCAGCCTGCTCTTCCGCGAGCGCAGCCTGCTGCATGACGGCATCGACGAGTAATCCGTCGAGAGGTATGGGACGAAGAACCGGTTGTGCCGGCGCTTCGTCTTGTACTTACATAGAGAAGCCGTCCTCCCTGTTCGGGCGGGCGGCTGTCAATCTTTTTTGGCAGCACAACTGCTATTTATATATCTCCACACCCACCCGGTCAATCTGTTCCCGCAGGGCGGGGGTTGAGATGGTATTGTAGTCTACGACATCAAACTTATAGGGCATAGGCAGTTCGTCCAAGTCCGACAGGAGTTTTCCGACATTCACATCGGCACCGAACACGCAGATATCAATATCCGAGTTGCTGCGGTAATTGCCTTTGGCACGGGAGCCGAAGACAACGGCCCGTTCAATACCTGCCTCCCTGAGGGTCTGCGCAATCATAGACACATGGCTGTCCTTGAGTCCGAACATATTCAGTCTTCCCTTTCCCGGATTTGATTTTCAATAAACGCCGTGAGTGCCGTCAGCGGCGGCAAGTAATCCGTCTTGATTTTAACCAAGTATGCATTCGCCATAACTTCATCGTAGATATGGGTCAGGAGGTTACGCGCTTGGAGCATATCGATAAAAGCATCGCCGTCTTGCAATATCCCCGCGGCAAATGCTTCTTTGATAACCGAGCGAGGGGATTTCACCGGGATTTCCAACCCGCTGTACTGTAAGTAGTCGGCAAGCGTTTTCCACGCCAAGTCAAAGGTCATGGTGAAGCGGTGGATATAGCTCTCGCGCTCATAAATATTCAGCTCTCCCAGGTCGCGGCTATACAATTCGGATAGGAGGCTATGCGCTTGTTTGAAGTTAGTTAAACGCTGCTTCCAGCGGGTGTCATTGTCAGGCATTTGCGGTTCTCCTTTATGTGTTAGCTGTCTCCCAGCTTCTGCTTCAGATACTGCCCCGTAAAACTGGCGGGGCAGGCGGCGACTTCCTCCGGGGTGCCTTCGGCTACGATTTCCCCGCCGCCGTCGCCGCCCTCGGGTCCTAAGTCGATGATATAGTCTGCGGTCTTGATGACATCGAGGTTGTGTTCGATTACGATGATTGTATTGCCGGCCTCTGTCAGGCGTTGGAGGATTTGCACCAAGCGGTCGACGTCGGCGGCGTGCAGTCCGGTCGTCGGCTCGTCCAGAATATAGACCGTCTGCCCGGTGGAGCGCTTTTGAAGTTCCGCCGCCAACTTCACGCGCTGCGCCTCCCCACCGGAAAGCTGCGTCGCGGGGTGGCCAACCTTCAGGTAGCCCAAGCCCACGTCGAATAGCGTGCGGAGCTTGCGTTCGATCTTCTGGATGTTGGAGAAGAAGCCGAGCGCCTCCTCTATGGTCATCTCCAATACGTCGGAGATGTTCTTGCCCTTGTAGCGGACCTCTAAGGTTTCGTGGTTGTAGCGCGCACCCTTGCAGGTGTCGCACGGCACGAAGATGTCCGGCAGGAAGTGCATCTCTATCTTGACGATGCCGTCGCCTTGGCAGGCCTCGCAGCGGCCGCCTTTCACATTGAAGCTGAAGCGGTTGGACTTGTAGCCGCGCTGCTTGGCGTCGGCGGTGGCGGCGAAGAGGTCGCGGATGTCCGTAAATACGCCGGTATAAGTGGCGGGGTTGGAGCGCGGCGTGCGGCCGATGGGACTTTGGTCTATGGCGATGACCTTGTCGAGATACTCCAGTCCGTCCACACCATCGCACTTGCCGGGGAGGGTATGGGCGCGGTTGAGGTCGCGGGCAAGGGTATTAGAAAGGATGTCGTTGACCAGCGTGGACTTCCCGCTGCCGGATACGCCGGTCACACAGATGAAGGTTCCCAGCGGGAAACGCACGTCGATGTGCTTGAGGTTGTTCTCGGAGGCACCGCGCACGGTGAGGAACTTCCCGCTGCCCATGCGGCGCGTATCGGGCAGGGCAATCTCCCGCTCGCCGGAGAGGTACATCCCGGTGACAGAAGCGGGGCAGGCCATCAGCTCCTCGGCGGTGCCTTGGCAGACCAGTTCCCCGCCGTGAACCCCCGCCCCGGGCCCGATGTCCACAATGTGGTCGGCGGCGCGCATGGTGTCCTCGTCATGCTCTACGACGATAAGGGTGTTGCCTAAGTCGCGCAAGTGTTTCAGCGTGTCTATCAATCGTCCGTTGTCGCGCTGGTGCAGACCGATGGAGGGCTCGTCCAAGATATACAGTACGCCCATGAGGGAGGAGCCAATCTGCGTCGCCAGGCGGATGCGCTGGCTCTCCCCGCCGGAGAGTGTGCCGGCGGAGCGCGACAAATCCAGATAACCCAAACCCACGTTCTGCAAGAACGCCAGCCGCTCGCGGATTTCCCGGAGGATGGGTTCGGCGATGGGCAAATCCCGCGGGCGCAGCACTGTCTTGTCGCCGTCCATGCCGCCATGCAAGCCCTCTATCAGCTGCAGGGCATTGCCGATGGAGAAGTCCGTAAAGTCCGTGATGGACAGATCGCCGATGGTGACGGCCAGCACTTCCGGGCGCAGGCGTTTGCCCTTGCAGGCGGGGCAGTCCTTGTACTGCATATAGCTCTCAAGCTCCGCGCGGGACCAGTCGGAGGTCGTTTCCTTATGACGGCGCATGACGTTGTTGGCTATGCCCTCAAAGTCCGTCATATAGGTGCCGCTGCCGTAGACACCGGCGCGCTCCACTTTGAACTTTTTGCCTTTCGTACCCCAGAGGATGAGGTCAATCGCGGCGCGGGGCAGGTCTTTGAGCGGGGTGTCCAGGGAGAAATTGCCGTATTGCGCCAAGCCCTCGAAGTACATCCGCGCTATGGTGTTGCCGCCGCTGTCCGTCCAACCGCTGACAGCGATGGCATTCTCATTCAAGGAGAGCGACTTATCGGGGAGAATCAAGTCCTCGTCCGGCACCAAGAGAGAACCCAAGCCCGCGCACGCCGGGCAGGCACCGTAGGGGTTATTGAAAGAAAACATCCGCGGCTGCAAGTCCTCAAAGGCCGCGCCGTGAATCGGGCAAGCGTAGTTGAGAGAGAAGAGGATTTCCTCCGGTTCACCGCCGACCAAGTCGACGAGCAAGATTCCCTCGCTCATCTTCGTAGCGGTCTCTATGGAGTCGGAGAGCCGGGTACGGAAACTGTCCTCCTTTTTGACGGCGAGGCGGTCCACGATGATTTCGATGGTATGCTTCTTGTTCTTGTCCATGGAAATCTTCTCGGAGAGGTCATAGACCGCACCGTCCACGCGACAGCGTACGAAACCCTGCTTGCGGGCGGTTTCCAGCTCCTTGTGGTACTCGCCCTTGCGGCCGCGCACGATGGGAGCCATGAGTTGGAAGCGCGTACCCTCCGGCAGCTCCAAGAGCTTGTCGGTGACATCGTCGACCGTCTGCTTGACAATCTCCCGGCCGCACTCCGGGCAGTGGGGCGTGCCGACCCGCGCATAAAGCAGACGCAGGTAGTCATAGATCTCCGTGACGGTCCCGACCGTGGAACGCGGGTTGCGTGAGGTGGTCTTCTGGTCAATGGAGATGGCAGGGGAGAGTCCCTCGATGCTGTCGACATTCGGCTTTTCCATCTGCCCCAAGAACATCCGCGCATAGGAGGAGAGGCTGTCGATATAGCGCCGCTGCCCCTCGGCATAGATGGTGTCGAACGCCAAGGAGGTCTTCCCGGAGCCGGATACGCCCGTAAAGACAATGAGCTTGTCCCGGGGGATGGTCAAGTTCAGATTCTTTAAGTTGTGTTCTTTCGCCCCGCGGATAATCAAATCGGATGTCATGGAAAACCTTTCTTGCCGCTGAAACTTGCCGCAAACCGGTGCATTTTTTGTTACCGTTTGTAACATTTATACAAAACCCGGCCGCCGGCACCTGTGAATCTTGTCTCTTGCCTCTTGTTTCTGTTTGGCTATTTTTTGTTACCGTTTGTAATAATTATATCAACTCCGGCTGCATACCCTCTATTTCTTGCCTCAGTTTGGATATTTTTTGTTACCGTTTGTAATAATTATATCAACTCCGGCTGCATACCCTATATTTCTTGCCTCAGTTTGGCTATTTTTTGTTACCGTTTGTAACTATTATACAAAACCCGGCCGCCGGCACCTGTGAATCTTGTCTCTTGCCTCTTGCCCCTTGAACTATAGTTTTGCCCCTGCCGCCGCGTCTATGTACACCGTCACATCCGGGTGGGTTTGGAGGATGGAAGCGGGCATATGCGGTGTGACCGCACCCTTGACCATGCCGTATACCGCATCTGCCTTCGCTGCACCTGTAGCGATGAGCAGGATTTTGCGCGCTTTCATAATCTGCCCGATGCCCATGGTCATGGCATACTTCGGCACCTCGGCGGCGCCGCCCGAAAACCAGATGCGGTTGGCCTCAATCGTGGAGGGCGCCAAAGCGACTTTGAAGGCCTCGCCGGTGAAGTTCTCGGCCGGCTCATTGAAGCCGATGTGCCCGTTGCGGCCGATGCCGAGCAATTGGATGTCAATCCCGCCGACGGCTTCGATTGCCTCCCTGTAGCGTTCGCTCTCGGCGAACTCATTGTCGGTGTTGCCGTCGAGGAAGTGAATCTGCGCGTTGGGTATATCCAAGTCGGAGAACAGTTCCGCGCACATGAAGCTGTGGTAGCTTGTGGGGTGGGAAATGGGCAGGTCGCAGTACTCGTCCAAGTTGAAGGTGTGCACTTTCGCAAACGAAAGCCTCTCCCGCTGGTGGCGGCGAATCATCTGCTTGTAGGTGGTAATGGGGCTTGCCCCTGTAGCTAAACCCAAAACCGTATTCGGTTTCTGCAGCACCGCATCGCAGATGATATTCCCAACGGTCTGCCCGATGTCTTCTATGCTCTCAAAACGAATGATTTCCATAGGATCTCCTTATGCCACACAATTTTCAGCGGTATTGCCGCTCTGCATTAAAACACAGCCGCAAACCAACCGCCGCGCCGCGTTTCGCGCTGCCATTGGGATAAGGAGAAGGTCTTCCCCTCCCCTTGGTCGCAGTAACAGACGGTGCCGCTGTCCGGGTCATAGCCGTAGACGGTCATCCAATGCCAATCATCCAAGTCCTTAACTTTCCCGGAGTGCAGATTGAGGAAAGCGACGGGGCGGTCTGCTGTCAGATACTGCACCAGAAAGTCCGCCGCGCCGCCGTCCGGGAGGCGAAGCAAGTTGGTTTGCAGCTCTACACCATGCCGCACGCCGAAAGCCGCTAAGCCCTCCGCAAACTTCTCTCCGGTGTCCACGCCGCGGTTGCCCGGGGTCACGAAAGAGAACATCTCCTCCATCAGTGCTTGGAAATCGGCTTTGCCGCCGCTTCCCGTATCGCACAATCCGGCGAATCTCTCGTCCGTTTGCGCCAAGTACCAACACAGCAGCGCGGCATTGCACGGACCGCAGCCGCTGAACCTGCGGTACCATTTCTTATACCATTTTTGGCTCCCGCCGATGTGTCTGCCGATGCGCAGGGCTGCCGGGTGGGCAAGTTCAATCATGTTCCGCTTTCAGCCTCCGTAGGGTCTCCTTGTCGGCTTCGCCGCCGTAGTATTTCTCCAGCACCTCCCGAAAAACCGGCGGTGCGCCCGGCACTTGGGAGAAGAGCGTCATGCAGGAGCAGACCTTCACATCATCTTCATAGAAAACCGTATAGGGGTCGTCTGTATCCAAGGCAAGCAGAACCGCCGAAATCTCCGCGAGGCGTTCCCCCAACACCGGATGCGCCAAGTATTCCTGCGCTTCCGCAAAATCCGTGATGCCGAAGTAATCGGACATCCACGAGAATCCCAAACCCTTCAGCTGCGGGAATACATACCAAATCCAATGCGAACGCTTGTGACCGCTGCGCACTTCCTCCAGCGCGTGCTTGTAGGACGGTCCGGAGACCAGCGGCGGCTGCGTATTCTGCGCCAGCAGAAAACGGTCGATTCCGGTGGGTAGAGTCATAGCGGTTCAGCCTCCTTCGGATAAGAGTTGCACCAGACATCGCAGCGCGTTGCCCCGGTGGTTGATTTTGAGTTTTTCGGCGTCCTCTAATTCCGCAAACGTCTTGTCCGGCTGTGCATCCGGTATAAACAGCGGGTCATAGCCGAAGCCTTTGGTACCTCGGGGTGCATAGCCGATTTTTCCTTGGCACGCGCCGCGGGCAAGGAGCTCTTTACCGTCCGGGTAGCGCAGGCAAACGGCGCAGGCATAGTGTGCCCGCCGATCCGTCACACCCTCCAGCTTGGATAAGAGGAGCGCATTGTTCAATGAATCATTGCCATGCGCTCCCGCAAAGCGAGCGGAGTACACACCGGGTGCGCCGTCCAAAGCCTCGACGCACAGCCCGCTGTCGTCCGCCAGGCAGGGCAAACCGGAATCCTCCACGCCGGCGGCGGCTTTCAGGCGGGCGTTCTCTTCGAATGTGCTGCCGGTTTCCTCCACATCACGGAGGTTGACACCCGCTTCCTCTGCCGTCAGCACTTCATAACCGATAGGTTCCAGGAACGCCGCCAGCTGGTTGCGTTTCTTTTTGTTATGTGTGGCAAGCAGAATCTGCATAACGCACCTCCCAAACATCGGTGCATTAATTATAGCACATATTAGCCTGCCTTGTCAAGTGCCTTCCAAATCTCTCTCCCTTCCCTGCCGAAGCGGCGAAAACAAGTGCCGTACCCTTGCATTTGATCCGCAAACGTGGTAAAATAGACAAAGACAAGCTGAATCCTCCACAGAAAGCCGTTGGACAGTCATGAAGATTTCGCCGCCCGAAACAAAAGCACGGAAGTTTCCCATTATCTACACCGTCACCTTGGTGCTGTCGGTGCTGTTCATCATCCTCGGCAACCGCGCCGCTGTCGGCGGCAGAGCCGTCTTCGGGCAGACCGGCGACCAGCCGTTTTTCCGCGCCAAAGTGCTGTCCGTCCTGGATCCGATACGAAACGACTACGAAGCGGCGGAGATGGATTTCTCCACAACCGTTGTGCCGTTCAAGGCCAAGGCACTCAGCGGCGTCAACCGCGGCAAGACCGTGGAGTGCCAGCAACAGATTGACAATATGTTCGCGCTCACCATCCCCATTGTGCAGAAAGGTGACACCATCCTCGTTGATGCCGTCACGGAGGAAGCCACCGGCGAAACAACCAATATCATGTATGACTATGAGCGCACGGGACCGCTGCTGCTGCTTGCCTTTCTTTTCGGCTTGCTGGTCGTGCTCTTCGGCCGCAAGAAAGGCGTGGACACGGTCATATCCCTTTTGCTGACCATGGCTGCGATTTTCACCGTGCTCATTCCGGCGGTCATGACCGGTCACAATATTTATACATGGACCATGATGGTCTGCGCTTTCATTATAATAGAGAACCTGCTGCTTGTGCAGGGAGCCTCCAAGAAAAGCTTGACCGCCGCCGCCGGGTGCTTGGGCGGCGTGCTGGCCGCCGGGCTCATTATGCTCCTGACCAAAGGTCCCATGCACATTACAGGTCTGTTTGATGAGGAGAGCTTGTATGTCGCACAGCTCAACCCCGAAAATCCAATCGACATTAAGGCGGTCGTGTTCTGCATGATTCTCATCGGCTCCGTCGGCGCACTGATGGATGTATCCATGTCCATCGCCTCCGCCTTGGAAGAAGTGCAGGAAAACAGCCCGGGCATCACCCGCGCCAAACTCATGCAGAGTGGTTTTGAGATCGGCAAAGATATGATCGGCACCATGGCCAATACGCTGATTCTCGCGTATATCGGCGGGAGCCTGAGCGTCATTATCCTGATGGTAGCCTACTCCGGCAACCTCTCGCAGATTATCAACAAAGAGATGATTGCCGTGGAGATACTCAACTCCCTTGCCGGCGCGCTGAGCGTTGTGGGGGCAATCATCCTGACGAGCGTGATTTGTGCGATGGTCTACCACCGCACCTCCACGAAACACCCGGCCGCGTAGCAAAAAGAGGAAGAAAAATGAAAAAAAGTGTTGACAAACGACTTTGGATGTGATATAATAAGCAAGTCGCCCGCAGAGAGGGGTAACG
>JAISUW010000040.1 GCA_031271865.1 Oscillospiraceae bacterium
ACCTATCCACCCTTTTATAAAACCCGAGGGCAGAACCCAACCAAAGTGCAAACCTTTCATCACAACCAGAGGCAAGATTCCACCCCATCAATCTTCGTCATATTCACGATTGTTCAAGCAAGAAAACCCGATTTCTCCGTCAATATGCACAAAATAGAGGCAATACAAGAATCTTCAACCCACCCATACAGAAAACCGAAACCATGCCCCCAACCCACCCAGAGCCACCCAAGCAGCGCCTATGGAGAATTCGCCCATCAGGATCTAAGGCGAATTTTCCATCCAAGCGGGCACATCTCCGCGGGGGTCCGGGGGTGTCCCCCGGCCGCGGGGGTCCCGGGGGCGCCGCGGGACGCGCCCCCGGGCGGGGGGGTTGGGGGCGGCGCCCCCAAGGTGCAGGAACCTATCCACCCTTTTATAAAACCCGAGGGAAGAACCCAACCAAAGTGCAAACCCTTCTATCCCAACCAGAGGCAAGAGGCAAGAGAAGGAGTACAATCTATGAAAACGAACATAGCCGCCTATATCTGGCCGTCCTATTCCGGCGACGACCCGCGCTCGTGGATTTTTTGGCCGCGCCGCTTTGGGGAGTGGGAAACCGTTCTGGACGCAAAGCCGAAAGCACCCGGCCATTTATGGCCGCGGAAGCCCCTTTGGGGCTGCTGCAACGAAGCTGACCCCTATGTCATGGAGATACACATCAACGCTGCCCTGCGGCACGGCATAAACACCTTTATCTATGACTGGTACTGGTATGACTCCCGCCCCTTTCTGGAGGTGTGCTTAGACAACGGCTTCCTCGGTGCCGCCAATTCCGCCGCTATGGACTTCTATATCATGTGGGCAAACCACGACGCAACTTACCTGTGGGACAGGCGCAATTCAAAGGACGAACACGCCGCCGTGGTCTGGCACGGTTGGCAGACCATGGAGGAATTCCGGGTCATCGCCGCCCGGTGGATTGAAAAGTACTTTTGTTGCCCGAACTATTTTAAGATCGACGGTGCGCCCGTCGTATCCGTTTTTGACCTCGGCAACTTCATCAAAGGCTTCGGCAGTCTGACAGCCGCCGCTGCTGCGGTAAAGTTCTTGAACACCCAAGCGCAAACCGCCGGCTTTCCCGAGGTACACCTGCAAGTCTGTTTCAGCGGGGAAAGTCAAATCACGCTCCCGGACGGCACAAAGATGTCCGACATGGAAGCCGCCCGGCACATCGGGTTTCAGTCCTATACAAACTACAATGTCCCCACCATGACCTGGAAAGGGACAATGGACTGGGAAAGCGTCTATGCCAATGCCGCCGCCTATCGCTCCCGGGCGGTCAAACAGCCTCTGCCCTACTTTCCGTGCGTTTCCGTTGGCTGGGACAACAATCTGCGCTTCCCCGAAAAATGGCACGATGCCATCCTGACCTGTACACCCGCCCAATTGGAGCAGGAAATAGCCAACGCCGTGCAGTATCTGGACGACAATCCCGATTTGCCTGCACGGCTTGTGACCATCAACGCATGGAACGAGTGGACCGAGGGTTCGTATCTCCTACCGGATGACTTGCATGGGTATGGGTATTTGCAGGCCGTACATCAAGCGATAACGCATGGGAATACGTGAGTCAATCGGAAGTGCATATATGCGTCATTAGTTGCATAATTCTCGATTCGAACGAATTCGCTGAAACGATTGCACATCAGTATTCCTTTAGCGGATTTATGATGGGTATGACGGTACCGGTATCGGCGCCAATACCGGCGCATATATACATCATCAGACTGCATAATCCTCGGCCGCCGCCGGCATTGTGATGCGCAGCAAAACGGCGTTCCCCCGTATCATTTGTTCCCCATCACGCCGCCCAAAGCGCCCGCCACCAGCGTTGTAATGAGGAGCAAAACGGCGTTCATCCCAATCGGTTGCCGCAGGGCAAGGATACCGACCAAGAGCAGCAGCACAAACTGAACGGCGGCGACCAATAGACCGGTAATCAAGCCTTGCCGACCGGTAGGTTTGACGGAGAAGTAAGAAGCGGCAAGCGCACAGAGAGCCGCCAGCGGGATAACGACCATAGGCAGCACGTTTTGACTGACATCCAGCTTCAGCAGGATAGCACCCAGCGGCAAACAAAGCAGCAGCAGCAGCACCGCGCCCGATGCCCCGCAGATGCCGACTTTAGAAAGCAGCGACTTGAAGTCTGTTTCAGCGGCAGCAGCTTCTTGCTCCCGGCGGCTGCGTGCCTTGGACGCAGCCACGGCTACAGAGCGCTCGCGCGCGGAACGGATAGCGTTTTTGGGGATATAGGCGATGTCTTTCATTGCATTCCCTCCGGTTTTTTGGGCTTGCCTTATTTATATGCAAGCGGGTCCGGAAACAGAAGCAACAGACTGCGCATATTTACATCCTTTAACCCCAAGGCCAGAAAAAGTTCAAAGCAGTGGTTGTTTCGGAGGCGTTCTGCGTTGTGGTTTCCGTCGGCGGCGGGAGGGTAGTCGGCGGATCCGTAAAGGTGAAGCGTTCGGTCGTCGTTTCCTGCGGCGCTTCGGTAGTGGTTTCGGCAGTTGTAAGCGGTTCCGGCGTAATCGGCTCGGCATTTTGGTAATCAGAAAGGGAGGGCAGGGTCGGCACTAACTCGGTATTCCCCCAGTAAACCACAGTTGTTGCAGCCGTCGTGGTGACGCTTTGCACCACGAAGCTCTCGCCTTGCGGTTTTGTGGTATACTCCGGGAAAGAGTAGCTCGGAATCGTGGTAACCGGCTGCTGTAAGTTTGCATTCAGTTTCGGGACAGCGATGAACAGAAACAGGAGCACCAAGACAGCCAAGAGACTGAATCCGCCGACACGCAAGAGAAAGCGCCGATCAAACCGCGGCGGATCCGGCTGGGAGAGGACTGTAAATGGGGAGTCTGTATCTTCGCTTGCCGGTGCAACGTCTTTTTGTTTGATTATTTGAGTGATTTGTTCGTGTATAGCTTCCACTTCTGCTTCCGACGGAAGACTCTCATACCGCTCCGTGCGAAGCACACGTCCGAAAGCTTCCACCGCCGGCTCCCCCCGCAGCGCAGAGCCGAGGATTTCTTCCGCTGCCGCAGCAGCTTTACCCAATAGATACTCCACAGCATCCGGCGAAATGCAAAGCAACTCCGCAATAGGCATCGGGCGCAGCCGTTCGCAGCCATACAGGCAAGCGATGAGCCGCACGGCCGGGGAGAGCCCGGCAAAATAGGCGGCGCACTGCTCCCCCGTCGGAACAAACGCAGATGCCCCTTCTTCCGCCGCATTGTCTGCGGCATCCGTATGGTGCCCCTGCACGTGCGGCACAGCAAAGGCTTCCGGATTCTCAGACGCGATGAGGTGCTTGGCTTCCGCAGCGACACGGCGCACCGCACGCAAATGCTGTTCCGACAGCGGCCGCTCGGAAAACTGCGGCAATGGTTCCCGCGTATAGGCGGCAACAAGGCTGGCCTGTGCCGCTTTGCTTGAGCCCAAGGAAGCGATGGCAAAATGCCATGCCGCACCGATGGTTTCGGCGAAAAAGCGTTCGAAAGCTTCTTCCATACCGGCCGCTCCTTTCCTATCCATTCCCAATTGCGCGTTCGCCGTCTGCACCAAACACAACTGCCGTCATGCCGCCATGAATGCCTTAACCGCTTTGAATAGTTTTGCAAGGAAAGCTTTGAAAAATTCGATTTCATGCACAATGAGTGAGATGACATTCGCACGAAAGGAGGGAAAGAGTATGCACAGCAGTACAATAATGAAACAAACAGCCAATAAGAATGCGGACATCATATGCTTCTTCCCTTGAAAGACGAGCTTATTGATTCCCAGCAGCACGACGACCACAAAGAGTATTATAATGAAGTGGGTGAGCATGCTGTCCATGGAAGATGTACCTCGTAAACTCTGTAATCGCTTTCCCGGAATGTGTGCTACAGTTTCAGTGCGTTTTCGCAAACGCCTCCAATTCTCGGGAGGCTATCGCCGTACGGTTCGCGACAATCTCACGCAGTTGGGCTACGGCATTCTCCCATTGCGCTTCGCTTAAGTTCCCCCATTTGGCATGATTGGAAGCAATCTCGCTGCGGATTTGCACCGCCATCTCATCGAGCAGACCCGTCAAGCGCTCCGGCGCAAAAGCCGTCTTCAGCAGGTTGCGGTAGCGCGTCAGGAATTGGTTGCGGAACTTCTCACTTTTCCAAAGGCTGCGTTGCATGATGGTCGTGAACTGGTCTTCGTTTCCGTGCCCGTCAGGGTTGAACATCTCCTCAATGGAATTGATGGCGCTGCCTTGGAGTGCCCGGTCGAAATCAAACAGTACCCAGCGCCAAGGGGTTCCTGTCAAAACCCGGGTCTGATTCGCGGCGGCATCTTGGATTGTAATAGGTGTCTGCCGGAAAGCTTTGATATTGCCGCTGTCCTCATCGGCGAAGAAAATCTCTGCAATCAGCGCATCGATAAAGGAGGCCATATCCATCATCTCGCAGGCTTTCGCATAGTTGCCGGGGTCGGACATATCGTGGTTCTTCAGGAAGTTGCGGAGTTCACGCCACCCTGCATCGGTAGCCTGTGCACCATCCGTTCGGACGTTGCCGTCGCCTTTGATAATCTCTACATGATCCTTCAGAATGCCCGGTGTCAGAGACGCAGCCGCCGCTTCCTTTCCTTGTGCAGCGATTGCATCATCCATTGCTTCGCCGGTAACGTATTCGATTGTCTCCATCCGCTGCGTATCGAGACCGTACCTGGAAGCCAGCAGGCTGTCGTTAATCTTTTCGCGCAACGCATACAGACCGTTGTATTCGCCGTTGATGTAGAGGACCACCGGCTGCCAATCCATCTTCACCACATTCGCGGAATAGCCCTCGAACACTTCGGCGCAGAAAGCATCCCGCAGGCGTGTTTTGGCTTGGTCTTGTCCGCCGGCGCGGAGAACAAAGTCAGAAAAGGTGCTGTATTGGTTGCCCGGAAAGAACTTATACGTCACCTCTTTCGGACCGTAGATGCCGCGCAGGTGCAGTGCCAAGGATTTTTGGGCATACGTCCGGGTGTACTGCCCAAAGACTTGTATTCCGCAGGAGAAAGCGACCTCCGGCTTCCCCTCCGGCGAGATATACTGCACACTTGCCGCCCGCTCCCAATCCTGCCAGTAATTCGCCCCCAAATGCGGGTACGCGCCGGGGTTCGCCCCATCGGCCAAGATGCCTTTCACCGTATCGTTTGCATATGTGTTGTCCTTATATAAGCCGTCCTTATCAGACACAACGGCCACGACAGGCAGATCATGCCTCTGCAATAAGAACGTCGCACACACCTCTGTACTCGGCAAGAGCTTGGAGGAAAAGGCCTTCGCACGGAAAGCGGTGTCTTTGGTGATTTCTATTTTGCCTTTGAAGCGCGGACTCTTTTCGGTCGGTTCCGTGCCGTCTGTGGTGTAGCGAACCTCTGCGCCCGGTGCCTTGCATTCGACATAGCGGGTGGAGGAATACCCGCCGTCGGGCGTGAATACGGGGGCAGGCGCATAGCCGGTAAAGGTGCTGCCCTTGTTCTCCTCCCCGCGGGTGGGTGCCGCATAATAAGCGCAGGTCATGCTCCCCTTTTTTCGGCCGTAGGACACGCCCGGTTCCAGCCGTCCGGTTATGATGTGGTCCAAATATACGCCCGAACGGTCGCGCAAGATAATGGTGTTCCCGTTCAAGTCCAAATCCGGCACCGAGACATACATATACTTCCCGGCATCCAGGGTACCCGCTTCCGTAAATTCATACAGCGCCTTGCCGCTTGACGAAAAAAGACCGCACCCCTCAAAGGATACGTTCTCGCTGCCGGGGTTGAAAAGCTCCACAAAGCGCTCGGCTCTGCGCATATCCAAGTCCGGCGGGGAAATAATCCCCACCTCCGTTATAAGCAGCGAGTGCCCTTCGGGAGCCTTCGCAGCGCGTAATGTTTCAAAGCCTGTCCCGTTGACGGCTCCGGGCGTGGGGGAGCTGTAGTAATACCAAGCGGTTAAGTCCGTCGGGGAGCGTCCGCGGGAAACATTATCGGGCAGCGTCTCTATTTTGACCTCATTATACGCCATGGCAGGTGCGGCGGCGGTCGTGGTGCGCGCTTTGCTGCTTTTGGATTCCTCTTCGGTGCTGCCCCTGCTGTCGGCATCGCTTTCGAGAACCCCGTAGGACAGCACCACCGTATCCCTTTCGGAAAGAGCAAAGCCCGTATAAAGCGGCGCATTCTCTACATCGGAAACGGCGGCATCCGTTTCGGGTGCATCCTCACACCATATAAGGAGAACATCCCCTGCACGGATTACCGTACCCTGCGGAAAGGTATATTGTTTCGGATCGTTCGGGTTGTCGGTGAGGGTGTAGCCCTCAATGTTCACATCCACCTTGCCCGGGTTGTACAGTTCAATCCAGTCGCTGTAGCGGCCGGCGGAGTCGTAGATGGTCGCGGTGTTCTTGGACATATACTCAGATATGACCACCGTCCCATCGGGGATATTGTCAAGGGAGACTTTTTTCTCTCCAATGCCGGAAAAGATCCAGCATATAATCGCAATGATAACGCCGATAGCCAAGAGAATAATCAGCATGGAGGCATCCAGAAAGGGCAAGGATTTCTTACCGGTGCTTTTCCCGGCTCCGGAATCCGCCAAAGTGCTTCCCCCCCTTACCATACATTTGTATAGCTTTAATTATACAGTATTTTGCGGGAAATAGCAAGGGAAAAATTTGATTTCATGCGCTTTTGAACAAATCTTCACATGCTGTCCGGCACATCAATCTTGAACATGGTCAGTATGCCGGCGACGGTATCCCGCACGGCGGCACAGAGCGTAAGCCGTGCAAACATCAGCGCCTCCTCTGCACAGCGCACGCGGCAAGCTGTATAGAACTTGTGGAAGAGCGCTGCCAAGTCCATGCAATAGCGTGTAATAGCGGCGGGGTTGTATGCCTTGGCTGCCTCGATGATTTCCGAAGGGAGGGTACCCAACTTCGCTGTGAGTTCCTGCTCCTCGGGGGCGGTCAAGCGCTCGGCGTAGGGGAGGCCGGCGGCAGGTGTCCAATCAGCGGGCAGCACACCCTCCTCCGCGAGCTTACGGAAGATGGAGCATATCCGTGCGTGGGCATATTGGCAATAGTAAACCGGGTTCTGCGCCGACTGCTCCACAGCGAGGTCGAGGTCAAAGTCCATCTGGGACTCGGGGGCGCGCATATTGAACAGGAAGCGCACGGCATCCACCGGGATTTCCTCGAGCAGATCTACGAGGGTGATGGCTTTGCCTGTCCGCTTGCTCATTTTGACAACCTCGCCGCCGCGGGTGAGGCGCACGAGCTGCATGAGGATGATGTCCAGCTTCGAACCGTCCAAGCCGATGGCATCCAAGGCGCCTTTCATGCGGGCGACGTGGCCGTGGTGGTCCGCTCCCCAGACATTGATGCAGCGGGAGAAGCCGCGCTCAAACTTGTTCTTGTGGTAAGCAATGTCCGCGGCAAAGTAGGTCGGGATACCATTGGCGCGCACCAAAACCTCGTCTTTCTCTCCGCCGTGCTCAGACGCTTTGTACCAGAGTGCGCCCTCAGCCTCGTAGGTCAGACCTTTTTCTTGCATCAGAGCAATGACGGCGTCCACGGCACCGCTTGCATATAAGGCGGACTCATGATACCACGTATCATAATATACGCGGTACTTATCCATCATGCTGTGCATATCGGCGATGTTCAGCGGGATAGCGTAGTCTGTCAGCGTCTTTTTGCGCTCCTCCTCCGTAGCACGGAGCAGGGCATCGCCGTGGATGGCGGCATAGCTCTTTGCGCGGACCGCGACATCCTCCCCTTGGTAGCCTTTCTCCGGCACCGCAACGGCGGGGTCGAAAATCTGCCGGTAGCGGGCATCTATGCTCATGCCGTACTTCTCGATTTGGTTCCCGGCGTCGTTGACATAGAACTCCCGCGCCGTGCTGTAACCGGCGGCTTCCAATATAGCCGCCAAGCAGTCGCCTAAAGCACCGCCGCGGGCGTTGCCCATGTGCATGGGTCCTGTGGGGTTGGCGCTGACGAACTCAACGTTAATGCGCTCCCCCTGCCCATAATCCGAGCGACCCCAAGCTTTCCCCGCCGCCGATACCTCAGCCAGAAGCGCGGCGTAGTAGCCTTGCCCGAAATAGAAGTTCAGGAAGCCGGCGCCCGCCGCCTCAATCTTCTCAAAGTTCTGTTTGCCGAACGGAGAAGCTGCGATTTGGGCGGCAAGTGCCTCGGCCGTCTTGCGGGGCGGCCGGCGCAGTTCCCTTGCCCATGCCATCGCCGCGTTGGCGGAAAGGTTTCCGTTTTTGCGGTCCGCCGGGGTTTCCAGTACAAATGACCCGGTCGGTACGGCCGGTATCTCCCCCGCATTGTACAAGTCTTCAGCTGCCGAGAGAATCGCGTCCTGAACAGCGCGCCGGAATGTGCTTGCATAATCTGTCATGGGATGCCTCTTTCTTTGGTGATGCCTTCGGTATATCATACCATACCAAAAGGCTGTGTGTCAATAGTTTGTTTTCAGCTTTCAACACAGCGCTTTGCAGACTATTCCCGCAAGCAGCCAATCGGCACAACATAGATTCCGTCTGTGGTAGTGAACGCTGTCTCGCCACCGTTGATGACCATGCAGAAGTCCGGTGCAGCGAAAGCTTTGCTTTTTGCTTCAATTAAACTGCGCAACTCACGCAGTTTGGCAATGCCGTGGTCGGTTTGCCCGGAACCCAGTTTGGTTTGCACAAGACCGTATTTGCCGTTATTGAAATGCAAAACATGGTCACACTCCAATCCCATACGGTCGCGGTAATGGCGCAGATGACCGCCGCTTTTGGCGGCATATACGCTTAGGTCTCGCTCGACCAAATTTTCGAAAAATAGTCCAAACGTTTCCGGGTCAAGTGCCAATTGCTTCGGTGCGATATCCAACGCAGCAATGCCGATGGAGGGGTCGATGAAGGACTTTTTCGGGGAGGTTCGTATGCTCGTCTTCGAACGCAGATTGGGGTTCCATGCTTGCACTTCATCCAGCACATAGAGCCGCTTCAGCGCATTAAGATAGTCGATTAACGTTTGGTCGGTAATAGAGCCGTAATGGGCGCGGATATCCCCATAAAGCGCAGTGTCGGCATCAATGGTGGAAACGTGCCGCGCGTAGGCACGAAGGAGAAACCGCGTCAGCAACGGGTTGCGTGTACGACCGTCCACGTTGGAAATATCCGCCTCGCATAGACCGTTGACGTACTCTTTCGCGATTTCCAGCGCAACCGTTTCGCTTTTACCAATCGCAGAGGGCCAACCGCCCCGACAAGTGAGGTAAGCCAAACGCTGATAGTCAATTTCGGACTTCTGCCCGGCTACCTGTGCCGAGCCGTCCGCAATCTCGTGCAGGGAAATGCTGCCGTTGCTCTCACCGGACTCGAAAAGCGTCATCGGTTTCATCTCCACAAACGACAGCCGCCCAATTCCGCTGTGCAAGGTTGGGTCATCCGTCGGCGTTGTGGAGCCGGTGAGGATATACAGCCCGGTTTCACCGCGCTCATCAATGTCGGTACGCACGGCGTTCCAGATTTGCCGAATCACCTGCCACTCATCAATCAACCGCGGGGGAGAACCTTTCAGCAGCAAAGAAATGTCGTTCTCGGCAATCTGCCGATTGCGCTCAAGGGTTTTGGTGTTCTGCAAGTCAAGCACGCTGCCCGCAAACTGCTTCGCAGTGGTGGTTTTCCCGCACCATTTCGGTCCGCGAATCACCACACCTCCGGTTACTTGCAGTTTCAGCGCAATCGTCGCGTCGATGCACCGCCGGATGTAGTTCATGCAAACGCCTCCTATCTCCTTCCCATATTATACCACGTATTTTAGTAATTTGCAAGTTTTTGTTTTAGTGATTTGCACGATTTCATTTTAGTGATTTGTAATTCTTGTGCCGGTTGAACTATCCGGCAAAATGATAAAGGCTGAATTCCTTGTTTGCCAAGGGCTTCAGCCTCTATCACAGAAGGGGGGTGATATGGTGCGGGAGACGGGACTTGAACCCGTACGGGAAGCCCACACGCCCCTCAAACGTGCGCGTCTGCCGATTCCGCCACTCCCGCAGACAAAGGGGACTGCTGTTAAGGGACAGGCCGGGCGAGGGGATGCCCAACACTTGGAGTGCCTGCTGTCCGTTGGTGGACCTGAAGGGATTCGAACCCACGACCTCTCGGATGCGAACCGAACGCTCTCCCAACTGAGCTACAGGCCCATGTGCGCCGCAGTCGGAAGCTCTGTTCTCCCTGCCGTGCTTACTATATTATATCACAACTTGCAGGATTTGTCAAGGCTTTTTTTAAAAAATGTCTTGCGGCTCTGTCTGATAACAGGAATCCGCTTGACAATCCGGGGGAATTGGTTTATAATATCCCCATACTACAGATTCGGAGAAAGGAATCCGCTATGCTGAAGAACATTCCCGCTATCCTGTCCCCCGACTTGCTCAAAATACTCATGGAAATGGGTCACGGCGACGAACTCGTCATCGGCGACGCAAACTTCCCCGCCGCCGCCAATGCCAAGCGGCTGGTGCGCTGTGACGGCCACAAGATTACAACCATTCTGGATGCTATCCTGCGCGTGTTCCCGCTGGACTATGCCGTGGAGTGCCCTGCCGCACTCATGGATAACAAGGACCCGGCAAACCCGCCGGTGGTCTGGGCACAGTTCAAAGAGATTATCACGCGCCGGGAGGGCGCTGAGCGCGCCAACATGGAACCGGTGGAACGCTTCGCGTTCTATGAGCGTGCCCGCAACGCCTATGCCATCGTCGCCAGCAGCGACCCGGTGAAGTACGGCAACATCCTCATCAAGAAAGGCATTGTCACGGAAGACGAAATCAGAGCCGTCGAGAATTCCTGAGGAGGCAAAGCATGGTACGGCCGGCCGCCCTCTCCGATGCACATGAAATTGCGCAGGTGCAAACCCTCGGTTGGCAGACCGCCTACCGGGGAATACTCCCGGACGCTTTCCTGGACAGCTTGGACACGCCGGAACGGGAATCCCGCTGGCGGAAGCAGTTGGAAGAAGACGATTGTGTTTGGGTATACCAAGACGAGACTTCCGGGCAGGTGACGGGCTTTGCGGATTGCCGCTTTGTGCATGCAGCGGACGGCCGCCCCTACCAAGGCTACGACTGCGAGATTTGTGCGCTCTATGTGCATCCGGCTTGGCAGCGCAGAGGTATCGGCAGCGCGTTGCTGGCTGCCGCCATCACGTACTTCCGTGCGGCGGGCAAACGGCATATGATTATCTACTGCTTGGAGAAAAACCGCGCCGGCCGCGCTTTCTATGAAGCCATGGGCGGTGAGGCTGCCGCGTCCATGCGTCGGGCAATCGGCGGCGTGATGCTGACGGAAATCGGTTTTGCTTTTGACTTGTAAAAGCAGGTGTATTTTGCACACCTATAAGAGGAGAATGTATGGAAATCAGATACTGCATCGGAAAGAAAGAATACGCCCGCATGACTGCCGAAGAGTTGCGGGAGAGCTTCTTGGTTCCTGGCTTGTTTGTGCCGAATGAGGTTCGTATGTGCTACTCTCACTATGACCGCATCATTGCGGGGGCGGCTGTTCCCTCCGGCGGTGCGCTGCTGCCTCTGCCGAATGGGGAGGAATTGGCGGCGGCACACTTTTTGGAACGGCGGGAAATGGGTGCAATCTGTATCGCGGGAGCCGGTGAAATCACTGCCGACGGCGTGACCTATCCCATGCAGAAATATGACTGCCTCTATCTGGGGCGTGGAACACAAACCGTCACTTTCGGCGGGGACGCGGTGTATTATTTCAATTCCACGCCGGCACACCGCGCCTACCCTTGCCAACACATACCGAAAGAGAATGCGGTATCCGTGCACCTCGGTTCCTCCGCCGGGTGCAATGAGCGCACCATTTATAAGTATATCCTGCCCGGCAACTGCCCCTCCTGCCAGTTGGTGATGGGGCTGACCATCCTTGCCGAGGGCAGCAACTGGAACACCATGCCCTCGCACACCCATGAGCGGCGCATGGAGGTATATCTCTACTTCGATGTGCCGGAGGGCGAGGCGGTATTCCATATGATGGGTCCTGCCGAGGAGACCCGCCATCTGCTCCTGCACGACCGGGAAGCTGTTATCTCTCCGCCCTGGTCCATTCATTCCGGTGTGGGCACGAAGAACTATACCTTTATATGGGGGATGTGCGGGGAGAATCAGGATTTTGATGATATGCAGGGCATTGCTACGGAAAACTTGCGTTAAACGCTGCCGCAGCCTGCCCCGCACCCGCAGCACTGTTCGCGGCAGTTGGCTGTCGTTTGTTCGGCATAGGCTTTCTTCCGCTCCCGAAGAAGAAAAGCAGCAGATACACCGTAATCGAATCTGTCCCAGGGGAGGGGTTCGGTTTCCGAGCGTTCGCGGAGGAACCCCGCATAGGTCAGACCGTGCGCTCGGAAGGCGGCTTTCCATATATCCGGTTGGAAGCGATCATCCCAAGCATCGAATTTTGCGCCGTTTTGCCAAGCGGTTTCTATCACATCGGCCAAACGGCGGTCGCCGCGGGCAAACACGCCCTCTAAAAGGCCGGTTTCCATGTCGTGGGTGTGGAGGCTGATTTTGCGGGAGCGAATGCTTGCGCGCAGGAGTGCCTGCTTGCGGAGAATCTCCTCCCGGCTGTCCATGGCTTCCCATTGGAACGGGGTGCAGGGTTTGGGGACAAAGACGGCAACGCTGACACTGACGGTAACGCCTTTGCCTTTGGGCTTATCGGGGTTGCGGTAGAATTCGTCAACGACCTTTTGAGCAAGGTCGGCAATACCTGTAATGTCTTCGTCGGTTTCTGTCGGGAGACCCATCATAAAATACAGCTTGACGCTTGTCCAGCCGGCGGCAAAGGCGCGGCGGACGGTGTCTAGGATTTGCGCTTCGGTGATGTTTTTGTTGATAACATCCCGGAGTCGTTGGGTGCCGGCCTCAGGCGCAAAGGTCAGACCGGCGCGCCGCACCAAGGCCAGTTTGTCCATCACCTCTTGCGAGAATGCGTCTATGCGCAGAGAGGGGACGCTGACCTTGATTTTCGCGGGAACCGTCCATTCGTTCATGTGTTCTAATAATTCGGGCAATTGTTCGTAGTCGCTTGTAGACAGGCTGGATAAGTTGATTTCGTCATAGCCGGTATTGGCGCAGAGGGAACGAACTTGCGCCTCGGCGGTTTCCGGCGCTTTTGTCCGTACCGGCCGGGTCATAAACCCGGCTTGGCAGAAGCGGCAGCCGCGGATGCAGCCGCGGAACAGCTCGGTGCTTGCACGGTCTTGGACGACCTCTATGAGCGGCGTAACAAAAGTATCGGGAAAGAAAGCATTATCCAAATCCCGCACGATGCGTTTTCGGATACGGACACTTGGGTCGGTATGGATTGCCGGGATATAGCAGCCTTCGAGCTTTGCCGCTGCCGCCAAGAAAGCAAGCCTGTCCCGCGTGCCTTGCTTGTGGGCGATAAGCAAATCCAGCAACTCGTCTTGGACTTCCTCGCCCTCGCCCAAAACGAACACATCAAAAAACGGTGCCAGCGGTTCCGGGTTCACACAGCAGGGACCGCCGGCAATCACGATGGGATGCGCGGCGGTGCGGTTGGACGCCCGCAGGGGGATATGCGCCAAGTCCAGCATATTCAGCACATTGGTGCAGCACATCTCATACTGGAGGGTAAAGCCGATGATGTCAAAGGCACAAATCGGTTCCAAACTCTCCAAACCCCAGAGTGGCAGATTCGCCTTGCGGATTTCGCTCTCCATGTCGCTGTCGGGAGCAAAGACACGCTCGCAGAGAACATCGGTGCGGCGGTTGGCGGCGGCATAGAGAATCTTCATACCGAGGTGGCTCATGCCAATCTCATAAGTATCGGGAAAGCAGAGGGCGTAGCGTAAGGGCTTGGCTTTCTTTTTCTCTTCTGCATTCACCGCACCCGGTTCGCCGCCGATATACCGCGCCGGTTTCTGTACTCTGCGCAGGAATGGTGCCAATTGATCAAAGGACACTGTAACAATCTCTCTTTCATCGCGAATGCGTATGGGGTATCGCTCACATATCCCGCTCTTCTTTCAGTTGCCGCTCGCATTGCTGAAGCTTCCACTCGAAGGAGACTTTGTCCTGCTGATGAACAGTTTCCAAGATAATCCCGGTACAGAGCAGAAGCAAAGACGCACCCAAACAGAAGAATCCGGCGACCATGCCAATCCGCGCCCATGCCTCAAAAGCAAGGTTCATATACTGTATGAGCGGCTTCAAGGATAAATCCAGGCCTATCCCGAACAACAATAAGGAAAGCAGTCCGAAGAACGCCAGGGGGCGGTAGTTCTTTATCAGCCGGAAAGTGGTGTGCAGCATGGCCGCACCGTCTTTGAGGATCCGCATGGAACTGACGGAACCTTGCGGACGTTTTGCCATCGGCGTGGGAACATAGAGGACGCGCATCTTCTTATCAATGCCGTGCATGGTCATGGCGGCCTCTGTGTCAAAGCCGTTGGTGGTGATGGGGAAGGTCTTGGCGAACCGATAAGACAGCACACGCAGACCGCTCAGGGCATCCTTGCAGTCGGTATCCATGAATACGGAAATGGACTTGCGGACAATGCCGTTGCCGATGTTGTGGAAAGGACGGGTCTCTTCCTCGGCATAGTTTGCGGACAGGCGGTCGCCGATGACCATATCCGCCCCCTCTTCCCGGACAAGGCGCACCATCTCCGCCACATTATCCGCTAAATACGTGCCGTCGCCGTCGGCATAGACGTAAATCTCGGCGTCCACCTCCTGAAACATACGGCGCATGGGGAAACCTTTGCCTTGCTGATACTCCCGGCGGAGGACGGCACCGGCACGCAGGGCCTCTGCGGCCGTGTTGTCCGCGGAGTTGTTGTCATAGACATAAAACACAGCCTCCGGCAGGACGGCTCGGTAATCCGCAATGCATTTTGCGATGGTGATGCCTTCATTGTAGCAAGGGAACAAAACGGCTATTTTGTCCAATACAGTCATCTCCTTTTATTTTGGCAGCAAACCCAACTGCACCAGCAAGCGTTGGGTACTGTGACCGTCACAGGAACGCATATAGCGTGTAAGAAAAGCATCCAGCTGCGCGGTGTCAAAACCCGCGCCGAAGAGCGCGGCATATGCGCTTTCCGCGACATCATAACTTGACCAGCAAAGGGTACCGGGCACAAAAGAAATGTACGGCTCATAGAAAGAGCGTGAGGCTTCATAGGCATCCAAGTCATAGGCATAGAAAAGCATGGGGCGTTTCAGCAAGGCATATTCAAAGATGAGGGAGGAGTAGTCCGAGATGAGGAGATCTGCCGCGCCGAGGAGTGCTTCTATGGGCAGGGAACGCGCATCAAAGGCAAACGGTACTTCCCCTTCCGGGTAAGCGGGAAGGGATTGCTTCACTCTGGGGTGCGGCCGCAGGAGCAAGGCGCACTCGGTTCCGAGCATCTCCTGCAGGACAGAGATGTCAAGGGCATCCTCAAAAGCGGCATCGGCGATGCGGTTCCCGCGGAACGTGGGGGCATAGACGATTATCTTCCGTTGCCCAATCTCCGGGAAGGCTTCCATGACCGTTTGGCGGGAGGCAGCGGCAAAGTCCGGGGCAAAGTAGGCGTCGGTGCGGGGAACACCCCACGGGCGCAGGATATTCGGCGGACAGCGGTAGGCATCCTTGTGGAAAGGAATCACTTCCGGCGAGGAAACCAAGGCATGGGAGTAGTTTCTGTGCATGGGAAACAGACGGGCGATGAGCGGCGTGGCTCCCCATTCCTTGTCCATGGTCGAATAGCCCCAGCGTTTGAACGCGCCGCAGCCGTGCCATAGCTGCACAATCCGCTGCCAATACTGCGGTTTGACGGCGTTGGTGATGGCATGGCTCTCATCCAAGAAAACCGTTGCGCAGCGGGCATAGAGGAGCAAAAGTTTGAATGTACCCAGATACTGCCGCAGTTTGCGGGAAAGCCCCGTTCCCGGCGCCCTGCCGAAGAAGCGGCAATCGTAACCGGCTTGTGTCAGGGAATCCCAAACCGGACCGAAGTTGCCGTTCATGCACTCCTCTTGCTCCGAGAGGAAGAGGATGAGCTGCGGGTCGGGCTTACGGAACCGTCCCAGCCACGCAAAGAGCGGCCATACCAGCCGATAGAGTATGAATCGCAGGGTGTAGCCGATGATGTGTTTCACGTAAGACTGCAACTCCGTTTGCTTTGAAATGAGTTATTCGATTGGCTTATAAAGGTTATCCCCCACAGTGTTTGCACACCTGCGGGGGAAGCCGGTGCTTTAAGCGGCGAAGAACGCAAGTGCGGCCTTGCGCATCTGGTAGATGTCCGTCTTGGAGGCAAGCTCAAAAGGAGCGTGCATGGAAAGAACCGGCACCCCCACATCCAATACGTCAATATTCAGGTTGGCGACCTCTGCCGCAACGGTGCCGCCGCCGCCTTCATCGACTTTGCCGAGTTCCGCCATCTGCCACTGCACATTTGCCTCATCGAAGACGCGGCGCATCCAACCGACAAACTCGGCGGAGGCATCCGAGGCACTGTTCTTCCCGCGGGAGCCTGTGTACTTGGTCACGGCAAGCCCCTGCCCCATAAATGCGGCATTGTTGGCTTCCATTACCCCCGGCCAGGTGGGGTCAAAGCCGGCGTTGACATCCGCAGAGAGGCACTTGGAATTGCGCAGAACCGTCCGCGGGTTGGTGCTTGCGGCAATGGACAAATCGCAGATGAAATCATAAAGGAAGTTGCTCTCCAGACCCGTGTTGCCGCAGGAGCCGATTTCTTCCTTGTCGGCCAAAACGCAGATGCAGGTGTGCGTCGGTGTCGTGCTACCCGGCTGTATGGTTGCGGCGTAGGCAAGAATCGCTTCTACGGACGGATAGGCGCACACGCGGTCGTCCTGCCCATAGGCACCGACCAAACCTGCGTCCAGACCGATGTCACACGCAGGGTACGCCGGAACGGCCTCCAGTTCCGCCGAAAGGAAGTCGGCTTCCGTGATGCCGTAGCGGTCATTGAGAATCTTGAGAATGTTGAGCTTGAATCCCTCCGCCTTGCCGTCGAGCATGAGCGGACGGGAGCCGATGACAATGTTCAGCTCCTCCCCTTTGATGCCCTGTCCGAGCGAACGTTCGTACTGTTCTTTGCCCAAATGCGGGAGCAAATCGGTGATGCAGAACTTCGGATCCTCCGGCTTCTCGCCGATGACAATTTGGATGCTCTCCCCGGACTTTGTGACCACAACCCCATGGAGTGCCAATGGAATTGTCACCCACTGGTACTTCTTGATACCGCCGTAGTAGTGCGTCTTGGCAAGAGCCAGACCTTTATCCTCATAAAACGGCACGGGCTTTAAATCCAAACGCGGGGAATCAATGTGCGCGGCGGCAATCCGCAGACCGTTTTCCAGCGGTTCATTGCCGAGGACGGCAAGAATGAGGCTCTTGCCTCTGTTATTAAAGTATACTTTCTTGCCGGGGAAGTAGGCTTTCGTCACATCAAACTGCAGGGAATTGGCAGCCTCTACGCCGCCCAAATCAAAGGGTTCGAATCCGGCGGCTTCGGCTTTTTCTATGAAGTACGCCACGCATTCCCGCTCCGTCTTGCAGGCGGTGAGGAAGCTCTTATACCCTTGAGCAAAGCTGTCTGCGGCAGTAATCTCTTTCGCAGCAAAGCGTTCTGCGGCGTGTTGCTTCTTGATTTCCAGTTTTTCTTTCAGGAGGTCAACCGCTTTCTTCTCTTCTTTGGACTCTGCGGTCTTGTCCGTTGCTGCGGCGGTCGGGACTGCGGCTGTCTGTGTTGGGCTCGCTGCGGGTTGCGCCGTTTTAGATGCGGTAGCGGCATCTTTTTTCGCGGCTGCTTTTTGTGTGGTTCCCGATGCGTCATTCGATGGCGCTTTGGCGGCAGAACGGGCGGGATTCTTGGCGGCAGCGCCGGCACGATTTTTACCCGCAGCAACAGAAGAAGACGCTTCAGCGGAAACAACAGGTGCCGCGGCGACCGCAGCCGGTGCCTCGGATACAGCGGCACTCGGCTCATCGAGTGCTTTTTTCGCTTGCGCTTCTTTTACTGCCGCGACTTCATCCAACGTGACTTGCGCGGCATCCGCTTCCAACTTTGCCAAATACTTCGGGAGCGTCAAACCCATCTCGTGCGCTTTTGCGCGCATCGCTTCCCGCTCTTCCCGCGCCTTGATTTGCGCCGCCTTATCCGCCGCAACTTGCTCGGATGTGCGGTATTTCTTCTTTGGCGGTGCCGCGGCTTGCGCTGCCAGTTTCGCAGCTCGGGCGGCTTCGCGCTCTTCACGGGCTTTTGCTTTGGCTGCTTTTTCCGCAGCCACTTCCTCTGAGGAGCGGTACTTTCTCTTGGGAGGCGCCTCTGCGGCGGCAGCTAATTTTGCGGCTCGGGCGGCTTCGCGTTCCTCACGGGCTTTGGCTTTGGCGGCTTTTTCGGCAGCAACTTCCTCCGAGGAGCGGTATTTTCTCTTCGGCGGGGCTTGGGCAGCCGCTGCTTCTCTCGCTGCTTTCGCAGCCTCGCGCACCAAACGCGCCGCTTCTTTTGCGGCATTATCTGCGGCTATTTCCTCAGGGGTGCGCCTGTGGTAAGGTCTTTTCTGCGGCGCATTTGCTGTTTTTTTGCCATTCTGCGCATTCTTTTTATTGCCGCCGGTATTCTTTTTCGGACTGCCTTTGCCTGCATTGCTTTTTCCCGAAGTGTTTTGGTCTGCCATGAAGAGAATCCTCCCGCATTATTCAATGCATTCGCACATTATTCATTATTATACCGCAAATATTCTTTGCTGTCAAGGGTAATCTTATCTGAAATTATGAGCATTTTATAAATCTTGTATTCTTGCAACTCTCACATTTTTGGAATCATAAAAAAATGCTTGACTTTTCATGTGAAAAATGCTATAATACCACTTGTGTGCGTATAGGGTCAGCTGTGCGTACAGCGTTGGAGAGGGCTTTCTGTGCCCCCAACGTCCTTGGTACAATTGTACCCGAACCTTTTGCCCTTTCCGGGCAATCGGATATCGACCGAAAGGAGAACACCCGCATGGCACAAAAATGCTACGAGGCAATGGTTGTGTATTCCCTCAAGGGCAGCGAGGCTTCCATCGAACCGCTCGCCAAGAAGTTCACCGACCTCATTGCCCAAAACGGCGAATTGCTCGATGTCAAGAATTGGGGCAAGCGCTATCTGCGGTATAACATCCAAAAGGAGCGAGAAGGTTATTACGCTATCTATACTTTCTATAGTGAACCTTCTTTTCCCCAGGAGCTTAACCGTATTGCCGGCATTACCGATGGCGTTCTGCGTATCCTTGTCACAAGCAGCGACCCCTCGAAGATTGCCGCTCCCGCCGTCCCCGCAGCTCCTGCCGTCGCCGCCGAAGAATCTGCAGAAGCCCCGGCTGAAGCAGAAGCCCCCGGCGCTGACGAAGCCGACACCGGCACAGCCGCTGAAGCTGTTGCTCCGGAAGAAGCCGTAACCCTCGACGCTTAAAACACCGCAATACCCTTGTCCCAAGTTTCCCATCGTTTAATTCCCTGATACTTAATATGCGACAATCTTAATTTTACTTCACCGAAAGGGAAAGGTAATCCATTATGGGACTCAACTACGCTTTTGTTATGGGACGCCTCACGCGCGATCCTGAGGTTCGGCAAACGGGCACCGGTAAGAACGTCTGCTCGTTTTCCGTGGCTGTTGACAGGGATGTGAAAGATGCAAACGGCGAGCGCGGAACGGATTTTATCCGTTGCGTTGCTTGGCAGCAATCCGCAGATTTCTTGGCTCGTTTTTTCCGAAAGGGCAGCATGGTCTGCGTACAAGGCCGGTTGCAGGTGCGCCAATACGATGACCAGAATGGCCAAAAACGTGAAATCACGGAACTCATTGTGGATCGTTTGAACTTTACCGGGGAAAAAGCGAACCAAGGCGGCAGCAATTATGACATTCCGTTGCCGCCGGACCCTATGGGGTATACCGGTAACGCTAACTATGACAGCTATGGCCAATCGTCAAGCTATGCGCCTGCCGCATCCAATCAAACCTATGCAAGAACAACTGCCGCCCCCGCCTACCAGAAACCGCCGGTGCAGCAAGCCCCCGCCTACCAACAGCCGCCGGTACAGCAACCGGCAGAGCCTCAACCCGTCCAAGACCCCGCCCAACAAGTCAGCGGCAATGCGGAAACGACTGATTTCAGCGAAATTGACCAAGAGACCGATTTGCCGTTTTAGAGAACCTGTTGCTCAAACAGGTACAAATGAACCTTTGTTACGTTCAAGACTGGAGTGTCCATTATGGCATATGAATCCCGCGCCCCGCGTGACGGGGGCGACAGGCGTCCGCCGCGCGGCCGCCGCCGCAAAGTCTGCTCCTTCTGCGTTGACCACGTAGAGAGCATTGATTACAAAGATACTGTGCGTCTGCAAAAGTACGTCAGCGAGCGGGCGAAAATTCTCCCGCGCCGCACCACCGGCACTTGTGCCGCACACCAGCGCCAATTGACGACCGCAATAAAGCGTGCGCGTCAGGCGGCACTTCTACCCTACTCAGCCGACTGAGAATGGCTGCGATTGCATTTTCCGCCCATACCGCATCAGCCCGGAAGGAGGTTCTATCCCTTGGCCAAATGTGATTTTTGCGGCAAGGAAGTGTCCTTCGGCATTGCCGTCAGCCACTCCCACCGCCGTTCCAACCGCACATGGAAACCCAACGTACAGCGCGTAAAAGCTATCGTCAACGGCAGCCCAAAACGCGTCTATGCCTGCACGCGTTGCCTTCGCTCCAAGAAGGGCATCGTTGAGCGTGCGGTCTAACCCCCTCATTATTTAAGAAGAAGTTAGGAGCAGGAAGTCGTTTCACTGCTTCTGCTTCTTTGTTGTATTTGTTCGAGTCGTTAATGCTACTGCAAGGAGATTATATGGGATTTGATATTGAGGCACTCCGCTCGCAACTGCCGCCGGGGACTGTTGCCTATATTGACAGCAGCACCAATCGGCGGTATTGTACGGGCTTTACTTCGAGTGCCGGAATCCTGCTCATTACAGCTGACAATGCCCTTTTCCTGACGGATTGCCGTTATATTGAAGCTGCGCAGGAAAAAATCACCTTATGCCCAGTTCGGGAGGTTTCCAACAAAAAAGGAGAACTCTGTTCCATCATCCAAGCGTTAGGCGCAAACCGCGTTATCTTAGAACGGCAAACGACCACGCTAAGCGCAGCGGATAATCTGACCAAACGCTTAGACGGTCTGTCCGTAGACACTGCCGATAACACCCTCAGCGATTTTTTGGCGAAGCAACGCATGGTGAAAGACGCAGCTGAGCTGTCAAATATCCGAGAAGCACAGCGGATAGCAGAAGCGGCTCTCAAGCAACTGCTTCCCGACATCCAACCCGGCGAAACCGAAACAGTACTTGCCCGCAGGCTCTCTCGCACAATGGAGGACTTCGGGGCACAAAGTACCTCTTTTGATACAATATTTGCCTCCGGACCCAATGGGGCTTTGCCCCACGCTGTACCCGGCAACCGCAAGATTGTGCCGGGCGATGCCATCGTAGTGGACTTCGGCTGTATGTACAATGATTACTGCTCGGACTATACGCGCACTATATTTGTCGGCGCTCCCTCTCCGGAGCAAACAAAAGTCTATGGTATTGTCCGGGAAGCGCAAGCTGCTGCCATCGCCGCCGTGAAACCCGGCGTGCCATGCAAAGAGATTGATAAAATCGCTCGGGATATTATCACTGCCGCCGGTTATGGAAAGCAGTTCCGCCATAGCACCGGTCACGGTGTAGGCTTGGAAATACACGAAGACCCCGGTGTCAGTTCTGTCTGCGAAACTAAACTCCAACCCGGTATGGTGATTACTGTAGAACCCGGTATCTATTTGCCCGGTAAATTCGGTGTGCGTATTGAAAATATGGTTGCCGTTACTGCAGATGGCTGTGAGGTGTTGGGGGAGGCGGCAGTTGAGTTGAGTTTAGTTTAGCTGAGTTTAACTTAGTTTAGCTTAGCTGAGTTCAATTTAACTCAACTAAACTGAGCTAAACTCAGCTCACCGCTGCAGCCCGCCAAAAAAATCCGAAAAACCTCTTTTCAAAAGCCGAAAAATAGTGTATAATAGTATTCAGGATTTGGGGAGAGGGGAGACAGACGATGGACAAGCAAAAAGTGCGAATAGTTGTAGCGGGATTAGACTTAACCGTAATGACAGATGACCCGCCGGAGGTTACACAAGAACTGGCCGCAGCCATCAGCGAAGAGATTGAGCAGATACGCCGTTCGAATCCGCGCGTTTCCGCCGTACAGGCAGCCGTACTTACATGCTTGGGTTGCAAAGCGCAGTTGCGGCAGACGGAGATTGTAAAGAAAGGCTTACGGGATGAACTGGGCAAGTGCTTGCAAGAAAGCTATGAGTTGAAGAAAGAGGTAGAGCTGTTGCGGCACGAAGCAGAGCGCCTACGCAAAGAGCTTACCCAAGCGCGCAGCGGTTATTAAGGATGGTCGGTGAAAGGAATTCACCGCCAAAATCCTTGACATTGTCCGAAAATTGCTGTATAATAAAGAGGATACTTTTGCTATGGAACGAATTACCATTCGGGGATTGGAATTGTATGCAAAGCATGGCGTAAACCCGGAAGAGAAGCGGGACGGGCAAGTATTCTTTCTCGACATCACCGTTTGGTTCCATGCAACGGAAGCGATGCAGTCGGATGATTTAGATGCAACAGTGAACTATGCTTCCGTAATCAAAGTAGCTACACACTATTTTTTAGATCAAATATTCGATTTGATTGAACGCGCGGCATATGTTACCGCTCAAGCTATAATGGATGCGTTTCCATTGATTGAGAGTTTGGAGCTGACGGTACACAAACCGGGAGCACCGATAAAAGCTTCTGTGCAGGACATCGCATTTACTATGACCTTAAATCGCAGGTAACAGCTTTCGGCTGCGACCGCAACCAATATTCCGGAAGGGAAGATTACTTATCCATGAGTGAAGCTGTCATAGCTTTAGGATCCAATCTAGGCGACCGCGACACAAACTTACTGCAAGCCGTGCAAATCCTCAGCCGTCTGAACCGCACCAAGGTAATCGGTCTGTCATCCATTTTCGAAAGCCCGGCAGAGAATCCCAAATTTGCCGCCAGCCAAGACCTGTACCACAATATGTGCGTTAAAATCGAGACCGAAATATCTCCAATGGCACTTTTGGGTGCTTGCTTGGGGATAGAGGCTGCCATGGGCAGGGTGCGCACAACACGCAACGCCTCCCGGCCTATAGACCTTGACCTTTTAATATATGAAGGGGTAAAGAGCGAGAGCTTCGAGCTTACGCTCCCGCACCCGCGTCTGTTGGAGCGGCCGTTTGTGCTGCTGCCGCTGAAAGAGCTTTACCCGGCAGGGCGGGCACCGGGGGTGTTCTTTGAACCCTATCTCAAGGATATGGACACCTCCTCTGTGCGGAAGATCGAAAAGAAGATTACCATGGAAGCCTGACTGCTTAACAAATAATTGGGAGGGAGGATTTGCGCTTTGGAAGACGTAGTGTTCTCCCTGGCACGGTATGCAGTTCCCGGCTTGGGAATAGCAATTCTTGCTTTCTGCGCGGTTTGGCTCTATCGCCGCCGAGCCGATTCGCCGCCCGCTGCCTCGTTACTTGACCTCACGACAGGTGACAGCCGACCCCTACCGCATTGGGAAAATGCTGTCGGGAGGCACCCGCGCTGCGATATTGTGCTGGGGTATGCGACGGTTTCCCGCTTCCATGCCGTCATCTCCTGCCGAAAAGGCGGTTGGGTTCTGACAGATACCGGTTCCCGCGGCGGGACACTTGTCAACGGCGATATACTCATCAAGTCCCGTCCGCTGCAAAACGGCGATGCCCTCACTTTCGGAAGCGTAACCTTTCGCTTTATCACTGTGTAATCCCCGAACCGTGCGCTGCGGTTCGTAACCGAAAAGCAACGGGGGCAATCCCCGTTCTTTCCTGTATAAACAACGGAAATTCATCATCGGAGGTCGCTATGCTGCAACCTATCACGCGCTCTAATGGTCTTCGCGTCATTCTCGACCCCATGCCTTCCGCACACAGTGTTTCCCTGAACATCTGCATAGCAGCCGGTTCGCGCTATGAACAGCCTGCTGAGGCAGGTGTGTTTCACATGATTGAGCATATGCTGTTCAAGGGAACGCAGAATTTCTCAAGCAAAGAGATAGCCGAATACCAAGATGACCGCGGAGCCTCCGTTTCTGCGTTTACCTCCAAAGAGTATACTTGTGTCTACAGCCGTTGCCTCCCGGAGTATGCCTCGGATATGCTTACCCTTATGGCGGATATGCTCCGCAACTGTACACTGGAGCCATCAGATTTAGCCAATGAGAAACGCGTGGTCTTCGAAGAAATCGCCATGTATGAAGACAGCCCCGAAGACCGCGTTTTCGACATATTCTATGAACACGTTTGGCCCGCTCACCCCCTCGGCGGCAATATTCTCGGTACACGGTCCACCCTGCAAGAAATGCAGCACACCTTATTAAAAAAGCTGCACCATATGTTTTACACACCTGAACGAATGGTTATATCCGTCTGCGGGAAAATAGATAATGATGCCATTCTTACCGCTATTGATGAAATTTTCCGCGTTGAATCATGGCTGCCGGCACAGGAGAGTGCCGCTGTTGTTTCTGCGCCGTCGGCTGTCTTCACCCCCGGCTTTTGGCATATGAACAAAGACTTGGATCAGAATCAAATCGTACTTGCTTTCCCCGGTTTGAAAGCCCGCGACCCGCACCGCTGGCACGCCGCTTTGCTAGCCGGTATGCTGGGAGAAAATTCTTCCTCCCGACTGTTCATGCGTCTGCGGGAAGAACTGGCTCTTGTCTACGGCGTTGAATTCTTTAACGTCCACAGTTCAAAAGAGGGCATTTCCGGCATAAGCATGGGTACAAGCGAGAAAAATACTGTCAGGGCAGTTTCAGAGGCCATCAAAGTATTGGAAGCGTTCCCCTCCTCTCTTACCGAAAAGGAACTGCGCCGCACCAAGGAACAAGCCGCCGCTTCCCTTGTGATGAGCTTGGAATCCTGCGGCTCCCGAGCCAGCCGCGCCGGGTATCAGTCTTTGCTTTTCGGCGATGTATATGAGGTGCGAGAAAGCATTGATAGGTATCGTTCCATTACGATAGAAGAAATGAGGGATTTCACCGCCGGTTTTCTCCTGCCGCCCGGCAAGACTGCCCTGTGTATTTACGGCAACTGTTCCCGCCGCGAGGAGAGTGCGCTGGCAGAGTTGGTGCATCAAGAGGTAACCCCCCTCACAGAGAAACAATCGCGTCGGCATCGCCATGAAGAATCGGATAGGAGTGCTTGAATGCAGACCATCAAAGATGCCAAGCGCATCGTATTCAAAGTCGGAACGTCCACACTTACGCACCCGACCATGAAGCCGAACCTTCGGCGGATGCAACAGCTTGCCGCCGTTCTGACTGACCTGCACAATGCCGGTCGGGAGGTTATCCTCGTATCGTCAGGGGCAATCGCGGTCGGTTGCTCGAAGCTTGGGGTGCCTCGGCCGAAAACCACCCAAGGCAAGCAAGCCGTTTCGTCCGTAGGGCAATTGGAATTGATGTTCCTCTATGACCGCGTTTTCGGTGACTACGGCGCAACGGTTGCCCAATTGCTCCTAACCGGAGATGACGTAGACATCAAAGAACGGCGTACGAATCTGATGAACTGCCTTACGAAGCTCTTGGAGATGGATGCCATCCCCATTATCAATGAAAACGACAGTGTTTCCATCGAAGAGGTTGAGTTCGGTGATAACGATGGCTTGTCCGCCATTGTTGCCAAATTGGTCGGTGCGGATGCGCTGGTTATTCTGACAGATACGGACGGTCTCTATACCGGCAACCCTGCGGAGGATGAGAACGCCGTCCTTATCCCCTATGTAAAAAAGCTGACAGATGAAATCATGTCCTTGGGGGGGGGCAGCGGCACCAAACGCGGTACCGGCGGCATGAAAACCAAATTGGATGCTGCCAAACGCGCCACGGATGCCGGCATTGATACCGTCATCCTTAACGGTTCCTACCCTGAAAACATCTACCAAGTAATGGAGGGCCGCAGTCTCGGTACGTTCATCTGCGGTCAGCCTTGTGCAGATATAAAACCACACAATTGAGCAAGCCTTACTTGACAAATCCCCCCATTTGTTATATAATAATCCTTGTGAAAGAGGCGCTCAGCGTCTCCCCCCACCAAACGGGAGGTGAACCGCACCATGCTGAAAGAGATCGGCAAAAACGCAAAAGACGCTTCCTATATTCTTGCATCCGCCGGCGGTGCCTTGCGCAATGCCGCATTAGAAGAAATGGCTGCTGCGCTTGGCAAAAACACGCAGCGCATTCTTTCCGCTAACCGCCAAGATTTAGAAAACGGCCGTGCAAACGGAATGCGGGAGAGTCTTTTGGATCGCCTTGCCCTCTCCGAATCTCGGCTTGCCGGTATGCAGCAGGGCATCCGTGAGGTAGCCGACGCACCTGACCCGCTCGGACTGCTTCTCGGCGGAGGCACACGCCCCAATGGGCTACGCATAGAAAAAATCAGTGTCCCGCTCGGCGTCATAGGCGTTATATTCGAAGCGCGCCCCAATGTCACTTCGGACGCCGCGGCACTCTGTGTCAAAAGCGGCAATGCTGTCATTCTCCGCGGCGGAAAAGAAGCCATCCATTCCAACACCGCTATTGCGGATGCACTCCGCTCTGCTTTAGAAAAAGCCGGATTGCCAAAGGACTGTGTACAGCTTATAACCGACACCTCCCGCGAATCCTCAACCGCCCTCATGACACTCAATGGCTTTGTGGATGTTCTGATTCCCCGCGGCGGAGCAGGTCTCATTCAGGCTGTAGTAAAGAACGCTACCGTACCGGTCATCGAAACCGGTGCCGGGGTGTGTCATATTTATGTAGATAAAGCCGCTGACATCCCAATGGCACTTCGTATAGTAGAAAACGCCAAAACCCAGCGTCCCTCTGTCTGTAATGCCATCGAGACCGTTCTTATCCATGCGGATATTCTTGACGCTTTTCTGCCGCTTTTGGCTGAACGCCTCTCTGCTTATCCCGTAGCTTTAAAGTGTGATGTGCCCTCTCTCTCCGTATTGCAAGGCAATCCCAACGCTGCCCCCGCAACGCAGGAGGATTGGCCGAAAGAATACGGTGACCTCACCCTTAGCGTAAAGACAGTTGCCGGATTCGAGGAAGCTGTTGCCCATATCCGCCGTTACGGTACCGGACACTCGGAATGCATTGTAACAAATGACTATCATACTGCTAATGCGTTCGTTGCCGCTGTAGACTGTGCCGCTGTTTATGTCAATGCCTCCACCCGCTTCACCGATGGCGGGGAGTTCGGCTTCGGTGCGGAAATCGGTATCTCGACCCAGAAACTCCATGCCCGCGGTCCCCTTGGTCTGCGACAGCTTACTAGTGAGAAATACTGCGTCTACGGCAACGGGCAGGTGCGGTGAACAATTCCCCGTAGGGGCACAAAGGAGGATATCCCCATGGCAATCCAAACCCAACAAAAACGCCGCCACGGTTACGCCTTTCCGTTAGGCTTTGTTTTACTCGTGCTTGCGATTATCGGTGCGGTGTTTCTGCTTTCGAAAGCAGGGGGAGTCATCAAGGAGCGTATAGAGAACCCGCCGGAGAAAGCAGAGTACGAGGCATTTCTGAAATACGTTGTCATGGATGACCCCGATCCCTTTGACAGTGTTGACAATGCGAACCCTCAGCAACTGATTGATATTTGTATTTGGTCTTTGACCTCAAAGGCAAAGCCGGGTTTATACCCCACGCTGTCCGACGGCTCGGAGTATGATGGGTCATTGGTTGTCAAGAAAGAGTATGTGGAGCAGGAGTTTAAGCGAATTTTCGGCGAAGCCGGTCCGCAGGTACACATGAGCGTCGAAGGTTCCGAATATGATTTTATATACGATGACAACGCGGGGGCGTATTATATTCCCGTCACCGGGCAGCTCGCTATCTATACCCCTCGCGTAGAGAAGATAGAACACAAAGGCGATAACATCATCCTCGACGTGGATTATATCGGCATGACAGATATGAACTTGGCAGACGAAAACCAAGACGGTCTTTCAGATCCCTCCGAACCGCTGAAGAAGATGGTCATTACGCTGTATAAGAACACAGAGGGCGGCTATTACCTCGGATCCATCCAAGCCCCGGAGGATCAGATTCTCCTGCCCGGAGGTACCCGTCTCGCCGACCCGACTACGACAGCCGCGCCGACTACTGCCGCGCCGACCACAGCCGCTATCACAACCGCTGCTGCTACTACTGCCTGAGCGGTAGAGGCCGTATTACGGCCTCCCGCCCCGGCCGCAATGCGGCCGACAAACAGCGGCCGTAATACGGCCGCCCACCCGAGAGGAACCCACCGCCCATGCCGCCAGCAACGCTGATTCTAACCGCAATCGGACTATCGATGGATGCATTCTCTGTTTCAGTATGCAAAGGAGTCACGATACGCAAGAAGAAGCGCATATGGGCAATCTTGTTCGGACTGACATTCGGCGGGTTTCAAGCGGCGATGCCGCTGTTAGGGTATCTTTTAGGCACGCGCTTACAGAAGTATATTGAAGCAGCGGATCATTGGATAGCATTTGTATTACTTGCTTTCCTTGGGGGCAAAATGCTATGGGAAGCTTTTCATAAAGGGGAAAAAGAGGAACTGCCGGAGCAGCCGGTTTCCGCGAAAGAACTGCTTCTGCTCGGCATAGCGACTAGTATCGATGCCCTCGCGGTAGGAATCTCCTTTGCCTTACTGAAGATAAATATCTTCTCGGCTGCAGGACTTATTGGCGGAATCACGTTTCTGCTTTCCGCTTTAGGTGTTTACTTCGGCGCAAAGCTCGGGGAAGCATTCGGAAAGAAAGCCCTTATTGCGGGCGGCGTAATCCTTGTTGCCATTGGGATAAAGATTCTATTAGAACATTTGTTTTATTGAATATCAACAGAATGACTGCCAAAGCCACGGTTCGGATCGGAGGACAAGCCATATGCCGCAAAACTGCGGCCAAAGAAAGGTGAGTACCCATGCGCCGTTTCTTTCAGTCATTTGCATACGCTTGGCGGGGCATCCGCCTGTGTGTGGCAGAGCGCAACTTCCGCTTTCATCTCTCCCTGACGGTATATATGCTGACGTACTTGCTGCTGTATGACTGGTTCCGCCTTACGCGTCTGGATTGGGCTGTACTGATTGTATGCATAGCGATGGTATTGGGTACGGAGGCAATCAACACAGCGATAGAGCATCTGACCGATTTGGTTTCTCCGGGCAAACACCCGTTGGCGGCGAAAGCCAAAGATGCAGCAGCCGGAGCGGTGCTTCTTTCTTCCCTCGGCGCGGTGGGAGCCGGCGTATCCATTCTCTGGCAGCCCGGTGCATTTGACGCAATGTTTTCCTATTACCAGCAGCAACCATGGCTGCTCATTGTACTGGGTCTGTCTTTGGTTCTCACCGGCGTATTCATCATAGGCCCCAACAACCTCAACCTTACGGAAACGGATAGCAAGAAGAAATGAACCAATCCTTGACCATCGCCATTGTCGGTTGCCCGAATGTCGGGAAATCCTCTCTCCTCAATCGCCTTTTGGGAGAGGATGTTGCCATTGTGTCACCGAAACCGCAGACAACCCGCACGCGAATCATGGGTGTGCGTACCGAAGGCGAGCGGCAGCTGATATTCATAGACACCCCGGGCTGGCACAAGCCCAAGACTGTCTTAGGGCAACATATGCAGCGCGCTGCCGAAGGCGGCATGGCAGGTACAGATGCCGTCCTTTTTGTAACAGACGCGGAAAGACCTGACACCCTGCGCCCCGGAGAGATCGACATATTCCAATCCCTCAAAAGCGCCGGCCTCCCGGTTATACTTATTATAAACAAAGTGGACTTGCTCCCGGAAAAAGCGCAGCTCATGAAACGGTTGCTGTTCCTTTCCCGGCAGATGGATTTCTTTGCGGTGGTACCGCTTTCCGCAAAAACGGGAGATAACTTCCCTGCGCTGGAGGAGGAACTGGAGAACCTCTTTGCTGCTCCGAACACAAACCCCATGCCGCACTTTCTCTTCCCGGAAGACGAGCTCACCGACCAACCGGAGAAAGTCCTCGCCGCCGAGTTCATCCGCGAGCAGCTCCTGCGTCAGTTGGACCAAGAGATTCCGCATGGCACCGCCGTTGCGGTGGAGCACATGACCGAACGCACCGACGGCTCCGGTATTCTGGACGTCGATGCCCTTATCTACTGCGAACGCGAAACACATAAGGGCATCATCATCGGCAAGGGCGGCGAGCGTTTAAAGGAAATCAGCACACAAGCCCGCCGCCGCATGGAACGCTTCTTTGACTGCAAAGTGTTCCTCCGAACCCGTGTGAAGGTGAAGGAGGACTGGCGCAACCGTGAGGTTCTCATCCGCGGCTTTGGCTTGGATACCATGAAAGAATAACGCAAAACAGAATCATTAATCCAGCGGGTGGGCGAGTTGGGCTTTCCCGCCGTTTGCCTCCAGCCAAGCTTTCCCTTGTGCATTTAACGGCAGAAGCATCCCGGGTTGCGTCAGGTGGGAGGAATCCAGCCCTACGCCTTCCTCTGCGAAGCCATCACACATGGTGCGCAGCAAAGGGCGCAGGTTTTCCGTCCAGACAAAAGCTGGTGCCGGCGGCGCAAAGAAATGCGTCGCACAAAAAGCCGGGGCGTAGCCGCGCTTGGCATAGAATCCGACCAGCGATTCGCTCGCAGGGTAAAGCACCAATCCTGCAAGGCTTCGCTTCGCGCCGTACTCCCGCGCAGATTCCAATAAGCGGCTCGCATAGTTCTTTCCCTGCCCCGCCCTGCGTGTGGCTACGGCGCAGACATAGCCGGCCGGTAAGACTTCTGCCCCACAAGTCAGTTCTCCCGGAAGTATAAAAAGCTGCGACTGCAAAGCACCATCCGCAAAAAGACCCAGACCGACAGTCTCGCCGGTCATAGCAGCCAAGAACGCATGAATTTCCTCCGCACCGTCGCCGAAAGCTTCTTGCCAAAGTTCTGTAATCTGCACTTCATCGCCTGCGGTGAGAACGCGTATCATATTGCAGTCCTTTCTTTGGCAAGGTGCCGGTTGCTCGCATTGCTTGTGACAAGTTACAATCGGTAACAAAAAAAATCCGAATTCGGTTAACCATAAGCATTCTCTGTCACAAAGACAGAGTGCCACCCGACAGTCTCGCCGTTATAGAGATAGAGCCGCGGCACACGCTGCCCGACGCGGCAGGCGGTTTCATAATTGAAACTGGCGCTCGCTGCACCTATCTCTTCCATAGTGATTTCTTTCTCTCCCATCCGACCGATAAGCACCGCCGCATCCTCTACCTGCACGCCGGGGATGTCGGTGATGTCCACCATGAACTGATCCATGCAGACGCGGCCGAGAATCGGTGCGTACTGTCCATGAATCAGGACGTGCCCTTTGTTGGAGAGGGCGCGGGGGTAGCCGTCAGCATAGCCGACAGGGAGGGTAGCAACCACCGTTTCGCGCCGCGTGATGTGGGTGTGACCGTAACTGATGCCTTCCCCTGCCGGGACGGTCTTAATATGGACGACGTGCGTCTTCCATGTCATAGCGGGGCGAATCTCCATGTTTCCGGGGTCTACTTCATCCGAGGGATACAGTCCATACAGCGATATGCCGAGGCGGCACATATCCAGCTTCTGCGGCATTTCCATAATGCCGGCGGAGTTGCATACGTGCTTTATCGGAATCGGAACCCCGGCCGCTGCGAGCTTTTCGGCAAAGGCGGCATAGCGCGCATACTGTAAGTTCGCAGAGGTCTTATCAATTTCGTCTGCACGGGCAAAATGCGTGAACAAGCCTTCGATTTCCAAGAAAGGAAGCTCGTGTATTCTCTGAATCTCATGAATGCTCTCGGCTGTGTCCGGGAACCCGATGCGGTTCATGCCTGTATCTAAGGCGATATGTACTTTGACGGCCTTGCCAAGCGCGGCAGCAGCCGCAGACAGTGCTTCGGCTGCCGCGAAAGTAAAGACAGTCTGCGTCAAATCAGCTTTTACAACGACCGCAGCTTGTGAAGGCGAAGTATAGCCCAGAATCAGCATCGGCTTTGTGATTCCGCCCTGCCGCAGGGTAAGGGCTTCTTCCAGAACAGCAACGGCATAATAGTCGGCCTTGTCACCCAAGAACTTCGCTAATTCTGAAGCACCATGACCGTAACCATCGGCCTTGATAACACAGCAGAGCCGCGTTCCCAAGGGGAGCTTTGCGCGGGCTGCCTGTACATTTTCTTCTATGGCGTTTAAATCAATCTCCGCCCATGTGCGGTGGTAGTGCTGCATCGGTATCCGTTCCTTCATGTAGATGGAGTGAGGGGAGCATTGCTCCGTTTTGGGAGCTTTACTCCATTTTAGAAGCGCAGGAAGTCATACTCCTCTTTACGCAACTTTTGTATATATGCACGGTAAAGCTTCCGCGCTTCGTCAGCAGAAACGGCATGGAACGTGACCGTATCCCCCGGTTTCAGCTGTGCCAGATGGTGCAAGTCGGGCGTGATAACGGTTGCGATCTTTGTGTATCCCCCGGTGGTCTGGCGGTCGGCCATCATGACAATGGGCATCCCCGAGGCGGGTACCTGTACGCATCCCATCGCAATGCCGTCAGATATGATGTCATAACCGTCCTTTGCTTCAATCTGCGCACCCTCCAATTTGATGCCCATTCGGTCAGAGGCAGGCGTCACTTTGTATGGTGCGGACAGGAACGTCCGGAGGCCTTCCGCAGTAAATGCTTCCTCTTGCGGTCCCAATACGCAGCGGATATGGATGTCCCCAAAGTAGCTTCTGTCCTTACGGAGGTGCCAAGGTACTTTTGCCGTACGCTTACGGTAGGGGACACCGGGCGTCTGGAGTTTCAGGACATCCCCGGCCGAAAGCTTCTTGCCGTCAAAGCCGCCTAAGCCGAACTTGAGGCTCGTAGCGCAGGAACCCATCACCGGCGATACGTCAAAACCGCCGCCGATGGCAAGGTATCCCCGGCAGCCGAGCAAGGCGCTCCCTACCGTGAGGACATCGCCCTCTGCGGCGCGTTGGGTGCGGTAGCGCTTACACGGTCTGCCGTTCAGTTTGGCATCCATACGTGCGCCCGTCATGGCAAACACGCAGTCGCAATTAAATTCACAGGAGAGCCCGGCGAGCGTCATCTCCAACACCGGCATATCCGGGGAATTGCCCACGAGTAAATTCGCCGTGCGCATGGCGGGGTAATCCATCGCCCCCGCCGGCGAGAACCCGGAAGCCTGGTAGCCGTACCGCCCCGCGTCCTGTAAGGTGGTCAGCAGTCCCGGGGCGAGAACCGTAATGCTGTCAGCCATTGCGCACCTCCCAGACGGCTTTGCCGGCTTCTGCTTGGGCGGACAGCTCCGCGTACTCCTGCGCAGATACCGCGCGGAAACGGATGCGGTCCCCCGCTTGGTAAAGAATCGGTTCCTTGCGGTTCGGGTCATAGGGGCGCACAGGTGTCTGCCCGATGAGCTGCCAACCGCCGGGGGAAGCCAGCGGATAGATGCCGGTTTGTTCCCCGCCGATACCGACCGCCCCCGCCGGTATTTTTGTGCGCGGGTTCGTCAGCCGCGGCGTGTGTATGCGCTTATCTAGGCCGCCGAGATAGGCGAAGCCGGGCAAGAAACCCAACATATATATCAAGTAGTCCGTCCCGGTGTGAATCGCAATGACCTCTGCTTCTGTCAGATTGTTGTGCGCCGCCACAAAAGGCAAATCCTCGCCAAAAGCCCCGCCGTAGCAAACAGGAATGACAAAAGTGCGCTTTGCGGCTGCGGCTGCTTTGGAACCCTGCGCATCGCTTCTTCTGCGGAGCCGCTCGCAGAGTTTGTCATAGCTTACCTTGCAAGGGTCATACCGCACAAGGAGGCTCGTATACGTCGGCACCGTCTCCAGCACACCGTGCGGCGGCTTTTCTTGAATGCTCGCATTCAGTGCCGCCACCCGGGCATTGATTTCAGGTGCTATCACTGTCCCGAAGCAAACACTCAAATTGCAGTCCCCGCAGGGCTTAAAAACGGGGGAAGAGGCCGAACCCTGTTTTGCTTCCATGGGAACGAACCTCCTTTCCTTATGGGTTTGGGTTTAGGCTTTGCCTTCGAAAAAGCCGAGTTCCAGCGTCTTCTCAAACCACGTTGCGCAAGTCTTACGGAGCTTCAGTGCCTCCCGCACGCACTCGCGCATGAGCGTGACAACAGAGCAAGTGATGTCCAATCCAAAACCGTCAATCGCAGGGATTTTTTCACCGTACATATCTATCATACCGGCTTGGCAGGCAGTTTCCATCGCTTTGGCTTGGAGGGCAGCATCGTGGATGACCTCCAAGTCCTCACAGAGGAAAGCGAGCGCCGCCATCAGCCCTGTCGCGCCCCAATCCGATACCGTCGCCGTGATAATATTATCCGTTGCGCTCGTGACGGCAATCCCGCCCCCGCAGCCGCAGCGGCAGCGGCCTTCGCCTGCGTAGGGGATGAACGTTTCCAGTTGCGGGCGGATGGCCGCCATACCAATCTCATTGCCAAGGTCGCCGATGGCTATATTCAGTATGCCCCGTTCGCGGGCTTTGATGAAGAGGGAATCCATTTTGGCCTCAATGGCAGTTGTATCCAGACCGACGGCATTGTGGTAAACGCCTTTCGCGTTGGCACCCGGAGCCTCTATGGCAATGACCGCCTTTGGGTCTCCGGCTTTCAAATAGCTCTCAGCGAGGCGGTCGGCTTCGTCTGCGTTCTTGGTGAATGCCGCAACACCCATGGCACAGGGGTACTGCTTCACTTCGTCCACCGTACGGTAGAGGTGCAAGCCCACCCGCGCCGCCAGTTTCTCCACGGCCGCGAGGTTGTCCTCCGGGCAAATAATCACAGGCTTGGCACCCAAGCCTTTCACCAAAGCACGGCACAGCAGCACCGAGGAAACGACGCCGTCCATCTCCGCCACTTTCCACGGCAGCAGGACAAAGCCCGTCAGGATGTAGACAACATCCCCTTCTTTGACTGCCGAAAAGAGCTTCTTCGCAGCAGACATAATCGTCGGATAGCCCACGTGCTTGCGTGAAGCCTCATAAAGAATGTTGCATACCCCATAGCCGCGGGGGTCGAGGTTTGCCAGTTTATCCAGATTTTCTCCGAGGTTGTAAAGGGTAAGTTCTTGTTGGGTCATAGACAATGATTCTCCCGGATAGGTGAAGTGCGGCGTATCAGACGTTGGTATCCGTCAGCCATTGGTTCCACAAATACGCGTGGAGTTTTGCCATAATCTCCGGCGCTTTCCCGCCGACCGGTTTGCCGTCAAGTTCGGTTGCTGTGATGCCGAATGTTCCTGCCGAGGAGATGAGCACCTCATCTGCCGTAAACACATCGTCAATATAGTACACCGTTTCGTCCACCGGAATCCCCAGTGCCTTGCAGGCTTTGATGAGATTCATACGGGCGATGCCGGGCAGAATGAGGTGGTCGGTCGGCGCGGTAATAAACACACCGTCCTTGATGATATGGCAGTTGGAGTGTGCGCATTCCGTGACGCGCTTGCGCCCGTCCGCTTGCAGTCGGTAAAAGATGACTTCATCCGCGCCTGCACGTTTGGCTTTTTCATTGGCCACACACGCCGGGAGGAGGTTTAAGGTCTTTATATTGCAATGCAGGAAGCGCGTGTCCTCCAGCGTTATAAGCTTCACTTTTGTGTCCAGTGGGACAACGTCCGCTTGGCGCAGGGTAATCCAGAAATTCGCCGGCACTTTCTCCGGGTCGGGGTAGATGTGGTTGCGGATTCCCGTGCCGCGCGTGCATTGAAAATATACGAAATTCTCCCCTGTATCCATTTTGGACACCATATCCAAGAGAATGCTTTTCACTTCCTCTTTCGTGTGCGGAATCGGAATCTCTAACAGCCCGGCCGAGTTGAAAAAGCGATCCACGTGTTCATCCAGCGTAAAAATTTTGTAATTGCGGCTGTATGTAGCATCATAAACACCATCGCCGAAATAACACACGCGGTCGAGCATAGGGATCGTCATTTCTTCTAAAGGGCCGTATTTTCCGTTGTAGTAGCCAAGGTATTCCATTGGGATTTGTCGCCTGCTTTCTAAAAATAATAAGGGAGCGGATGAAGTGCTTTTTTTGACACAATGTCAGGCAACACTCTTCCTCATCCACTAATCTTTCTCTATTATACACCCGTAGAGCAAAAAAAGCAAGCAAAAATATACAGAATTAAGCCGTTTTCGCCAAATTTCTTCCCTTAAAAGAAGCATGAAACAAGAAGTAAAGGTAGGAGCAGCAGAGCAAGAATGGTAAGCCTATTACACGAACCGCTTTGCAAGCCATTCAGCCAAGCCCCACCGCCTCTTGCCGATGGCAAGTGCCAACAGCAAACCCACCTTGCCCCCGCCGAGGAACGCCGCCCGAATCGTCCGGCTTTGTGCGCAAAGCCAATGCATACTTTCTGAATCCTCCAAGCATTTCAGCTGTAAAGCGGCTGTTTCTTCCGGAAGATAAGAGCAGAGCCGCCAGAATTCATGGGCGCATTCCTCCGCAGCGCCTTTCCGGAGCATTGTTTCGGCTTGCGTTTCCGTGAATCCGAGTGCGGTGAATAGTCCCAAATCCAAACTGTACTGCCGCAGAATCCGTTTGGCGGGGTCATCATTGGGGGAGGAAGTAATACTCCCGGCGTGTATTCGGTAATTGTAATCCGTTTCGGGGCTGACGAACATACTTTGGGTATGAATCAAATAGCGCAGCACAAACTCCCGATCCTCACCGTGCCCGAGGTTCTCATTGAAGTAAATCTCCTGCGCCCGGAGTAGGGAGAGTTTCATACGCTTATTCCAGGCGGCATTGCAATTGCCGTGCGAAGCCATATAGATGCATAAGCTTTGCTTATCCGTCACTTCCGGGTAGGTAATCCTACAGTTTGACCCGTCGGCATCGCAACGCACAAAGCCGGTAATCAGCAAATCACTCTCCGGGCTTTCTGCAAGGGTTTGAAGCCGCGCCGAACCAAACGTATCATCGGCATCTAAGAATGTGACAAATTCCCCCTGCGCCGCCCGCAAACCGGCATTCCGTGCCGCCGACACGCCGGCATTCGATTGATGTACCGCACGAATGCGCGTATCGGCGCCGGCATAGCGGTCACAAAGTTCTGCCGAACCGTCCGAAGACCCATCATCCACGAGCAGGAGTTCCCAATCCGCACAGGCTTGTCCCAAAACGGAACCAACGCAAGCCGGGAGAAACCCGGCTGCATTATAGATTGGTACAATTACTGAAATCATATAAATGCCTTGCTGTACTGCGAGAATTCCCTTTGCTTTCGGCTTAGAAATCGGTCAGTTGGTCATCCAAATCACCGCATGGGCCGCAGGCAGAGCAGTAGTCTTTGTCGCGGCCGTAGGGCAAACCGCCGAAGTCTTCGACGTCGTCACGGTCGTCATACTTCTCCGGCCATTTGCCGTCGGAGTAATCCACATCATCAAAGAGAACGGAAGCAATCGATGCCGCATAGCCGGGAATATCCACATCCCAAAGCTGCCAGTTGCGCCCGTCGCAGAAGGTCTGGGAGTCGGATACATCTATCATCTCCGGCTTCAAACGGAAAATGCCTTTGCCCGCCGCTTTGGCGACCGCTTCTTTGCGCACCCAAGCTTGGATGGGATTCATGCCGCGCTCGCTCTTCTGCATGAAACGCTCCGCACCCGGACAGGGGCGGTCGAGTTTCTCAATGTCGCAGCCGACTTCGCCGTACTCACTCACTGCAAGGAGTACCGCCCCATGGGTGTGCGCCACATTGAAGAACGGACCGTCATTGAGATACGGCTTGCCGTAGGGACCATTGTGGAAGCCCTTATCTATGCCCGGCACATACCGCTCAATCAAATCCGCAGCAGCACGCTGCTGCCACTGCTGGCTGTCCTCCTCCGGGAGGCAGGGGAATTCCGCTTCCGAGATAAAATAAACACGCATATCTTTCACCGCCGCATATGTTTTCATTCGCTGGTATCACTCCTTACATATGCTTAAGCTGTGAAAATCATTCCTACCCTAAGTATTATATCATAGTATGCCCCGATTTGCAAGAAAGAAAAAGCAATCCCCCTTGTACCCGGTTTGCGAAAAAAACTTGCCAATCTCCTCAAATTGTGTTATAATCTATAAGCCGCGAAAGTAATCATCCCGCCCACAGGAGGAATCCATGCCCCCCAAAAAACCGCGCCGCCCCCAAGCCGCCGAACCGAGTGCCGAAAACGCCCACATTATCGGTGCGGGCGAAACGCTTGAGCAACCTGTCACGGATACCATCGAAAAGAACTTCATGCCCTACGCCATGAGCGTCATCTTGTCGCGGGCGATTCCCGAAATTGACGGCTTCAAGCCCTCCCAGCGGAAAATCCTTTATACCATGTATAAGATGGGACTGCTGACCGGGGCGCGCTCGAAGTCCGCAAACATCGTCGGGCAGACCATGCGCCTGAACCCGCACGGTGACGCCGCCATCTACGAAACCATGGTGCTGCTCTCCAAAGGCTATGAGCGACTCCTGCACCCATGGGTGGACTCCAAAGGCAACTTCGGCAAAGCCTACTCCCGCGATATGGCATGGGCGGCGCCGCGCTATACAGAAGCAAAACTGGAAAAGCAAGCCGCCGAGCTTTTCGCTGACATAGACAAAGACACCGTAGAGTTCACAGACAACTACGACGCCACAATGAAAGAACCGGTGCTGCTCCCGGTGACATTTCCGACTGTATTGGTCAATCTCAATTCCGGCATCGCCGTCGGGATGGCTTCCAATATTTGTTCGTTTAATCTGGGTGAGGTCTGCGAGGCGACGATTGCCCTCGCCAAAGACCCGGATGCGGATTTGCTCTCCCTCCTGCCTGCCCCCGACTTCAGCGGCGGCGGGCAGATACTCTATGACCGCAGCACCTTTGAAGAAATCTACCGCACCGGGCGCGGTTCTTTCCGTGTGCGCTCCAAATGGCGTTACGACCCGAGTGCCAACTGCATTGATGTCTATGAAATCCCGGGCACGACCACAGCGGAAGCCATTATAGACAAAATCGTGGATCTGGTCAAGAACGGCAAAATCCGCGAAATCAGCGATGTGCGCGATGAAACCGACAAGAGCGGTCTGAAAATCACCATCGACCTCAAGCGCGGCACCGACCCGGAAAAGCTCATGCTGCGTCTGTGCAAAGCTACCACTTTGGAGGACAGTTTCCCATGCAACTTCAATGTGCTGATTGAAGGGCATCCCCGTGTAGTGGGCGTACGGGACTTGCTTTTGGAATGGATAAAATTCCGCTTGGAATGCCTGCGCCGCCGCATCAACTTTGACCTAACCAAGAGCCGGGACCGCCTCCATCTGTTGGAAGGCTTGGCGAAAATCCTTCTGGATATAGACAAAGCCGTCCGCGTCGTGCGCGAAACAGAGGAGGAGGCAGAGGTCATCCCCAACTTGATGATTGAATTCGGGATTGACGAAGTGCAAGCCGAGTTCGTCGCGGAAATCCGCCTGCGCCACCTCAACCGCGAATACATCCTCAAGCGCACAGCGGATATTGAAAAGCTGCACAACGACATCGCCGATATGGAGGACATCCTCCAAAAACCGGCGCGCCTGCGCAAAATCATGACAGATACCCTCGCCGCCTGCGCCAAAGCATACAGCATCCCCCGCAAAACCGAGATTCTCTATACGCACGAAGCCGCCGCCGAGGCTCCTGCAGAGGAGCAAATCCCCGACTACCCCGTACGCATCTTCCTAACCCGAGAGGGATATGTCAAGAAAATTACGCCGCAATCCCTGCGTGTGGCAGATAAGCACAAGCTCAAAGAAGGCGATGCCATCACACAAGACATCGAAACCACAAATACGGCGGAACTGCTCTTCTTCACGGACGCGTGCCAAGTCTACAAGAAGTTCGCCTATGAGTTAGAGGACGGCAAAGCCTCCAACCTCGGCGACTATGCCCCCGCTTTTGTGGAAGCGGATGCCGGGGAGCGCGTGGTCTTCCTCGCCGTCACCACGGACTTTGTGGGTTACCTGCTGTTTTTATTTGAGAACGGCAAAATGGCCAAAGTCGACCTCGAAGGCTATAAAACCCAAACAAAGCGCAAGAAACTCCTCAAAGCCTACAGCGACAAAAGCCCGCTCGCCGCTGCCCTCCAAATCCCGGCGGATACCGATGTCGTGCTGCAAGCCTCTTCCGGGCGGCATCTTGTCCTGCATACCGGTGCCATCGCACCCAAAACAACCAAAGACACGCAAGGCGTCGCCGTGATGACCCTCAAGAAAGGCCATCATATCAAATCCCTCTGCCTGCTCGCAGACACAAAACTGGAGGATCCCAACCGCTATCGTACAAAAACACTGCCCGCCGCCGGCGTCATGCCGCCGGCAGCAGAGCAAATGCGCATTTTGTAGGGTTCGGCCGGGTGCAATGTTGGTTCGCTCCGGTTACCGTTTTGGTTCGCTCCGGCTACTTTTGCCGGCGGATGGGAATGTGTATATATTCATTCGTGATTGCATAATTCCGTTTTCGCAAGAAACGGGGTTTTCATTGATTCTCATGGATCCTTTAGTGTACTAAAGAGGGGGATGTCGATATCGGTATCGATATGCATATCGATGCATATATATACATCGATATCTATACCTGAAATCTCTCACCCCCATACCTAATGTAACAATACAGCTACATCCAACCCACGCTGCGACCAATAAAAAAATCCATCCACCACAATCCAATGTAACAATACCACTACATCCCAACGCCCAAATTCCAAACCACCCGCCATCGCCGCTTCACTCTCTGCCCAACAAAAGAATTCATCCTCCTCATCACAATGTAACAATACAGTTACATCCAAGCAAACACCCCGCAGCAACCATCCCACCGCCACCGCACACCTATCCCCGGCACCCCACAGGTCTACCCTGCCGGTCTGGGTAACAAGAGGCAAGAAGCAAGAGGCAAGAAGCAAGAACCCCCACCCAACCCATACAGGAAACCAAAACCCTGCCCCCAACCAAAGCAGAGG
>JAISUW010000009.1 GCA_031271865.1 Oscillospiraceae bacterium
TTCGGGTTTGTCAAGGGTTTTTTTAAAATTCACAGATTGTTCATCAAATCGGTCGAATTTTGTCGGTTTTTTTTGATTGTTGGTGGGGCGGGAAGGGAAGGCAAGAGGCAGGCAGAAGAATCTGAAAGGCTTGACAAGCCCTGCCTTACAGCGTATAATTAAGGAAAGCAGAAAGGAGTAACCGCATGAAATTTCTCCCTTACCGGCTGCCCAAACGGACGGCGGACAGCCATAAATACAGCTACGGTCATTTGCTGCTGGCGGCAGGGTCCCTGCGCTTTCCGGGCGCGGCGGTGCTGGCGGCCGGAGCCGCTGTGCGTTCCGGCGCGGGCTTGGTGACGCTTGCCTTTCCGGATACCGCCTACGCGGCAATCGCGCCGCAGTCGCCGCTGACCCCTTTGCTGCCGCTGCCGTCGGAAGCATCGGGGACGTTTGCACCCGAAGCGCTCCCGCTTTTACTGGAAGCTGCCGCAGGCAAAAGCGCCGCGTTGCTGGGTCCCGGGTTGGGTCAGTCCGATGGGACAAGAAACCTCGTTCCCGCTTTTGTGCAAGGTGCCGAATTGCCTTTGGTGCTGGATGCCGACGCATTGAATTGCCTTGCCGCGCATAAGGATATACTGCAAGAGCGTAAACACCCCACGGTGCTCACTCCCCACGGGGGCGAAATGGCACGGCTGTGCGGTTCATCGGCGGAGGAAATCCACCGCAGCAGAGCCGCCGCCGCTGAGACGCTGGCCGCAGAAACCGGTGCGGTTGTTGTCCTCAAAGGACCGCAGACCATCGTGTGCTATGCCGGACGGCAGTACGTCAACACCACCGGCAATGACGGCTTGGCCAAGGGCGGTTCGGGGGACGTGCTGGCGGGACTTTTGGCAGGCTTCCTCACGCAGGGGATGGAGCCGTTTGCAGCGGCGTGCGATGCAGTCTATCTGCATGGCGTTGCCGGTGTCCGGGCATCCATGCGGTTGGGTAAACGCGGCATGACCCCCTTGGATTTACTGTCGGCGCTGCAGGGTGTGCTTTTGCAACAATTGTAGGGGTGCGGCTGTGCCGGCGCCCTGACAGCGGAGGCGCAGCATGGCAGGCATTAATAGCGAACATATAAACGATACAAAGAAGAGCTTTACCTACTATCTGCTGGGAGGGCTCCTCGGCTGGGAGCGGGCAGCCGCCTTCACGGCAAGGGTGCAGCGCAAGCGGCGTATGCGGTGGTTTCTGAAGGGCAGCATGAGCGTGCTGCTGGCTGTGGGCTTCCTCGCTTTGTTCTCCTGCGAAAACCCGTTCCGCGCCAAACCGCCCGCACCGCCTGCCGCTTTCTCTGCGCGGGCGGAGGTCTCCTTTGGCTCGAAGCAGTTTGTCGCGGAGATTCAGCAGGAGTCGCCGGGCATTGTGACCGCCTCCTTTACTGAGCCGAAAGAACTGCAAGGCCTGACCATCGCACAGGAAGGCTCCGCCCTGCGGGTGCGCTATGGGCAGGACGAGGTGGAGTTCCCGTCCCTCTCTGCGCTGCCGAAGACCGGCTTTCTGCCGCTCCTGCGGGAGGCTTGCTTGGAGCTCATGCAGCCCCAAAGTGTCTACACGCACCATAAGGACGACACTTGGACGGTGGACTGCAACCTCAGCGGTTTCAACGCCAAAGCCAAACTCAACAAAGACGGCTACCTCAAGACACTGGAAGTGCCTGTACTGGAGCTGATAGTGAAAATGGCGTATTGAAAGCCCGAAAGTCCCTTGACAATTCAAACCCAAACCGCTATAATAGACAGGCAATCCAACAAGGAGAATATAGCGGTATGAAAGCAGTCATCCAGCGTGCGGCGTACGCGCAAGTCACCGTGGACGGCGAGACCGTCGGCAGAATCGGGAAAGGTTTCTTGGTTCTGCTGGGCGCAGCGCAGGGGGATACGAAAAAAGAAGCCGAGCTTCTGGCGCGAAAGATCGCCAACCTCCGCGTGTTCCAAGACGCGGAAGGGAAAATGAACCTCTCCCCGCTGCAAATCGGGGCGGAGGTTCTGGTCGTATCGCAGTTCACGCTCTGCGCCGACTTGCGCAAAGGCAACCGGCCTTCCTTTATCTATGCCGCCGCCCCGGATACGGCGGAGGGTCTGTACCTATACTTCTGCGACTGCCTGCGGCGCGAGGGGATTTCCAATGTCCCGACAGGTGTCTTCGGTGCGCACATGGACGTTACGCTCTGCAATGACGGACCGGTGACAATCTGTATGGATACTTCTTTATGGATCGGTTGACCGTACAATCGGGCAAGGGGCGGTAAACTGCCGTTCCGGCATGACTTGCATATATTTGTAACCGCCGGGCATCTATGTGCAAAACCGGCCGGATGTCCCTTGCAAGCCCTGAAACCCTTGCTGCCGCAGGGCCTCGAATACGCCGACAGCTACGGTATTGGAGAGGTTCAGGGAGCGAGCGCCGGGAAGCATCGGCAGACGGACGCAGTAGGGCAGGTTTTCTGCCAAGAGCGCTTCCGGGAGACCTTTCGTTTCTTTCCCAAACACCAGATAGCACCCCGGGGGATATACTGCCTGCGTATATAGCTGCGGGGCTTTGGTGGTGAAGTAGAAGTAAATGCCCGGGTTGCGTGCGGTGAAGTCCGTCCAATCGGGGTAGAGCGTCACATCCAGCTTGTCCCAGTAATCCAAGCCCGCGCGCTTGAGCTGCCGGTCGTCTATAGAAAAGCCCAGCGGTTCTATCAGGTGCAGGCGCGCCCCTGTTGCGGAACAGGTGCGGCTGATGTTGCCGGTATTCTGCGGTATCTCCGGCTCCAGCAGGACAATGTTCAATGGCGGCATGGGTCAGTCCTCTTCGTAAGTATACATCATTTTACAGCAAAAAGCAAGAGGTTTGTAACAGTTTCTTCCTCTTGCCACTTGGGAGGGTGCCCTGAAGGGGCATTGGTGCCCTGAAGGGGCATTGCGCCCTGAAGGGGCGGTTCCCGCTACAACCCCAAGTGATTCAACTCCCCCTGTAGCCCTTTCAGCGCCGCGCGTTTGGTTTTCCAATCGGGGATATGCGCGGCCACAATGGACCAGAAAGCGGGGGAATGGTTCATTTCTTTTCTGTGCGCGAGTTCATGCACGACCACATAGTCTATGACATCGTCGGGAGCGCAGAGCAAGCGATAGGAGAAATTCAGCCTGCCCTGCGCCGAGCAGGAACCCCAGCGCGTTTTGGCGCTGTTTACAGAGACAGAAGTGATATGCACACCCATGGCCGCAGCGCGGTCGGCCGCTTTTTGCCGCAGGACAGACTGCCCAAGAGTCTTATACAAGCGGATGCAAACCTCTCGTATCAGTTCCGGCTGAAGCGTTTCCGGGAGGCAGAAGCAGTTGCCGCGCACATAGGCTCTCCCGCCCGGCACCGGGGTAATTGTATACGGTTGCCCGAGGAAGGGAACGGCATCCCCGAAAGCAAGGGTTTCTTTCGGGGGCGGGAGTGTTTCGTGCAGGGACAGGTGCTTCTGAATCCAATCCCGCTTTTCCTGCACGAAGCTGTCGATGTCTTTTACAGGCATCCGCATGGGGGCGCGGACTTCCACGCCCCCGTTTTTGATATATATGGCACAGGTTTTGCGGTTAGAGCGTATGAGGGTATACGCTATTTCGGGCTTGGACGGCATAGTTTCCTCCGCGATGCTGCGATAGAATGCGCCGGCGTTTTTTTGGCTCTGAACCCTATCATAGAAAAAAGAAAAGCGCACACGCGCCAAAACACAAATCCTTGCGGATTTATGAAGAAAAAGCGAACGCTGTAGAGCGTCCGCCGGGGATTATTCAGCGTCCAATAACCAATCAACGGTAACGCCGAGTGCGCGGGAGAGGTATTTCAATTCCGTATCCGTGACAAATCGGTACTGACCCTCCAGCTTAGAGAGACCCGACGGGTTGAGGTCGAGACCTTCCAGCTGAAGGCGTTCCAATAGGTCCTTTTGCTTCCAGTGAAGTTCCTTGCGGCGTTGCTCAACGTGGGCGCCGACGATGTTGCGGTTGCCGAGAGTTTGCTGCCTGGTTCTCAAAGGGATCATTCCTTCCGTGTGCTGCTTTGCGTTTTTTTTCAATTTAAGCGGGAGATTCGTCCTTAACCATTGTACCATAATTTCCGACAAAAAGCAACATATTTTATCAAATTTCGCAAAATTTGTTTAAATTGACGAAAGCATTGTAGCATTATCACGAAATATCAATCGAATTATGCACAAATAATCGTCATTTTGACGAAAAGAAAGCCTCAAATCGAGACTTTCGTTCATTTGTATGAATCTATTTTTGGGCGAGGCAGCCACAGTCTCTCTCGGAAAAAGGCTTAGGCAACTGCCTCCAGTTCCCGCTTGAGGCGGGCGATGATTTTCTTTTCAAGGCGGGAGATATAGGACTGCGAGATGCCCAAGAGATCGGCGACTTCCTTCTGCGTGTGTTCTTTCAAGCCGCCCATACCGAAGCGCATATACATGATTTTGCGCTCGCGATCCCCCAGCGCATTCACGCAGCGCACGAGAGTATCCTTTTCATCTTCCTCTTCAATTTGGACGTTGATGGCATCCGCGTCCGAACCCAAGATGTCCGCCAAGAGCAGTTCGTTGCCATCCCAGTCGGTGTTGAGGGGCTCTTCTATGGAAACATCGCCGCGGGTGGGCGCTATTTTGCGCATATGCATAAGGATCTCATTCTCCACGCAGCGGGAGGCGTAGGTTGCCAGCTTGATGTTCTTCTCCGGCTGGAAAGTTTTGACGGCCTTCATTAGACCGATGGTACCGATAGAAATCAGGTCTTCAATCCCCACCCCGCTGTTTTCAAACTTCTTGGCTATGTAAACCACAAGGCGCAGGTTGCGGGTGATGAGCAGCTCATGCACCGTGAGATCCCCTTGGCGCAGTCGCTCCATTGCCGCCGCCTCCTCTTCTTTTGACAGCGGCGTCGGCAGAGTCTGCGGTCCGTGGATATAGAAAAGGTATCCGGCGCGGCTTTTCAGGAATGCCGCTTTCACTTTGTGAAATAAGGCTTGCATTGCGTTCATAGATGTCATTCCCCCTATATTTGCTCTGTAGAATCCGGCGCGCGGGAGGCGTTTGCCTGTCCTCCGGGCTTGTATATATTGTACCACTTTCGGCAGGGCGGTTTTTGTCGGAATGTGTCGCAAGAATAAAAAATATGCTTGTCCCTTATTTCCCGGGTTTTCCCCGGAGGCTGTCTCCGGTTTTTTGCTTCTTTTTTCCGAAAAACCCTTGACAAATCCCGTCCGATGGGGTATAATATATCATGTTGTCCGACCGCAACGGACGGCATTCGGAAAATGCACCATTAGCTCAGTTGGTAGAGCACCTGACTCTTAATCAGGGTGTCCACGGTTCGAGCCCGTGATGGTGTACCAAAACAGATGCCCTTGCTTGGCAAGGGCGTCTTTTATTGGGTTCGCGCTTCACTGCTGCGTGTACAAGGCCGATTGCAAATACGCCAGCCCCTCCTGCACCGCTTTCACAGGCTTCTTGGCATTGCATTCCAAGAAGCCGTATGGCACACCGGCTGCCTCTGCCGCTTGCAGGATTTGCGGAAAGGGCAGCGTCCCGCTCCCCGGCGTGCCGTCCCGCAGCGGACGCAGTGCCAAGTCGGCAGGCAGCAGTCGGCAATCCCGCAGATGCAGGGAGCAGATGCGGTTCTTATACGCCTCCAGCAGGACAAGGATGTTCCCGCCGCCCCGCTGCGTCCAGTAGGTATCCACGGCAAAGGAAGCCTCGGTATGCTCCGCCAAGTAGGCGAACACCGTCTGACCGCCCAAAGCCTCCGGCCGCAAGAATTCATAGTGGTGGTTGTGGTGCGCGACTGCAATGCCGTAAGGCTCCATGGAAAGCCGCAGCGCCTCCAGTTCCTTTGCATACCCCACGGCATCTACGATGCCCCCGGCTTTGTCCAAGGCACGCGCCGGCTTCAGATCCACCACGCTCGACACAAGCAGTTTTGCTCCGAGGACGCGCATATACTCCGCCGTCCCTTCCGGATCTTCGGCCGCTGTACGCAGTTTAATCTGTATGGAGGGCACGGTAATCCCCGCCGTCTCCGCGGCGACACGCACCGTATGCGCCGTCAAGGGATTGAACGGCAGCGGCAGGTAATCCACCGCCAGCTCTAGGCACGAAGCCCCCAGTGCCCGCATGGTGGCGAATACCGACACCAAGCTGCGGCCGCCGGCGAGCGTTTTCCGGACAGTATAGGTCTGTACGCCGAGTTGCATGATTCGTTTTTTCCTTTCTCCTTCTTCCGGCAAACCGGTCTTTATTCCGCAAGCTTCTTGTATTCCAACGCTGCAAATACCGCCGCCGCCAGGCCATAGTGCCAATCGTTCCCGCAGGGCGTGTGGGTGTAAACCAACTTCGGGATGCCCTGAATCGCCGAAGTCGGGCCGCTGATGTGCGGCATACTCAGCAGACCGTCGCGCAGGACAAAGGAATCGGTCACCGCTGTAAACGCCCGCTGCGCCGCCTCCAAGTATTCCGTGCCGAGCCACCCCATGCGTACCCCGAAGAACCAACCGGCCGCGATAAGCATGGTCGCTGAGCTTTCCTTATAAGCGCCGCATTGCGGCAGGAGGATGGTCTCAAACCACCCGTCCGCACGCTGCAAGGGCAGGAGTGCTCGGGCAAGCTTCAGGAAAAACGCTTGGATGACCGCCCGCTGCGCATCCTCTTGGATATAGTCCCACATAAGGGGAACTGCCGCCATCACCCAGCCGTTGCCGCGCCCCCAAAAGAGTGCTTGCCGCGGGTAGTGGAAGCCGAACTTCGTCCAGTAGGCGTGCCAAAACAGTCCCGTGTCGGGGTCCTGCAGCAAATCAGCAAATTTTTGCGGCTGCCCTGCGGCAAACGCGGCAAGCTGCGCATTCTCGGTCTCTGCCGCAATGCGGTTGAGCAGTACACCATACATCATGATGGAATCCACCCACACAGACTTCGGGTAGAACCAATGCTCAAAGCCGTTCCCCAAATGGTTGGGCATATCGCCGATGACTTTCTCGCTTTGTGCAAAGTAACGCAGGACTCGGTCAACGATGCTCCCGTACTTCTCCCCGCCCGGTGTCTTGGTGAGCTGATACGCCCCCAATGCCGGCGCGCAGGTGTCCGAGGAACAGACCCGGTAGCCTGTGTCCAGTTTTGTGTCATAGTACGCCTGCAGGTAAGGCCGAAACGCTGCCGTCCCAAACGCCTCGTCAAGCAGGGAAAGCGCATAGAGCCACAACGCCTCCCCCCACATCCATTTCATTTTCTCCGCAGGATAACGCTTCACATTGCCCCGCGCTAGGTGCAGTACCTTTTCTATGGCGGTTTGCATTCGAGACCTCCCTTTCCGCAACTCCCTTTGCGAACCTTTCTCCCCTGTAGGGCTATAGTATAGCATGATTCCAGGCGTTTGTCAAGGCGCGGTTGGCGCGCGGCGCGTCGCGAAGCGCCAGGGGCTTCGTGAAGCCCCAATCCGCCGGCTGCGCGCAGCAGGGCGCGCGGCGCTTCGCGAAGCGCCAGGGGCTTCGTGAAGCCCCAATCCGAATTGTGACAATAATTCACCACAATTTCCCGAAAAACACTTGACATTTCCCAAAAATGAGCGTATAATCGCTTTAATGAAATGAAGCGTTAAATACAGGAGCAATCGACGATGATAAGCTTCTACAGCTGTCCAAACCGGAAAAGTATAAAGACAGATTTGGTTCCAACGCATAGCGGTCGGCAGCCGATGCGGCGGGTCTGCTTTTTGCCGGACTGCTTTCGTGCCTGCAACTGAACAACCCGCCCTGCTATCCTGATGGATTGCAGGGCGGGTTGTTTATACCCAATAACTTAAAAAAGGAGTCATCACTATGAAAAACCTCAAACGTATGCTCTCTGTTTTGCTGTGCGTGCTGCTGACTGTTGGTATAGGTATATTCGGTCTGCTGCCTGCCGCGGCGACCGAAGCGGATGAGACCCAAATCCGATTGGCAAACGGTACACGGATGAGCTTTGAGCTACTCTTCTCCGAACATAGGTATGCGGACTATAGTCAACGAGTCCTACTCACCGATTTTTACGAGGCAACACAAGCGGAAAGTAGCATTTCTACAGATGATACGGATGTGTTCAGCTATTATGTGTTGCCGCAGTTCACCGCCTACGGCAAGGTTTTCTATGATTTCATCGCGTGCACTGTCTTTGCTCTGAATATACTGGATAGCAGTAGCTATCCCAATTTAAAGACAGAGTATATGGATTTTTTGAGAGCGGCAATTCCGGATGAATCAGCCGGCTATCCCGAAACGCAGGAGGGAATGCAGGATCTCTTGACACAAGGTCAAGCTATACTCGCAAGTTATTTTGTAACCTGTCCTTGGAACTATGAATTGGCTATTCAGAGTACCGCTTTCCGGGATACGGTGGAGGAAGAAGTTTCAGCGGCGATAGTTTATGGCTTAACAGAATTAATGGATTCCTTTTCAACCAGGCTTGCCAATCGCTTGCTCAACACAACCGAAGCGTTGGAAGCTTTCTATTCCGCAAACTTGCCGGATAGCCCCGATTTTTCATTGACAGTTGCACCCTTTAATGAACTGATTGTCCCCTATCTCTCGGAATACGGTGCTTCGTTTGCGAACCTCCTCGTGATATATTTCGCGATGCACGGGTTCGATGACGGGCTCGACTACGATTGGGCAGAAGAGCTTTATGCGTCTCTTACCCCTTCTATAGATGAGCTAATGGATGGCGGCGTTTCCCAAGCGGATCTTGATTCTTTGCTGAACCAAGCGCGTGCGGTGCTGGCTCAACACTATTTCAATCCGCCGCTGGTATACACAGCCGCCGGACTGCCCCACACCCACACCTACACCGACTGGCGCTCGACGACCCCCGCGACCTGCACCTCCCCGGCGATAGAAACCGCCTACTGCCCGGACGATGATGCCACCGAAGGCACTACCCGCACCGGAAGTGCCGCCTTGGGACACAGCTACGGCGCTTGGCAAACCGTCACACCGGCCACCCACACCGCCGCCGGTCTGGAGGAAAGGGTCTGCACCCATGATGCCGCGCACAAAGAAACGCGGCCGATTGAAAGGCTGGCAGCGCACACCTATGGCGCGTGGGTACAAACTTCCGCACCGACTTGCACCGCTGCCGGAACCGAAACCCGTACTTGCGCGGCAGACGGAGCGACCGAAAGCCGTGCAGGTGCCCCTGCCCTCGGTCATAACTTCGGCGCCCGCCACCGCGAAGGCACTTCGTGGGTACAAGAATGCACCCGCTGCGACCAACTGCAGGTCACTCCATTCGCTTTCTTTGATTGGATACTGTTCCTCATCTGCTTTGGCTGGATATGGATGTAATCTCCAAGAGGCAAGCGAAGGCTGACCCGCCGGCCTGCCTATCCGCAGATTATCGTATTTTGTGGACTCACACTCCACAAAATACGATATTTGTGGTCTTTACCGGTGCTTCCCCTGCGGCTCTTGTCTTTTTTAAATCATGCCCGCTGTCAAGCCTTTTCTGCCATACAAAAAACAAACCGGAGGGCTTTCGCCCCCCCGGTTGTTTGCGTCACGAGAACGCTTTTGTATGTTCACTTCACACGTTCCAAGGTTTTGACACACTGAGTTTTAAACGTTCTCGCCGTGTATCCGCAAGGTTCAGTTGCAGAAGCCGGTGACTTGCGCACTGTCCTGGCATCCGCAGCTGCCGGAGCCCGACAGGAGCAAGATGATGAGGAGAAGCGGAAGAAGCGATCCCAGATTACAGCTCATGATAGTGTGTCCCCCTGATTTAGAATTTTAGCGCAGATTCCGTTGCACAGCTCATTCTATGCGCTGACCAACGCCGCTATGCGCCTTAGCGTCGGCCTGTAACTTAGCCGTTGCACCCGCAGCCGCAGCTGTAGTCGCTGCCACCGCCGAGCAGGAGCAGGAGCAGGAGAATGAAGGTGATGTTGCTGTTGATACCGAAGCCCATGGTGTGCGCCTCCTTTCCTCGTTGTTACATTCTCATCATATGCGATTCCGGGGAAAGTGTTACTATAATCCGGCAAATTTCTTTTTAATCGCGCCCGAATATATATACCACCGCGCACGCGCGCGCGCGATGATATATACCTATTCATTATATATAAGCCCCCGCGCCGGAACAAAGGCGCAGGGGACAGGTCTGATTCGGCTGTGACAGAGAGCTCAGGCAAGCTTTGCGGTGATGGCCTGCTTCACTTCAATCCAGACCGGTATACCAATCACGGCAAGCTGCACCGTCGTGATAATGCCCATCTGGTACCTGGCGTTGGTAATCTTGCCGGTGGCGGTATCGGCGCGCACGAGGATATACGGACCGCCCAGCAGGTACCCTGTATTCTTGTTGACGGCTTTGGTGATCTCCAAATCCGCATTGAGGGCTTTGAGGTTGGTGACCATGGTTTCGGGCGTGACATCGCGCTTGGTGATGGCTTTGGACATCGTCGCAAACGTATGGAGGTCATCCCCCGTTGTGTCGCGCACGTCCTTGGGGACAATGGTGAGAACAACCTCTTTGCCGTTGTCGTAGTAGACTGCTTTCGCATAGGCTATGTCGGAGGCGAGAATCTGCGCAGGAAGCCCGGGGACACCTGCGATGGTTTCTTGCTCTTTGACGCCGCCTTTCACGAACGCTTTGAGAATCATGGTGGCAGTAACGGACATGGTGTTGTTCCAGTTCGTGCCGGAGAACTCAACCACCGGCTTGGAGTTCTCCACAGAGAAGCGCGTGTCGGTGTTCTTGGCGGCGATGTCTTGGTAGATGGCCAAGACCTGCGGTATATCCTCAATCGTCTGATTGGCGAACGCAAAGGGGATAAAGCCGCCGAAGAGTGTCGTGAAACTCAAACAAAACAAGGTGAATACGGTGCTGAACCACTGCGCTATTGAACTGAACCATTCCGTCATGGGGGTCACTCGCTTTCCTAATTATATGGTCTTTATGTGAGAAGCAGACGGCACAAGCCGCCTGCGAGCCGGCGGGTCTCAGCCCACCGGGGCAATGATATCCATAAGCCACGCCACGACGATGGCCAGACCGCGGCTCACCCACGGGAAGAAGCCCGTCCAGAGTCCGGAGAACCAATCCCAGATGGGTTTCCAGACATCTTCATACCAGTCGCCGGTGGCGGTCGCGGCTGCCGCCGGAACCGTTGTTCCGGGCGCGGGCGGGTCGGGCGTGTAGTAGGTGGCGTCCTTTACCTCATACTGCGCCGCGGCGGTTGTGACAACTACGGTCTCCGGCTCCTTAATCTGCGCGGCCACGACAGTCATGGCGCAGAACACCATCGCTACCGATAGGATACCGGCAAGAATACGTTTCTTCATAAGTCATTCTCTCCTTCTTCATGAGCCGCCTGTACTTCGGCCGGCTCGGTTTGGCGGGGCATGTCGGTGTGCCCCGACCCTGCCATAGATTCGCACGCTGCTTGTCTGATACTCCCATTATATCATATCCGGACCGCAAAAGCAAGGCTTTCCCCCAAACTTTCACCGTACTTCCATACGATTGACTTTAAGAATGCCGGAGCAGGTGCAGGAAAATCCTTCATGGACTGTTCATTTTATAGTCGTGCGGCTGCCCGCTTTTCCTCACCGGCGGCAAGAGCCTTTGCGGCGGCAGGTCAGCGTTGCCGAAAAAAATGTTGACAAATTTAATCCAACACTGTATAATGTTAGTAATGGTTTAAAGTAAAAAACCATAAGGAACATAGGCAGGTTGGGCGGATTCTTAGGGCAGGCAAAGCGAACAGGGTGTACTTTAATTCTAAGGGGAGATGTCAGGTGTTGAGAGCGAAATCATGGATTCTGCTGCTGCCGGTGCTGCTTTTAACCGTATTGCTGACGGGCTGCGGGGAAAAGGGCTACCCGACGGCGGCGACCGTTAACGAGGCGATTGCTTCCGTGGGCTATCTCCAGATTCTGGACAGCAGCGAAGAGGAGTTGTGGTCCGGCACGGCGTGGGTCTGCGGGGAGAACCTCGTAGCTACGGCACGGCACTGCGTCATTGACGACAGCGGTAACGAGGATGTCCAAAGCGGGAACATCATCTTCAATTATGGCTCGACTGCGGAGGATGTGCGCCCGATTGCGGGTGTGCTGGCTATGGATGACGTCGCCGACATCGCCGTCCTGCGCGTGGACACCACGGACCTGAAAGCCATTGCCGTTGGGACAGAGGAGGGACTCATGGCGGGGGATGCCATCAGCATCATCTCCAATCCGAAAGGCAGTTCGGCGACGGCGAATTTCCTTTCCACCGCTACCGTCGGAAAAATCACAACCATGGCGCTCCTCACAGCGGAGGAGGGCGGCGAGCTCAACTGCACGGAGATCCAATTCTCCGGGGGGGACGGCGTGAAATCCGGCTCCAGCGGCGGCGTTGTCCTCAAAGGCACCCAAGCGGTCGGCATTGAGCGCGCCAGTTACACGGCGACGGAAATTGACGTCGCTTCCCCGGTCAGCTACTTGCAGACATTGCTTGCCTCCATTTCCGAAGAAACCGAAGCGGTTTCCCTGGAGGAAATCAATAACAGCCAACCGTATTACATCAGCGAATCTGCTGCCGATGACTACTGGGCTTACGGCGAGCAGTATACGGAGAGCACCGGCACCATAGAGGCCGTGCGGTACGCGCACCTGGAGGACGAGGAATGGCTCTACTCTTCCTTTACAATAGACCCGGACGAAGGGCGTATGCCGAATACGCCGCATGTCTACTATGAGGACGAGGAGAACTATTCGCTGCATGAGGATTATGTAGAGGGGTATTATCTTTCTTACATGATTGACGATGATGGGGACCCGATGATTGCCTACCGGCCGGAAGACGGGTACGCCGGCTACCGCGGACTGCTCGGGACTACGGGTACCGAAGCGGATTGGTATGCTTTCCTATACTACTATGATGACAACCTGGATGAGCAAGGCTATAGTATATATACCTCACATAGGGATGACGACTCCCGTTCCGTGTATTTCGAAACCTATCTGGATGATATGCAGCAGGGAGCTGAAATCCATGTCAACGAAGACTGGTTCTATCTGAATCTCTACGAGGATGATGAGCGATTGGATTCTTATGTCGCAATCAACATCAAAACCGGTTCCGGCACGTATCAGAGTTTCGATACAGACGAATCCGCTCCGCTGGACTTTGAGGAACTGGGCATAACATACAATACCGCAGGCAAAACGATAAAACTCGGAATGCCGGATGTAAACAATCTCCTCCTCACCTGGGAAAGCGAGACGAAGTACACCCTCACCGACGACTTCCGCAAGGTGTCTGCCGACGGTGACAACTGGAGCTTTGCCGTCACATCCAAGAACCCCTCCAAACCCTATGTGTCCATGGACATCACCAAGGGCGAGGCCGGTTTGGAAGCCGCTTTCACAGCGGCAGACAGCAAGTTTGACAGCACTGCGGCTGTGAACCTCACCGACTATTCCATGCGCCTGACGGATGGGGTGAATATCGCCTCCATCAGCAAGGACAGCCGCCAAGTCACCAACGGCACGAAGACGGCGACCTACTACCCGGAAGACAATGAGCTCAAGATAGACGACGGGCAGCACATTGCGTGGCTCGGGAAGAGCTATTCGCCGATTGTGGTGGCGAAAGCTGCGGCAACAGAATAACCATAGCCCGATTCCATGAAGCACCCTCCGCCGCGGCGGAGGGTGCTGTGTTTGTTATCGGTTGCGATTCTTTCTGAGGATGTCATCAAGTATTTCTTCCTCAAATCCACGCCTCCATCTGCTCCGGGTGGGCGAAGAAGTCGTCGCAGCGGGCGAAGAACGGTTCCGTTTCCGCAAAGTCCATCGCGCGGTGGTCGAACGCCAGGTTCCAGCAGCAGTAGCTGCGCGGTTCCCCGGTTTTGGTGCCGTCCGGGCGAGTGACGACCCCCATGCGCTCAAAGATGTTGCCGAGGCTGATTGCCGCGACTTGCGGCGGGATTATGTCAAGCAAGGTGGCGTAGAGCTTGGAGCCGCGAAAAATGCTCCCGACATTGGAAACCAGAAACGTGCCCTGCTCAATATCCGCTTTGGTCAGACGGTCGGTTGCGGGGATTCTCTCGTAGCGGTGCTTGGCCTTTCCGCTCAGGCGGTCAATCTTACCGCGGCCGACAGAGGCTCCGAAGAGCCTGCCGAAAATCGTCGGAAGTTTCCCCTTTTTGAGCAGGCGCATTGTGTTATCCAAAGATACCTCAAACATCGCCTCCGTGAAGTCCGTATTCTCCATGCGGCGGCGGACGTCGCTGATGTAGTCATACAAATCGGTCAGGGAGAGCTGCTCGCAGTTGTGGATGTTGATGGTCATCATGCCCTCCTCCCGGGGCAGAACCATGGGGATGGAAATGTTGACGTCCCTGTACTCCTCCACTGTGCCATTGACAAAGGTTTGGTTGTAGTCAATGTGGGCATTGAGCCGGGGAGCGGCGATGAGCCCTTCTGTGATGACCTTTAGGAATACGGTGTTAAGGGTGATGTTCTTCCAGCGTTCATCCGTCTGTTTCAGGCTTTTATAGCGGGCGAGGAAATCCGTCACATCAGGCTCGTATACGAAAGCGGCATGGGGGGTATCACGCCAGGCTTCCGTGGTCATGTTCGCGACAATCTTGCGCTGGATTTTGAAATCCTCGCGCTGCAAGACCTCAAAGCCTTTCTTGCCTGTGTATGCCTTGCGTTTGCTTTCCGTTGCGGTGCTCATGGACTGCACTCCTTAAATTGTAATGTGAATCAATGCCGGCTTTCCTTTTTATAATAGCACAAGCATATTCACAATGGGTGTGCATTCCATAAAACATTTATGCATTTAAATCTATCGGGGGCGATGCAAAGCTACAGGGCAACTCTCCCCATCAAGTCGATACCCTCCGTGCCGACAAAGGTCACACGGACGATTTCCCCATCCGGGATGTCTATGGGACTGGTAAAGAGAACGACGCTGTCTATGTCCGGGGCTTGCCCTGCCGTGCGTCCGGTGTAGGCGTCTGCGTAGCCGTCGTATTCATCTACGATGACCTCTGCGGTCTCCCCGGTCTTGGCGGCGGCAAGCGCTTCCATAATCTGTGTCTGCTGCTCCATGAGAATCTCCGCGCGGCGGGCGGCGACCTCCGGCTCCGGCTGCTCCGGCATATCGTAAGCGGGCGTACCCTCCTGTGGGGAAAACACGAATACGCCGGCATGGTCAAAACGCTGTTCCGCCATAAAACTGCACAGCTCTGCGAACGCTTCCTCCGTCTCGCCGGGGAAGCCGACCAAGAGCGTTGTGCGCAGGGCAATCCCGGGGATGCGCTCCCGCAGCTTGGAGAGCAGAGAAAGAATGCCCGCCTTGTCTATCCTGCGGTTCATGGCGCGCAGGATGCCGTCGTTGATGTGCTGCAACGGGATGTCAAGGTACTTGCACACTTTCGGTTCTGCGGCGATTGTATCGATCAGCTCGTCGGTCACGGCGTCCGGGTAGCAGTAGAGTAGGCGGATGCGCTTCAATGAATCAATGATACACAGCTCCCGCAGCAGCCCCGGCAAACGGTACTCCCCATACAAATCCGAGCCATAGCGCGTCGTATCCTGCGCTATAAGGATGACTTCTTTTACGCCGTCTGCGGCAAGTGCGCGGGCTTCCTCCAGAATCTCCTCCTGCGGGCGGGAGCGGTAGGGACCGCGGATAGCGGGGATGGTGCAGTAGGCGCACCGGTTGGAGCAGCCCTCGGCGATGGAGAGGTATGCCCAATGCTTGGCACCTTGGCGCAGGCGTTCCCCGCCCAAGGGCAGTTGTTCCTTATCCGGGAAAGCGGTGACCGGTTCCTCCTCGGCCTGCTCCAGATAGGAAACGATGTCTGCATTGGCGCCTAAGCCAAGCACGGCATCCACCTCGGGGATTTCTTTGCGGACCTCGTCGGCATAGACCTCCGCCAGACAGCCGGTCACGAGGACTTTCTTGATAAGCCCCTCTTTCTTGAGGTCAGCCATCTCCAAGATGGTATCTATGGCTTCGCGTTTTGCGTCGTCTATAAAGCCGCAGGTGTTGACGATGACGGCATCCGGCTCATCGTATGGATCCATGACGGTGTATCCGGCCTCGGCAAGACTTGCGAGCATCCGCTCGCCGTTGACTTGGTTTTTTGGGCAGCCCAAGTGGACCATACCCACCGATTGAATTTTAGGCATCGCTGCCATCCCCTTTCCATTCGAAACCTTGCAGTGCTTCCACCGCCAATGTGTGCTCGATCCCGTGACTGCGCAGTTTGGCATAGGCATAGCGGTACGGCTTGCCTTTGCGGTGCAGCTCGCCTGCGTACGCCGCCGCGAAGTCGGCATCGTTGAGTATGTTCAGCGCTTCTAGCCTGTCCAATACATTTTTGACAGCGGACAAGTCCGGCTCAGGCCGATTCGCGCCGGGGTGCAGGAGCTTTTGCTCCAACTCCGTCCGGCTGTGCGCCCGCCGCGCAAGAAGTCTGCCGGCACGGTCCATCAGTTGTTTCTCGGCGTCAGTCATCGTCGTCGTCCAGCAGTATGTCTAAATCTATAACCGGCACAGTCTCCGGCGTTTTTTTGCCTTTTGCCGGTTTTGCTTCGGGAGCGGCGGCGGCGGGTTTGGCGGCCGGCTTTTCCTCCATCGGCCTGCCGGTGACAATCGCCATAACTTTTGCGGCGATTTCCTCTTGGAGATCGGTATTTGCGGAGAGGAACTCACGGGCTTTGTCGCGGCCCTGCCCTAAGCGCATATCCCCATAATAAAACCACGCACCGGACTTTTGGCAGACCTCCAGCTTGACCGCCAAATCCAGCACCTCGCTGTCGCGGGAGATGCCTTTGCCGTAGAAAATATCAAACTCAGCCTCTTTGAATGGCGGGGCGACTTTATTCTTAACGACCTTCACACGGGTATGGGAGCCGATGAATTCGCCGCCGGGGCCTTTGAGCTGCTCGGTTTTGCGGACATCCAAACGCATGGAGGCGTAAAACTTCAGCGCCCTGCCCCCTGTCGTTACCTCCGGGTTGCCGTACATCACGCCGACCTTCTCGCGGAGTTGATTGATGAATACCAAGATGGTGTTGGATTTCGCGATGGCACCCGCCAACTTGCGGAGGGCTTGGCTCATCAGGCGCGCATGGAGGCCGACGTGGCTGTCGCCCATCTCGCCCTCTATCTCGGCGCGCGGGACGAGAGCCGCGACGCTGTCCACCACCACGACATCTAAGGCACCGGAGCGGATGAGGGCTTCCGCAATCTCCAAGGCCTGCTCCCCATTGTCGGGTTGGCTGACTAGGAGGCTGTCTATATCCACGCCTAAGTTGCCGGCATAGATAGGGTCGAGGGCGTGTTCGGCATCAATGAACGCCGCATTGCCGCCGCCTTTCTGTGCCTGCGCCACGATATGGAGGGCCAAGGTCGTCTTTCCCGAACTCTCCGGACCGTAAATCTCCACGATGCGCCCGCGCGGCACACCGCCGACACCTGTCGCCACGTCCAGCGTCAAGGAGCCGGTGCTTATGGTATCCACTTTCATTCCGGTGTTTTGCCCGAGGCGCATAATCGCCCCTTTGCCATAGCTCTTCTCTATCTGCGCCATTGCGGTCTCGAGGGCTTTCTGCTTGTCTGCTGCCATGTGGTTCTCCTTATGTATCATGATGATATACTCTTGTCCATAGCACAAATGTATCACTTTGCCAATGTTTATTATAGCATACTGCCGCTGAAAATGCAAGGGGTAATCCATGAATTTTTCAAATAGTTCGTGCGGTGAAGCGGGAAAGTGTGCTTTTTTGCCGCTGCTGCGCCGTTTTCAGCCGGAAAGTCCTCCGTCTTCTCTCCTATGACCGCAACGCCTGCCTATTGTTTCTCGCTTGACAGCACGGGGAAAGTGTGGTATAATTCAGTACAGTTACAAATGGGAAAGGAATTCATTCGATGTCTTTAACCCTCCGCCGCGTGGCGCTCAGTGCTGTCTTGGTGGCTCTCATTGTTGTTACGAGCCGTTTTGTGCAGATACCGCTTTTCGCGACTACGCGCCTTGATTTGAGTTATGCTATTGTTATGGTCGCCGCCCTGCTGTTGGGTCCGCTCTACGGCGGGACAGTCGGTTTCCTTGCCCGCGCCGTCGGGGATTTGGCGTTCAGCGGGGGAATCAAAATCCCTTATGCGCTGGGTTCCGCTGCTATGGGAGCGATTATCGGATTGGCGCAGAAGTATTGGCTCTGCAAGATTTCGAATAAGGCTCTGCGTTTTGCCGCCTCCGCCGCTGCCGCCGCCGTCGGTGCCGCCGTAGGGTTCATCGGCATTGTGCCGGCCTTGGGGGCGCTGCTCTTCGGTGCCGGCTACATGGTGGTGCTGGCGCACGGTGCTACGGCTGCTCTGGTGGATACGATAGTGGCCTCTGCATTGGGCTATCCCCTCTATCGGATTCTGGTGAAGACGCCGGCAGTGAAACCGTTCGAACCGATAAAGTAAGCATTTGTATAGGAGAGTTTGCCATGCGTACGGAATGGAAAGCGGCCGCTGCCGGTACCGTCACCGCTGTTGCGGCTTTGCTCGCGTATGACTTGTATAAGAATCTCAGCATCGCCCCCCTGCCCGATCTGCCGGCGGACGACAAGCGCGACCCCTACCCCGATAGGTGCAGCCGCCTCCTGATGTATCTGGAGTTTCCTGAGATCCGGGAGGCCGATGGAATTGAATTGAATTCCGATTGGATTCGGGAAGGTATCCTCTCCGCCAAGCAAGTCATCGATGCCCGCTGGGATTGCCAAGACTTCCGTTGGCCGACACTCCTGCGGCTCGTGTATTCCCACAGCGAGGCACTTGAGAGGCTGTGCCCGGATGGAATTGAATTAATTAAGGCCGCTTTCCTGGGCGCGAAGTTCTGGATGACCGAACCGGGTTCCGATTCCATGTGCTACTGGAGTGAGAATCACCAGATTCTCTACGCTGTCGGGGAGTACCTTGCGGGGCAGCTCTGGCCGAAGGAGGTGTTCTCCAATGCCGGCATCACCGGAAAAGAGCATATGCGGCGCGGCTTGGAGCGAATTAATTATTGGATGGAACAGCGCTTCCGTTATGGCTACTCCGAGTTCAACAGCTCCAATTACTATCTGTTCAATGTGGGACCGGCAGCCAATTTCATTGAATTTGCGGCTGCAGAACACGCTGCGGCTGCGGAGCGCATGAAGATATGTTTGGATTTGCTTCTGTTTGACATCGCATCCAATATGCAGGACTTCACTTTCACCGCCCCAACGGGGCGAGCGTATGTGGACAATATGGTGGGGGGCGGTTCCGTGCCGCCGGCTTGCGCTGTCCCGCCGCCGCCTGCGGAAGGGAAGAGCTTGAGCGCACCGGAGGCAGCTGCTGTAAAACTGGGAACTGCTGCAGGCGGTGACGGCGACCGCTGCCGGAAGCTGACGGACTTCCTCTGGGGCTTGAATGAGTACTGGAAAGCCTCCTCCCATTCCATGCTGACAAGTTTTATTTGTATGTGTACGCACGGCTTTTACACGCTCCCGGAGGCTATCCGTGCGGTCGGCTTAGATAAGCGAGAAACGGTGCAGTGCGTTTCCCATGGTTTGACCACGGCCGAGTTGGAGGAACAGGGCTGGGTCGGACAGTCGGATAAGCAGATTATGCGGCAATGGTCCATGGAGGCTTTTACGAATCCCGAGGTTATCTATAATACCGTGCAGTACCTGAAAGCGCACCGAATGTTCCCGAACAAATTCATTAATCAATTCAAATTCACTGCACTGAAGCTGCTGGACCACCCGCATGTCATGCGCTTGATAAGCAGCAAACTGAACCCAATGCCCAACGGTATTGCCATACAGCGAGCGAATCTGTATACCCTGCGCACGCCGGGTGCCGCTATGTATAACGTACAGAACTGGAATCCCGGCGGCTATGGGGCGCAGCCGATGCTTTCATTAATTAATTTCGGCGGCAACGCTGTAGTGTTTACGACACATCCGGCGCGGGGGGAGAGCGAGAAGTCTGTCCGCGCCTATCCGGGCTATTGGGCGGGTTTCGGAAGAGCGCCGCAGGCTGTCCAAGACGGGCGGGTGCTGTTGCAGATTCATCATATCCCGAAACGGCCGGGCTTTCTGGAGCTGTATCCGGTGCCGCAGTTCACGCACACCTACCTCCCCGAGGCTTTCTTTGATGAGGTAATCGTGCATGACCGCTATGCCTTTGTCCGCAAAGGGGAAGCGTTTGCGGCGGTGATAGGCTTTCAGCCCCTGCGTTACCTGCCGTGGTCGGAAAGCTCCGCCAAGGCTTTCCGCAACGGACTGGAGCTTTGCCCGGAGAAGCGGTTTGACCTTGTGCAATACGGCAACGAACAGTATACCATCTATGAGCTGTCTGACAGCACACGGGAGAGCTTTGCGGCGTTCCAAGCGCGGATTCAAGCGAATCCGGCGGCATTCGACGGGGCAACGCTGAATTATGTTTCCGGCGGGAAGCTCTATGTGACGGCTTTCGGCGGGGATTTCTATATCAATGCGGAGAAAGTAAATCTGCGCTACCCGCGCTTTGCAGGAGCGTATTGCAATGCCGAACGGGACGCGCAGGTTTATACAATTGCCTGCGGCGGTCACACCTTGCGCCTGGATTATGCGAAAGCAGAGCGGGTTTTGGATGTGTGAAACAGCAGGGCCGTTGCATTGGTGATTTTGGTGCATTTTTTTGTTACCGATTGTTACCAATTACAAACGGTAACAAAAAAATCCACCGTTTTCGGCAGAGAAGACAGGGATCGGTCTGCGAGGCTGTCTGTGCTTATAATCATACGAATGATACCGGAGAGGGGGTATTATGGGAGAAAATACGTTTTCATTCGGTTCGGCGGTTGCGGCGGGTGTTGCGGCAATGGCGGCAGGCGGTTTGTTTCTATGGCAGCAGACGAATTGTCTGCGCACGACCGCGTATACAGTTCCGGCCTTGCCCGGGTTCGGCGGATTCACTATTGCGCAAGTGAGTGATTTGCACGGCAAACGATTTGGGAAAGGGCAAGTGCGTTTGCTTCGTCGTTTGGAGGCGGCGCGGCCGGACATCATCTGCTTCACAGGGGATATGGCGGAGGAACGCAACCGCAGTCTGCTGCCTTTGGAAGAGTTGTACCGCGGGGCGCGTTGCATTGCTCCGCTTTATTCTGTGGAAGGCAACCATGAGCCGCTGTTCTGCTATGCCGCTGAACATACAGAGCTTTTGCACAAATATGGGGTTCATGATGTTACCAATCGGGAGGAATTAATCAATTATTCCGGCTCCGCGGCACGTATCGGCGGCATCGGCTGGGCTTATCCGAGTGGGGGCAGAAGGTATGCGTTCCCGGAGGGAATTCATTTGAATAGACTGCCGGATATACTCCTTGTGCATGACCCGAATACAATCCGTGAAACTGCCGGCAGGACCTATTTACAGCTATCCGGACATATGCACGGTGGGCAGGTGGCTTTGCCCGGCGGCCGGGCGATTCTGTCCCCGCGGGTGGACAGCCGCCGCGTCTATTTTCCGCCGTATGCCGGCGGTATTTATAATGAAAAGGGTACGATACTGGTGGTGAGCCGCGGCGTGGGGGTTAGCTCCAATATACGGATTCGGTGCTTTTGCCGGCCGGAACTGACCGTAATCCGGATGCAGGGGGGAGATGCAACCGTATCGATGTCGAAATGTGAAAAAATTTCACATAACTTTTTTTGAAAAAAGGGTTGCAATTTGGTTTAAGATGTGTTATAATATCTCTTGCGCGTGTGCCGTTTCTATCGGCTGCGCGATTTACCGCGATGACTCCTGAAGTGGCTGGAGGCAGACCCGCAAGGGTTGCGAGTTGCGCCAAACAGGGAATTCAGGCCGAGCGAGTCCGTTCTTTGAAACCGGGCGAACGTATGGAGGCTGCTTATGGCCTCTGTATGGGTTTGTTTGTGCAAACGCACCGGGACAAAGGTAGTGTTCCGGCGATTTTTAAGCCCGGAAGCACGAAACACCCGGAGGCGTAGCGAGAAGTTTTTTCCAAAGCGATGCCGACGGACGGTTAAGGGCAAAAGCCCGCAGGCAAGTACGTAACCAAGTATCGACTTTCGAGTGAGAGGTAGAGAACCATGGCAGCGAAAGGCAGCATCCGTATCCGCATCAAGGGCTATGACCATACATTGGTTGACAAAGCCTGCGAGCGTATCGTAGAGACAGCGAAGAACTCCGGGGCAACCGTCAAAGGCCCTATCCCCCTCCCGACGGAGAAAGAAATCATCACCATCCTGCGCGCCGTACATAAGTACAAGGACTCCCGCGAGCAGTTTGAGCAGAGAACCCACAAGCGTCTGGTGGATATTCACCGCCCGAGCGGCAAGACGATTGAGGAACTCACCAAACTGGAACTGCCGGCCGGCGTGGAAATCGAACTCAAGGCGTAAACAAGCTATCCGTGAACGATCCGTTCCGGTGGTCAAGTTGGCGGCGTCAAGCTGCCGTCAACCAATAACCATAAGGAGGCAACCCTATGACCAAGGCAATTATCGGCAAGAAGCTGGGCATGACCCAGGTCTTTGACGAAAAAGGCAACGTCGTCCCTGTGACCGTTGTGGAAGCCGGTCCGTGCGCTGTTGTAGCAACCAAGACAGCGGAGAAAGACGGCTATGCAGCAGTCCAGCTCGGTTTCGGCGACATCGCCCTGAAGCAAGTCACGAAGCCAATGCAAGGCCATTACAAGAAGAACGACGCGCCCCTCAAGCGTATCCTGCGCGAATTCCCGATTGAGGTCGAAGGCAAAGTCGTAAAGGCGGATGTCTTTGCCGTCGGCGATGTCGTGGATGTCCACGGCAAATCCAAGGGAAAAGGAACTGCCGGTGCCATCAAGCGCTGGAACTTCCACCGCCTGAAGGAATCCCACGGTACAGGCCCCGTCGCCCGCCATGCCGGCTCTCTGGGTGCCTGCTCCACACCGTCCCGCGTATATAAAGGAAAGAAGCTCGCCGGGCACTTAGGTGCGGAGAAAGTCACCGTGCAGAACCTCAAGGTTGTTGCCGTTGACGCGGAGAACAACACCATCGCCATCAAGGGTGCCATCCCCGGACCCAAGGGCGGCTATGTCACCATCACGGATGCCGTGAAAGCGTAATACGGCGGCAGTTACCCGCCCACTCTGACAAAGGAGAACCCGGTTATGCCAAGCATAGCAGTATATGATAAGACCGGCGCAGAGATTGAGCAAATCAATCTCTCGGACGAAGTCTTTGGGATTACCCCCCACATCCCGGCCATGCACCTTGTGGTCAAGAGCTACCTCGCAAACCAACGCCGCGGCACGCAGAGCACTCTCACCCGCGGAGAGGTCAGCGGAGGCGGCAAAAAACCGTGGCGCCAGAAAGGCACCGGCCGCGCCCGTCAGGGCAGCACCCGGTCCCCGCAATGGACGCACGGCGGCGTAGCGCTCGGGCCCAAACCCCGCGACTATGTGATTGATGTCAACAAGAAAGTCCGCCGTCTGGCCATCAAGTCCGCCCTCTCTGCGAAGGTGGCGGATAGCGAAGTGAAAGTACTCGATACATTCGGTCTGGAGGGCATTAAGACCAAGGAGGCAGCCGCTGTTTTGGATGCCTTGGAGGTTGGAAAGAAAACCCTGATTGTTGTTCCCGAAAATGATGAATACACCTACAAGTCCGCCCGCAACATTGCCGGCGTGAAGGTGGTTCCCACGAATAGCGTTTGCGTGTATGACGTGCTCAACGCCAATACCCTGCTCCTGCTCAAGGACAGCGTGGCGGCTTTGGAGGCGCTGTACGCGTCTGCTTCTGCGTCAGAAACGGCGGAAGAGGAGGTTGCGTAAGATGGCATTCGCACATGACATTATCATCAAGCCGATTATAACGGAAGAGTCCATGGCCGGTGCACAGCAGAAGAAGTATACCTTTAAAGTAGCTTCCGATGCCACAAAGCCCGTTATCGCCAAAGCAGCCGAGGAAGTCTTCGGCGTGAAGGTAAAGAAAGTCAACACTGTAAGCATGAAAGGGCACTTCCGCCGCTATGGCCGCTTCAGCGGATACAAGAGCGACTGGAAGAAAGCCATCATCACCCTGACGGACGACAGCAAGACCATCGAGTTCTTCGATGCGATGTCGTAAGGGTGAGAGGAAACCCGGAATCAAGCGGCGATGTAAGGGGATCGGCCAATCCCGCTAAGCCGCTTAGATAGGAGAGAATACCTTGGCTATTAAGATTTACAAACCCACTACCAACGGCCGCCGCAACATGACCACCACGGATTACAGCGGCCTGAGCAAGGTGAAGCCGGAAAAGAGCCTCCTTGCTCCCAAGAACAAGCATGCCGGACGCAACTCCTACGGACGCATCACCGTACGCCACCGCGGCGGCGGCAACCGGCAGAAGTACCGCCTGATTGACTTTAAGCGCCAGAAAACAGATGTCCCGGCGACAGTCAAAACACTCGAGTACGACCCCAACCGCAGCGCATTCATCGCCCTCATCGAATACACGGACGGCGTGAAGAGCTACATCCTTGCCCCGGCAGGGCTGTCGGTCGGCGATACGGTCATTGCCGGTGCAGGTGCGGACATTAAGCCCGGCAATGCACTACCGCTTTCCGCAATCCCGACCGGTACGGTGATACATAACATTGAGCTGTACCCCGGCCGCGGCGGTCAGCTGGTGCGCTCCGCCGGAACCTCCGCACAGCTCATGGCGAAGGAAGGCGACCTCGCCCTCCTGCGCTTGCCCAGCGGCGAACTGCGCAACGTCCCCGCCAAGTGCATCGCGACCATCGGTACGGTATCCAATACCGACCATGAGAATGTCAAGGTCGGTAAAGCCGGGCGCACACGGCACAAGGGTATCCGCCCGACCGTCCGCGGCTCTGTCATGAACCCCTGCGACCACCCGCACGGCGGCGGCGAGGGCAAATCCCCGATTGGACGCCCCGGCCCCGTCACCCCGTGGGGTAAACCGGCACTTGGTCTGAAGACACGTAAGCACCATAAGCAATCCAACAAACTCATCGTCAAGCGCCGCAACGGCAAGTAAGAAGGAGGCTGAAACACAATGAGCAGATCCCAGAAACTCATGGAGCGCGGCCCCTTCGTACAGGAGAAGCTCCTCGCCCGCGTCCAGAAGATGAACGAAACCCGACAAAAGCAAGTGCTGAAGACATGGAGCCGCGCCTCAACGATTTACCCTGATTTCGTCGGACATACGTTCGCTGTTCATGACGGACGCAAGCATATTCCGGTGTATGTCACAGAGGACATGGTCGGACACAAACTCGGCGAATTCGCGCCCACCCGCACATTCAAAGGCCATGCGGGCAGCAAGACAGGGAAGAAATAACGCTCCCGCATCTTCCGAAAAGGAGTATAAGCAATGGCAACCGCGAAAGCTACCTACATTCGGATGAGCCCGCGCAAGGTGAAGATTGTGCTTGACCTCATCCGCAACCAGAACGCCGAGAAAGCGCTGGCGATTCTGAAGTACACCCCCCGCGCCGCCTGTGAGCCGATTGCGAAGGTTCTCAACTCCGCTATCGCCAATGCCGTGAATAACGATGGAATGGATCGCGATACGCTTGTTGTTTCCGAGTGCTATGTCGGGCAGGCTGCGACACAGAAGCGGATGCGCCCCCGTGCCAAAGGCCGCGGCGACCGTATCCTGAAGAAGAGTTCCCACATCACCGTGACCGTCACCGAGGCGGCGTAACTAAGGGGTTTCCCCCATTCGAGAGAGCATTGACAAGGAGAGTCAACTATGGGACAAAAGGTAAATCCCACCGGCCTGCGGATTGGCGTCACAAAGCCATGGGAATCCCGTTGGTACGCGAAGGATAAGGACTTCGGCGACACACTCGTGGAAGATTACCGTCTGCGTGAGTTTCTGCTGAAGCACCTCGCCTCCGCCGGCGTGCCGAAGATTGAGATTGAGCGCGATTCCAAGCGCGTTTACATCAAGATTCACTGTGCGAAGCCCGGCATTATCATCGGACGCCAAGGTGCGGAGATTGATAAGCTGCGCGGTCTTTGCGAGAAGAAGCTCGGCGGGAAGAGCGTTTCGGTCGATGTCATCGAAATCAAGCAGCCCGACCTGAATGCGCAGCTCGTGGCAGAGGGTATTGCCCAGCAGCTCGAAAAGCGCGTGAGCTACCGCCGCGCACTGAAGCTCGCAATCGGCCGCACCATGAAGCTCGGTGCCATGGGCATCAAGACACAGGTCAGCGGCAGGTTGGGCGGAGCGGAAATTGCGCGCTCCGAGCACTACCACGAGGGCACGATTCCCCTCCAGACCATCCGCGCAGACATTGATTACGGCTTTGCAGAAGCAAAAACAACCTATGGGCGTATCGGCGTTAAAGTATGGCTGTACAAAGGCGAGATGCTCCATGCCGTACAGGCGGCCGGCGAACAGCGCCGCCGCTATGACGACCGTCCGCGCCGTGACGACCGTCCGCGCCGACCGTCCGGCGACCGTCCAAGCGGTGACCGTCCGTCCGGCGACCGTCCGCCGCGTACGCAAGGCGACCGTCCGGCACGTCCCGCTGGTGACCGTCCGTACCGTCCGGCAGGTGACCGTCCGCCGCGTCCGGCAGGCGACCGTCCGGCTCGTCCGGCAGGCGACCGTCCGGCTCGCCCGGCAGGTGACCGCCCTGCACGTCCGGCAGGCGCAGGTCCGCGTCCCGCAGGCGACCGTCCGGCAGGTCCGCGTCCGGCGCGTCCCGCAGAAGGAGGGCAGAACTAATGCTGTTACCCAAACGCGTTAAGCACCGCAAGCAGCAGCGCGGCCGCATGACCGGCAAGGCTACCCGCGGTAACTTCATTTCCAATGGTGAGTACGGTCTGCAAGCCCTCGAACCCTGTTGGATTACCGCCAACCAGATTGAGGCCGCCCGTATTGCCATGACCCGCCACATTAAGCGCGGCGGTAAGGTATGGATAAAAATATTCCCCGACAAGCCCGTCACCGCGAAACCGGCCGAGACCCGCATGGGTTCCGGTAAAGGCGCACCCGAGTATTGGGTCGCCGTTGTCAAGCCCGGCCGTGTACTCTTTGAGATTGCCGGCGTTGATACGGAACTCGCCCGCGAAGCCATGCGCTTGGCCGCGAATAAGCTTCCCTGCAAGGCGAAGTTTATCACCAAGGCCGAGGCTTCGGAAACCGCAGAAGGAGGAGAAGCCGAATGAAAGCAGAAGAAATCCGCGGCCTTTCTCCCGAGAAGCAAGCAGAGAAGCTGAAGGAACTGAAGCAGGAGCTGTTTAATCTCCGCTTCCAAGCCGCTATCAACCAGCTCGACAACCCGGCACGGATTAAGGCTGTCAAGAAAGACATCGCCCGCATCCTGACAATCCAAAACCAAGCTGCCAAAGCAGCGGCTGTCTGAGGAGGATACATAGATGAGTGAACAAACCAGAAACCTCCGGAAGACCCGCGTCGGTGTGGTTGCCAGCGATAAGATGGACAAGACCGTCGTTGTGGCTATCAAGGACAAGGTACCCCATCCGCTCTACAAGAAGATCATCAATCGCACCCTGCGCGTCAAGGCGCATGATGAGGAGAACAAATGCGGCATCGGTGACCGCGTCCTCTTGATGGAAACCCGTCCGCTCTCCAAGGATAAGCGTTGGCGCGTAGTGGACATCCTCGAGAAAGCCAAGTAAGAATCGGCGTTATGTCGGTATTTACCGACCTCTTTCGTGCAGATAAGGAGAAACAGCTATGATTCAGCAAGAAACCCGCCTGAAGGTCGCCGATAACACCGGTGCCAAGGAACTGGGCGTTATCCGTGTTCTGGGCGGCACCCGCCGCCGCTATGCGCACGTCGGAGATGTGGTCGTGTGTTCCGTAAAGAAAGCCGCGCCCGGCGGCGTCGTCAAGAAAGGCGATGTGGTTCGCGCCGTAATCGTGCGCACTGCCTTTGCGCTCCGCCGCAGCGATGGAACCTACATCCGTTTTGATGAGAATGCTGCCGTTATCATTAAGGAAGATAAGAACCCCCGCGGCACGCGTATCTTTGGGCCTGTCGCCCGCGAACTGCGCGAAAAGGAATACACCAAAATCCTTTCCCTGGCACCCGAAGTGCTTTAAGAAGCTCCCGAATCCGCGTCCAGTTCGCGGATACTCCATAGGAGGACATTATGAGTAATCAAATCCCCAAAGTCCACGTCCGGACCGGCGATGAAGTCGTTGTGATTTCCGGCAAGTGGCGCGGAAAACGAGGCGAAGTGATGCAAGTCGCCCCGAAAGAAGGCAAAGTCATCGTCAAGGGTGCGGGTATTGTGTCCAAGCACATCAAGCCCCGCAAGATGGGCGAGCAGGGCGGCATCATCAAGGCCGAGGGGCCGCTGTATGCCTCCAAGGTCCAGCTTGTCTGCCCGAAATGCCACCAGCCCACACGCATCGGTCATACCTTTGACGAAAAGGGCGAGAAACACCGCGTTTGCAAAAACCCCAACTGCGGCAAATTGATTGACTGAGAAGGGAGTGCGTGACTACTATGGCAAGGCTTGCAGAGTTCTATACAGAGACCGTGGCGCCGAAGCTCATGGAGAAGTTCCAATATAAGAGCGTCATGCAGATCCCGAAAGTGGATAAAATCATTGTCAACGTTGCTTGCGGCGAGGCGCGGGACAACCCGAAGATGGTAGATGCCATTGTCGCCGACCTGCGTGCCATCACCGGACAGAAACCGGTTTTGTGCAAGGCAAAGAAGTCCGTCGCGAACTTCAAACTGCGCGAAGGCATGACAATCGGCGCGAAAGTGACTCTCCGCGGAGCGCGGATGTATGAGTTCATCGACCGCTTCTTCAATCTTGCTCTCCCCCGTGTGCGCGACTTCCGCGGTATCAACCCCGATTCCTTTGACGGCCGCGGGAATTATAACATGGGCGTCAAAGAGCAGCTCATCTTCCCGGAAATCGACTACGACAAAATCGACAAAGTGCGCGGCATGGACATCTGCTTCGTGACCACCGCACCCAATGATGAAGAAGCCCGCGAACTCCTCACCCTCATGGGTGCGCCGTTTGCAAAAGCCGAATAAGCAAGGAGGAGAAGATTCATGGCGAAAACATCCCAAAAGGTCCGTCAGGCGCGGCCGGCGAAGTTCTCCACCCGCGCTTATACCCGCTGCAAAATCTGCGGCCGGCCCCACAGCTACCTGCGTAAGTATGGCGTTTGCCGTATTTGCTTCCGTGAACTGGCGCATAAAGGCCAGATTCCCGGCGTGCGCAAGGCCAGCTGGTAAGCCGGAAAGGACGCCGTACGGTGTCCCGGGTGCCGTACGGCACCCACCACCCAAATACTTGGCGGCAAGGCCGAACGGCAACTACCGCCGGAACGGAGACAATCTATGCAAGTAACCGACGCAATCGCCGATATGCTGACGCGCATCCGCAACGCCAATGATGCCAAGCATGACACGGTGAAGATTCCGGCAAGCAACATCAAGAAGCGCATTGCGCAGATCCTCTTGGACGAGGGCTACATCCTCGGCTACAAGGTGATTGAGGACGGCAAGCAGGGCATCATAGATGTCCGGTTGAAGTACGGTCCGCACAAATCCAAGGTTATCACGGGACTCAAGCGTGTTTCCAAGCCCGGTCTGCGTATTTACGCCGGCTGTGACGAGATTCCGAAGGTCATGCAGGGTTTGGGAGTGGTCATTTTGTCCACCTCGAAGGGTGTTATGACCGACCGCAAGGCTCGCAAAGAGAACATTGGCGGCGAAGTGCTCGCCTACATTTGGTAAGGAGGTACCGTTATGTCCCGCATCGGAAAAATGCCCATTACGGTACCGGCAGGCGTTGACGTTAAGATTGACGGCAGCACTGTTACCGTGAAAGGCGCAAAAGGCACTCTCACCCGCGAGTTCCCGGCAGCAATTGCCATCGAGCAGGAAGGTGCCTCCATCAAGGTCAGCAACCCCTCGGGCAACCCGGCGAACGCTGCGTACTGGGGTCTTTCCCGCAGTCTTCTGGCTAACATGATTTACGGTTGCTCAGAGTCATTCAAGAAAGAACTTGAGGTCAACGGCACCGGTTACCGTGCGCAGAAGCAAGGCAAGAAGCTCATCCTTACCGTCGGGTATTCCCACCCGGTTGAGATGGAAGAGAAAGACGGCATCACGATTGATGTCCCGTCTGCGAACAAGATCATCATCAGCGGCCCGGACAAGCAAAAAGTCGGTCAGTTCGCCGCCGAAGTCCGTGAGAAGCGTCCGCCGGAGCCCTACAAGGGCAAGGGCATCAAGTACGCCACCGAAACCATCCGCCGCAAGGAAGGCAAGGCCGGTAAGGGCAAATAAGCCACCCCGTCCGATAAGACCGATAGGAGATTGAAGCATGGTCAGCAAAGTAGATTCCAACAAAGCACGCCAACGCCGCCACAAGAGAGTGCGCGGCAAGGTCACAGGTACCGCCGAGCGTCCGCGCCTGAGCGTATACCGTTCCCTCCAGCATATATACTGCCAGGTAATTGACGATGTAGCGCAGACGACACTCGTTTCTGCCTCTACTGCCGAGAAAGCCTTCACCGAATACGGCGGCAACAAGTCCGCAGCCAAGGAAATCGGTAAGACGATTGCAGAGCGCGCTAAGGCCAAGGGCATTGAATCCGTAGTATTCGACCGCGGCGGCTATGTATACCAAGGCCGTGTGCAGGAACTGGCAGAAGGCGCCCGCGAAGGCGGACTTCAATTCTGAGGTATAGAAGGAGTATTATATCATGGCAGACAAACCCATCGACGCCTCCGGGATTGAACTCGTTGAGCGCGTAGTCGCCACCAACCGCGTCAGCAAGACGGTCAAGGGCGGACGCATCATGTCCTTCTCCGCGCTGGTTGTGGTCGGTGACGGCAACGGACTGATTGGCTACGGTTTAGGCAAGTCCCGCGAAGTGCCGGATGCCATCCGTAAGGGCATTCAGGAAGCAAAGAAGAATATGTTCCGCATTACCCTGAAAGGCTCCACGATTCCGCACGAAGTCATCGGCAAGTTCGGTGCCGGCCGTGTGCTTCTGAAGCCCGCACCGCCCGGAACCGGCGTTATTGCCGGCGGTCCTGTGCGTGCCGTTGTCGAAACCCTCGGCATCCACGACATCCGCACCAAGGCATTGCGCTCCAATAACCCATGCAACGTCGTCCGTGCCACCATGGACGGACTCAAGCAACTCCGCGACGCTGAGCAAGTCGCCGCCATCCGGGGGAAGAAACCCGAAGATATTACCGCCTAAGGAGGCTTTGAACAGTCATGGCAGACAAAACAATCACCGTGAAACTCGTGAAGAGCCTCATCGGTTCCAAAGAGAAGCAGCTGGCAACCGCCGCCGCCCTCGGGCTTCGCAAAATCGGCGATACGACGGAGCAGCCCGACAATGCCGCTACCAAAGGCAAACTGCGTGTCCTCGCGCACCTGATTGAGGTCACAGAGTAAGGCAGAAAAGGTGCCGCCGGGCAGCCCGGCAAACAAACTTGGAGGTATCATCATGCAGTTGCACGATTTGACGGCCGTCCCCGGCTCGACAAAAGCGAAGAAGCGCGTTGGCCGCGGGCACGGTTCGGGTCAAGGCAAAACGGCCGGCTACGGTCACAAGGGGCAGAAAGCCCGCAGCGGCGCCAAACGCGCCGGGTTTGAAGGCGGTCAGATGCCCTTGCAGCGCCGTGTTCCGAAGCGCGGATTCAATAACATTTTCCGCACAGAATATGCAATTATCAACCTCAAGACGCTGGAAGAAAACTTCGAGGCAGGCGCCGTAGTGGATGAGCAAGCCATCGTAGATGCAGGATTGCTCAAAAAGACGCTCGCCGGCATAAAGATACTCGGCGAAGGCGAATTGACCAAGCCCCTCACCATCAAGGCCGCGAAGTGTTCCGCTTCCGCCAAAGAAAAGATTGAAAAAGCGGGCGGCACGGTAGAAGTCACTGTGGTCGAGGAGAAAGCTACGGAGGTGGCATAAAATGCTCCAGACGCTCATTAATGCGTGGAGAATTCCCGAGCTGCGCCGCAAACTGCTGTTCACGGCGTTCATCCTCTTGGTTTTCCGCATCGGTTCCGCGATTACGATTCCTTTCGTAGACATCGGCGTGAATGGCATCATTCCCGACATTCAGAATGACTCCTCGTTCCTTTCCTACCTCAGCATGATGACCGGTGATGCGTTCAACTACGCAACGATTCTCGCCATGAGCATCACGCCGTACATCAACAGCTCCATCATCATGCAGCTCTTGACGGTAGCGATTCCCGCCTTGGAACGCCTCCAGAAGGAAGGCGAGGAAGGGCGCAAAAAGATAGCCACCATCACGCGCTACGTGACGATTGGTCTCGGTCTGATGCAGGCGACTGCCTACTACTTCTTCCTTTCCAACCAAGGCAATCTCCTGAAGGATTCCGCCGGTGAGGCGTTCACAGGTGTCGGTGCGGTCTTACAAGCTCTCGTCATCATTTCGGTGCTGACAGCAGGTGCCGGCCTGACCATGTGGCTCGGCGAGCGCATCAACGAAAGCGGTATCGGTAACGGTGTTTCGATTCTGTTGTTTGCCGGCATCGTAGCGCGCATCCCCACGATGGTTACACAGCTCTACGGTCCCACCAACGGCTATGTGGCGAAAGGCGGCTTCTACGTCCCGCTGAGCATCCTGGCCGGTATAGCACTCCTCGCCATTATCGCGTTCATTGTCTGGATGGACAACGCCGAGCGGCGAATTCCCGTACAGTACGCCAAGCGCGTTGTCGGCCGCAAGATGTACGGCGGTCAGAGTACGCATATTCCGATTAAAGTCAATATGTCCGGCGTTATGCCCGTCATCTTTGCCAGCTCGATTCTCTCCCTTCCGCCGACGATACAGCTTTTCATCAAAGCCCCCGCCGCCGGTTCTTTCTGGGAGAAGTTCTTCAGTGTTTTCGAGACATCCAACTGGCTCTATGTGCCGCTCTACTTCCTGCTGATTATTGCCTTTGCATACTTCTATGCGAGCATCCAGTACGACCCGGTCGAAATGTCCAACAACATCCGCAAGAACTCCGGTGCCATCCCCGGTTACCGTCCCGGTCAGCCTACCGTAGACTATATCCGCAGGATTCTCAACCGCATCACACTCTTAGGCGCACTTATGCTCTCCGTTGTTGCGCTCTTCCCGATCGTCTTCTCGTTGCTTGGGACTATGCTCCTGCGTGTGACAGGAACTGTTGCGGCGGACGCAACCAATGTCTTCAGCGTATCTATGGGCGGCACATCCATCATCATTATGGTCGGTGTTGCACTCGAAACGGTGAAGCAGCTTGAGAGCCAGATGATGATGCGGCACTACCGCGGGTTTTTGGATTAACCAACCAATGCCCCTACAGGGCACCATGCCCCTACGGGGCACCAATGCCCCGAAGGGGCACATTCAGGAGAAGCAACCCTTGATTTCGTTAAAGACAGCGCGGGAAATATCCCTAATGCAAGATGCGGGCACGATAGCGGCGACGGCGTTAAAGCTAACGGGCCAAGCGGTGAAACCGGGAATCACGACGCTGGAGCTGAACCGTATTGCGCACGATTACATCACGAAGCAAGGCGCCTATCCCACGTTTCTCCATTACAATGGTTTCCCCATGTCGGCCTGCATTTCGGTCAACGACGAGGTCATCCACGGGATTCCTTCGGCAAAGCGGCTGCTGCGCGAAGGGGACATCGTGAGCATAGACCTCGGCGCGACCTATAAAGGCTACGTTGGAGATACAGCAGCGACTTTTTATGCCGGGAAAGTCAGCCTGCAAGCCGAAGCCCTCTGCGACACCACGAAGCAAGCCCTGTATATAGGGATAGAAGCGGCGGTACCCGGAGCGCACATCGGCGACATTGGTGCGGCAGTGCAAACGCACTGTGAAGCACGCGGCTATTCCCTCGTGACAGAATACACCGGTCACGGTGTAGGCAGACAGTTGCACGAGGATCCGAGCGTTCCCAACACGGGCAAGCGCGGTCACGGTGCCCTCTTACGTCCCGGCATGACCATAGCGATCGAACCGATGGTCAATGCAGGGAAGCACCAAGTAAAGGTGCTCCCCGACCGTTGGACGGTCAAGACCCGCGACCGCTCCCTCTCCGCACACTTTGAGCATACGATAGCCATCACCTCCGACGGGCATCGAATCCTGACCCAAATTTGAGGCTTATGTACGAGATTGGCACAGTAGTGAAGAGTTTGCGCGGCAGAGATGCAGGAAAGCTGCTCAGCGTTACAGGCGAAACGAGTGGTTACATTCTGGTCGCCGACGGCAAAGAGCGGAGCGTCCGCCGCCCGAAGAAAAAGAACCCCCGGCACATTGCTCCTGTTTTGGATGTCCCACCCCTGCCCCCGGAGGCCCTGCGCGGCGACAGGCAATTACGCCGGCACCTGTTTTATATCAAGCAGGGAATACTACCCGATGAAAGGAAGCTGACCGACAATGCCGAAGTCAGACATGATTGAAGTAGAAGGCCGTGTCCTCGAAGCTCTGCCGAACGCGACCTTTCAGGTGGAATTGCAAAACGGGCACAAGATTCTGGCCCACATCTCCGGCAAACTCCGCATGAACTACATCCGCATCCTCCCCGGCGACAAGGTGACGGTAGAAATGAGTCCCTACGACCTCACCCGCGGGCGTATCACGTGGCGCACGAAGTAACCGACACCTACCCACAGCAAAGGAGAACCGCAATGAAAGTCCGTCCTTCCGTTAAGAAGATTTGCGAAAAGTGTAAGATCATCCGCCGCAAAGGCAAAATCATGGTCATCTGCGAAAACCCCAAGCACAAGCAGCGCCAAGGCTAATCGCAAACACAAAACTGCAAATCCCCACCATTCCCACAAGGAGAGTCAAACATGGCACGTATTTCCGGCGTAGACCTGCCCCGCGATAAGCGCGTGGAGATCGGTCTCACGTACATACTCGGCATTGGCCTCACCACCTCCAAGCAGATTCTTGCAGACACCGGCGTCAATCCCGATGTCCGCGTCAAGGATTTGACGGAAGAGGATGTGTCGAAGCTCCGCGACTACATTGAGCGCAATGTCAAAGTAGAGGGTGACCTCCGCCGCGACACGCAGTTCGACATCAAGCGGCTGATTGAAATCGGCTGCTACCGCGGTATCCGTCACCGCAAAGGCTTGCCGGTGCGCGGTCAGCGTTCGAAGACAAATGCCCGCACCCGCAAAGGTCCCAAGAAGACCATCGCGAACAAGAAGAAATAAGTTCCGCTTATAGGTTCAGTGCCCTTATCTTTGAACCGAAGCCGCACTTAGGAGGAGTACCATGGCACCCAAGACACAAGGCAAAAAGACCACCGGCAACCGCCGCCGCATTGTCCGCAAGCACATTGAGCGCGGCGCGGTTCATATCCAAAGCACATTCAACAACACCATTGTCACCATCACCGATATGCAGGGCAATGCCATTTCATGGGCCTCCGCCGGTGAGATGGGCTTCCGCGGTTCCAAAAAGTCCACGCCTTTCGCGGCGCAGACAGCCGCCGAGACCGCCGCAACCACCGCCAAAGAGCATGGCTTGCGCACGGTGGAAGTGTACGTCAAAGGTCCGGGGCAAGGCCGCGAAGCTGCGATTCGCGCATTGCAGACCGTTGGATTGGAAGTGACGCTTATCAAAGACGTTACCCCCATCCCGCACAACGGCTGCCGCCCGCCGAAACGCCGCCGCGTATAGTCGTTATCGGCATACTGTCAAACTACCACTATTAGGAGTTATACACAATGGCAAGATACACAGAAGCCGTATGCAAGCTCTGCCGCCGAGAGGGGCAGAAGCTCTTCCTGAAGGGCGACCGTTGCTACACCGGCAAATGCTCTATCGAGCGCCGCGCCTATGCGCCGGGACAGCATGGGGCAGCCCGCAAAAAGACCACCGAATACTCCACCCAGCTACGCGCCAAGCAGACAGCCCGGCGTTACTACGGTCTCTCCGAGAGCCAGTTCCATAAGTATTATGAGATGGCAGCCCGCAAGACAGGCGTCACCGGCGAACAACTCCTGCGCATCTGCGAAAGCCGTCTGGATAATGTCGTGTATCTGCTCGGTTTCGGCTCCTCCCGTTCGGAAGCCCGCCAAATCGTGAACCACGGCCATATCCTCCTCAACGGCATCAAGACCGATATACCTTCCGTTCTTCTCAAGGCCGGAGATGTCGTTTCCGTGAAGGACACCAGCCGCACCAACGAGCAGTTCAAGAAGATTATCGAAGAGGCTGCAAAAAAGTCTGTACCGGCGTGGTTGGAGTTCTCCCGCGACAAGATGGAAGGCCGTGTCCTTTCTCTCCCGGAGCGCGACCAAATCGGTGCCCCGGTAGAAGAGCATCTCATCGTCGAGTTCTACTCCAAGTAAACCCTATCGTTTGCCGCAAAGGAAGTCGACTTTCACTATTACCGCCGCCGTGCTGTATCTAATGTAGGCACGGCATGAAACCGCACAACGAAAGGGTGGATTTACACATGGTCTGGATGGACGAACCCAAAATCGAAACCGTTGAGATGAACGATGGCGGTGCCTACGCGAAATATGTCATCGGTCCCTTGGAACGCGGATTCGGCATTACCCTCGGTAACAGCCTGCGCCGTGTTCTCCTCTCCTCCCTCCCCGGCTATGCCCTGACCTCCGCGAAGATTGAAGGCATTCTCCACGAGTTCTCCACCATTGAGGGGATCAAAGAGGACGTGCCGGAAATCATCCTCAACCTGAAATCCGTTCTGCTCAAGACAGAATCCGATGAAGAAGTGCATCTGGTAATTGATGTCAAAGGTCCCGCCATTCTGACAGCCGGCGACATTGCCTCCGATGCCGATGTAGAGATTATCAACCCCGATCTCCCGATTTGCACTCTCGCAGACAAAGCCGATCTCCACATGGAACTGACTGCTGACCGCGGCCGCGGTTATGTCTCCGCGGAACGCAATAAGGAGTTGCACAAACCCGCCATCGGTGTCATTACGCTTGACAGTATTTATAATCCTGTCGTGAAGTGTAACTACACCGTGGAGAATACCCGTGTCGGCCAGCAGACCGACTTAGATAAGCTCACCTTGGAAGTCTGGACGGACGGCACCCTGACCGCCGCCGATGCCGTTTCCATGGCGTCCAAGATTCTCACCGACCACCTGATTCCTTTCACCGAGCTTTCGGAAGAGGACTATGTCAGCCAAGTGGTCATGCTCCCGAAAGACGGCACCAAAGAGCACGTCATGGAAATGACGATTGACGACCTGGATTTGTCCGTTCGTTCCTTTAATTGCTTGAAACGTGCCGGCATTAACACCGTAGAGGATCTTGCCAGTAAGACTTCCGACGACATGATGAAAGTCCGCAACTTAGGGCGCAAGTCCCTTGATGAAGTCATCGCCAAACTCGAGAGCTTAGGCTTAGGTCTTCGTGCGGACGATGACTAAGCACTGAAAGTTCAACCCCCCATCACCTGACGGATGTTGGGATACAGGGACCGGACGCAGATACCCTCCCGGCCCTCCTCTCCTGCCATCCGGAAATCCATTAAGGAGGATTCCCTTATGCCCGGCAGCAGAAAACTCGGCCGCGCCACAGACGTACGCATGGCAATGCTTCGCGGTCTGGTTACTTACCTATTTGAAAACGGCCGCATCGAAACGACCGTAACCCGCGCCAAAGAAGTACGCTCCCTTGCGGAGAAGTATATCACCATTGCCCGCAGCGCCACACCTGAAACCCTCTTGACAGCCAAGCGCCGTTGCATGGAGTTTATCACCAAAGAGGATATCGTTTATAAGCTCTTCACGGAGATAGTCCCCACTTTGGAAAGCTTCAGTCAGGGCGGATACACACGCATTGTCCGTACCGGACAGCGTCGCGGCGATGCCGCGGAGATGTGCATCATCGAACTTGTCACGGTCGGCAACGAAATCTCCAACGCAGATAAGAAGAAGCGCACTGCTGACACTTCCAAGAACCGCCGCACACGCCGTTCCCCACGCAGGAGCAAGAAAGAAGCAGAAGCAGCCGCACCTGCCGCAGCTGAAGCCGTCAGCACTGAAACCGCACCGGCGGAAGAAGAAGCCGCAGCAGAAGATGCACCCGCCGAAGCCGAAGCAGCCAGTGATGCCACGGAAGCAGAAGCCGCGCAAGACGAAGAATAAGTAATGCTTATTAAGACGAAGGCACAAAAGCAGAGCGCGTAGCACGCCTTTGGCTTTGTGCCTTTCGCTATTCGAGGAGGAATGTATGTCTGATATCCTGTGCGAGCTCGCGAAGGTTCGCATTGTCCCTGTCATAGCACTGAATCACGCAGAGAATGCAGTCCCGCTTGCCCGGGCACTCATCGCGGGGGGCATTCCCTGCGCGGAAATCACGTTCCGCACCGAGGCCGGTCAAGAGGCCATCCGCCGCATTGCCGATGCGAAGCTTCCCATCCTATTGGGGGCGGGGACAGTCCTGTCCACAGCGCAGGTCGATGCCGCCATAGCAGCAGGTGCAAGTTTCATCGTCTCCCCGGGTTACAACCCGAAAGTTGTGGAATACTGTATAGGCAAGGGTTACCCCATCCTGCCGGGCTGCGCCACCCCCTCCGACATGGAGATGGCGATAGAGGCCGGTTTGACCGCCGTCAAGTTCTTCCCTGCGGAGCAAGCGGGCGGTCTGCCGTACATCAAGGCTTGCGCGGCGCCGTACCCCATGCTGAAGTTCGTACCCACCGGCGGCATCAACGCTGAGAATGTTGCGAAGTATCTTGCTTTCCCGAAAGTATTGGCTTGCGGCGGCAGCTGGATGTGCCCGACAGCTCTGATAGATGCCGGCAGCTTCGGTGAGATTACCTATTTATGCCGTCAGGCAGTGGAAGCCATACAGGCTATATAAGACAGCACAACAAAGGAGGATAGAACCCATGCCCAAAGTCATCACGTTCGGCGAGCTGATGCTTCGCCTTGCCCCGGAGGGGTATTTGCGGTTTGTGCAGGCCGACCGGTTCCAAGCGACGCTTGGCGGCGCGGAGGCAAATGTCGCGGTGGACATCGCCAACTACGGCGGCGACGCTGCGTTCGTCAGTAAGTTCCCGGCACATGAAATCGGTCAGCTGGCAATCAACAGCCTGCGCCGCTACGGTGTAGACACGAGCCACATCGCCCGCGGCGGCAGCCGTCTGGGTGTCTATTACTGTGAGAAAGGTGCCAGTCAGCGTCCGAGCAAGGTCATCTATGACCGCGCCGGCTCTTCCATCGCGGAGGCAACAGACACCGACTTTGACTGGACAAGCATTTTTGACGGCGCCGACTGGTTCCACTTCACCGGCATTACTCCGGCGCTCTCCGAGAATTGCGCCGCGCTCTGCCTCACTGCCTGCAAGGCGGCGAAGGCGGCCGGTCTGACCGTATCCTGTGACCTCAACTACCGCAAGAACCTCTGGAGCAAGGAGAAGGCCGGGCAGGTCATGGGAAGTCTGATGCCCCTCGTGGATGTCTGCATTGCCAACGAGGAGGATGCGGCGGATGTGTTCGGCATCCACGCCGCAGGCACGGATGTCAATACCGGCAAGCTCTCCAAAGAGGGCTATATCGATGTAGCACGCCAGCTCACGGAGCGCTTCGGTTTCCGCGAAGTCGCCATTACCCTTCGGCAGTCCATCACCGCCAACGACAACGTATGGGCAGCCATGCTTTATACCGGCGGCGAATCCTATTTCTCCAAGTCCTATAACGTGCACATTGTGGATCGCGTCGGCGGCGGGGACAGTTTCGGCGCCGGCCTCATCTATTCCTCCCTCGCCGGTGATGATGCCCAAGGCCGCTTAGAGTTTGCCGTAGCCGCCTCCTGCCTCAAGCACGCAGTGGAAGGCGACTACAACGTTGTCAGCGAGAAAGAAATCCGCGCGCTGGCCGGCGGCAACGCCAGCGGCCGCGTCCAGCGATAGCATTTTGGCGCTTTTTTGTTACCGATTGTAACCGATTCGACTGTCTCACTCCACCAATAGCAACTGTGATTCTTCTTCAGGAAGCTCGACCTTGTCGAGCTTCCTGTTCATTGCTCTGGTGCGTGTTGTAATGAGTGCTTCCAAGTCCTTGTCGGCGGACTGTATACGCTCCTGCGCCTTGCGGAGGCTTGTCTCAAACTTAGCGAACTCCTCCTTGACAGAGGACAGCACCCGCCAGGCCTGCGCACTTTGCCGCTCAATCTGGAGCGTTTTGAAGCCGATTTGCAGGGAGTTCAACAGTGCGGCCAGTGTCGTCGGACCCGCCAGGATGACTTTAAAATTCCGCCGCAGTTCCTCATGCAAACCGGGCAGTTGCAAAAGCTCCGCAAACAAACCTTCGGTCGGCACAAAGAGAATCCCGAAGTCTGTCGTGTGCGGCGGCGCGATATACTTCGAAGCGATGTCGCCCGCAAACTTCTTAATATCGGATGTCAGTTTCTGTCGACCTGCGTCAAGCAGTGCTTTGTCGCCGGAATCATAGCCCTGCTGAATCAGGTCATAGCTCGCCGTTGGGAACTTGGAGTCAATGGGCAAGTACAGTTCCTCGCCCTCACCTTTCCCCGGGAGCTTTACGGCGAACTCCACCCGGTAGCCGCTCCCTGGAACGGTCACGATATTCTCAGCGAACCGCTCCGGCGGCAGGATGTCCTCCAAGATGTGCCACAGCTGTACTTCTCCGAAGATGCCCTTCTTCTTGACATTGGAGAGCGTATTCTGCAAATCGCCGACCTTGCCGGCAAGCGTCTGCATCTCCCCCAGACCTTTGTGGACGCTCTCCAACTGCGCCTGCACAGTCCGGAACGATTCGCCCAGACGGGTTTCCAACGTCTTTTGCAGCTTTTCGTCCACGGTCAGCCGCATCTGCTCCAGCTTCTCCTCATTGGAATGCCTGATATTCTCGAAAGCCTCATACTGTCTCTGCTCCGCCTGCTGCTGGCGTTGGAGGAGTCCGGTGACGGCCTCTGTCAGCTTGCGTTCTATCCCCTCCAAGCGGGCGGAAGTCTCCGAGCGCATACTGTCTGCACCCTGTAGCTGCTGCGTCAGAATGCCGCGTAGGTTCTCCCCGATGAGCCGCATCACCCCATCTAAGCGGCTGTCCAATTCGTTGCGCAGAGCACCCTGCGCCCCCAGCAACTCCTGCCGTTGCTTCGTAAGCTGCTGCTCCGCTGCCTCGCGGTTTTGGAGAAAGGCTTCCCCGGTGCTCCTTTGGTTCTCGGACAAGCGTTCCAGCAGAGCGGTTCGGAGGTTTTCCGTCATCAATTCCTGCTTGGCGGCTTTCTCGGATAAGGCGGTCAGGGTCGGGGTATAGTCCTGCCCACGCGGCGGTCCGGACAACCGCACCAGAACCAAAATGCCGACAATCAATGCCCCTAATGCCAAAACGGCGGCGCTGAGAAGTAAGACAAAGTTGATAAAGCTCACCCTTTCAAATCGGTTCATATGTACGAATATAAGTACATTATACCATAGATACGCAGCGTTGTCAAGGGGGAAATCGCAGACTGCAACCCAAAAGTAAAGAAAAAAAACTCCCGCCTGCGAGAGGTGGGAGTGTGAGCGCACCGCAAAAACCGAACAAAGAACGAAGCGGGGAATGTGGGGCGTGGCGGCTAACAA